>JBJMXF010000259.1:0-2553 GCA_045809725.1 Candidatus Udaeobacter sp. | reverse complement strand
GGGCGTCGATTCGCCTGCAGGTGATCACCGGGTACTACCTCGCCCTGCGGTTGGCGGCGGCCGTTCGAGCCGCGCTCGGCCTGGACGACACCACGGAACCTGATGCCCCGGCCGACGACGCGACGTATGCAGCCGCTACGGCGAGCCTGCACGCGGCGGACTCGCGCCCTCCGCCGCAACGGCTTGTGCTGCAGTTCCTCACACGCGCCGTCTTGACGGCGGCACCGCCGGCTGCGGGCGCAACGTGATGACGCGCGCCTGGTGACTCGGAACATCGGCCCCGCCCAGACCCATCATCGACGCCTCGTTGCGCCCTGCCCCGTGACGGCCGATTCCGCCGGAATCGAAGGACACGAGGAACGTGACCAGAGCCCCCAGATCGACGAGCCCGACCGACCCGCCGGCGCCCGAGGAGCCCGCCACTCGGCTGCGGCTGACCGAGGGCCAGGAGCCCGACGGCGTCACCGCCCAGACTGGGCCGGATGAGCTCGACCTGAACCCGGATCCGATCTACGACCTGAAGCAGGCAGCGCTCTACACGAACATGCCGGAGGAGGCGCTTCGCGCTCTGGTGCGCTCGGGGCGTATCCCGTTTATCGCCTACAGCGAGCGTCGGTTGCGGGTGCGCCGCAGCGTTCTCGAGGCCTATATCGCCGAGAGCACCCGGCCGGCTACCCGACAGGCCCAGTCATGAGCCCGCGCGTCGTTGTGCTCACTGCCCCCGCGCCGTTCGGGGCCGGGCTCGAGGCGATGACCGTGGCGGCCGGCGACGTCGTGTTGGACCTTGATCGGCTCATCCCGGCTCTGGGTCCGCCGATGCCGCGGCATCGCGGCCACAACGGCACGGGCCGCGAGGAGGTCGCCACACACCTGCGCCATGTTGCACTCGGCGCGTTCAGCAGTGCGCTCGAGCGGGCGTCGCACCTGCGGGAGGACGTCACCGTGTGGGTACTTCACCCGAATCCGACGGCCGCGCAGGTGAACCGCTACCGCGAACGTGGCTTCGAGGTGAGGGGCTCGTGAGGGCGGAAGGGCGCGGTGACCACGCCTTGGCCACCGCGCCCCTTGCTCTCATCGAGCCCGCCCAGAGCTTCGACGACGGCAGTATGCCAGTCGACCCCGACGACGAGCTCGCCCAGAACGGGCACCATCCGCCCTTGCGCCGGCCGGTCAGCTACTCGGTCTGGTCGACCTGCGCCATCGGGATCCAGACCAGCCGGCATTGCGGTCGCGACTTCACGGCCGCCGTGCTCAGCCTCCTGGCAGCGTTCGCGAGCCCAGACGGGCGAGTCAGGGTCTCCGACGGGTGGATAGCCGAGGAACTGCACAGGCACCCGCGCTCCGTACGCAACGCGACCCATCTGCTCGAGCACTCGGGGCACGTGCGAGCCGACCGACGGCAAGGACGAGCCGCCGTGTACCGGCTGCTGCGCGACGAGCGGGACGAGCAGTTGACGCAACGTTCGCTGACCATGCTGGCGACGATGCGGCCTCAGTCGGACGTCGCCCGGTGGGCGGCAACCGTGCGCGGGCTCTGCTCGAATCCGTCGGTAGGCGTGGACCGGCAGAGGCGGGTACTCAACGCCCTGGCCTCCTTCGCCGACGCCAAGGGGTACACGAACGTGGGTGTGCCGCTGCTGGCTCGCTGCCTGCAGGGGCTCTATCAGGGCGACGTGCGCAACGCCTTGCGAGCACTCGAGCAGACAAGGCACGTCGTTCGGGAGTTCGAGCAAGCCGGGAGCCCGACCACCCGGCGCCTTGCGACCGGCGACGGATCCTTCGCCGGATAGACGTTGTCCACAGAAAGCGTGGGATACCCCGCGAGGTCGAGCGGA
Organism: Candidatus Udaeobacter sp.; assembly: GCA_045809725.1. Taxonomy (GTDB): domain Bacteria; phylum Verrucomicrobiota; class Verrucomicrobiia; order Chthoniobacterales; family UBA10450; genus Udaeobacter. The sequence goes on along the minus strand of JBJMXF010000259.1, from coordinate 718 downwards.
TCCGACTTCGCGGGGTACTTCGCGGGGTACTTCGCGGGGCACCTCGCGGGGTATCCCACGTCACTTCGCGGGGTACTTCGCGGGGAACCTCACGGGGTATCCCGCGTATAACTAGAACTGGAACAAACCCACTAACGAGATCAGGAACTTCCGCTCGGGCAATTCACAGACCCGCGGTTGTCCACACCCCACCGCGGCCCGCTCACCGCGGCCGCCTCGTCGAGGGCCAGCTCCTCGGGCCCAGCTCGTCGAGGCCCTGCCCCGGCGGTGACCTCTCGGGCGGTGGCCCGCTCGGGCGAACGTGCTGCTCGTCGAGGCCCCGGCTCGTCGAGGTGGCCAGCCTGCCGGTCGAGGTGGGCCGCCGTCCCGCCACCCCTCGGCCCGCTCGGCGTGGTCGAGGCGGTGGCCGCTCGGGCGGACGTGCTGCTCGTCGAGGCCCAGCTCGTCGAGGTGGCCAGCGTGCCGGTCGAGGTCGCCCGCCTTGTGGAGGTCGCCCGCCTGGTCGAGGCGCAGCTCGTCGAGGTGGCCCGGCCTGGTCGAGGTGGCCCGTCAGCGCTCGGCCCGTTCGGCCCGCTCGTGGTCGAGGTGGCCGGCCTCGTCGAGGCGGTGGCCGCTCGGGCGGACGTGCTGCTCGTCGAGGCCCAGCTCGTCGAGGCCCAGCTCGTCGAGGCCCAGCTCGTCGAGGCCCAGCTCGTCGAGGTGGCCAGCGTGCCGGTCG
>JBJMXF010000258.1:0-2554 GCA_045809725.1 Candidatus Udaeobacter sp. | reverse complement strand
TAACTGACCTATGGCGAAGAGCGGCAGCGAAAAGACACCGGCGAATGCGAGCGCAACGTTGCTCGACGCCGGACTGTCTCCGGATCGCTCAAGACCCGCGACGGACATCACGCCGATGATGCTGCAGGCCGCACCAAAGATCGTCAGCATCAATGCGGAGCCGGCAGCCCGCCGCGGCGGAAAGCAGAGCTGTGTAGTGCCGCCGCTCTCGGTGATCTGCACCCCGCCGATAGATCTCGATGCGTTCACTCGACCTGAATTTTCGCTGCCTTCGCCACGCGCGCCCATTTATCCGTTTCGCTGCGAATGAAGGCCGCGAATTCCTCCGGCGTATTGCCGACGGCGAATCCACCCTGCTGCATGATTTTTTGTTTCATGTCCGCCGACTTGAGCATCGTCGCGAGTTCCGCATGCGCCTTGGCGATATATTCGCGCGCTGTGCCAGCGGGCATGACGACACCCTGCCATGAGCTGCCGTCGAACTCTTTGATGCCGCTCTCAGCTACGCTGGGCAAATTGGGCAGGGGCGGGAAGCGCTCGCGCGTCGATACTGCGATAGCCCGCACTTTGCCCTGCTGCACAAACGGCAGCGCCGCGATCGCTGTGCTGAACGCGACGTCGATCTGACCGGAGATCTGGTCGATCATGGCAGGCGAAGCGCCTTTATAAGGCACATGCACAAGATCAACGCCCGCGAGCCACTTGAACATCTCCATGAGCATGTGAGGGCTCGATCCGTTACCAGTCGACGCGTACGTCAGTGTGCCGGGTTTCGACTTGGCCAACGCGACAAGCTCACGTACGTTCTTTGCGGGCAGGGAGGGGTGAACCATCAGGAGACTTGGCAAAGTTGCCATGAGGGTCACCGGCGCGAGATCCTTGATCGGGTCGAATCCAAGCTTCTTGTAAATCGACGGAGAGATGCTTTGCGCAATAGTCATCATGCAAATGGTATAGCCATCCGGTGGCGACTTCGCGCAGAGCTCGGAGCCGATATTGCCGCCGGCGCCTGCGCGGTTGTCGGCAACGACTTGCACGCCCCACGCTTCGGTCAGGCGCTGCGCCGCAAGGCGTCCCAATATATCGGTCGGGCCACCGGGCGGAAATGGAATGATGAAGCGCACGGGCTTCGCCGGATAATTTTGTGACCATGCAGCGCACGGCATGCAGCCGCAAAGTGTAAGTACGGCGATTCTGTGTAAATTTTTCATATGGTTCCTCGAGCAGCGGCGACTGACGCAATCGCTTTGCGAGAATTATGCGCCAGGCGCGGCATTCCTTTATATCGGTGCTTGTGACCGTCGTTACGCCGTTTACACTTACGCTCGTATTGCGCGAATCACTACAGTCGTACTACAGTGGATGGCTTGTCCTCACGCGGTATGCAAAGCGCATGGCGCTGGTATCAGCAGTCGGTCGGTATGCGACCGGTTACGTAGTCAGCTAAATGCGGGCGGATGAAGGTGCGACCAGCCGCTCGCGTCTTCATAGGCGGCAGCGACCTGATAAACCCGGTCCTCACACCACCAGTTGCCCGCGATCTGCAAACCCAGCGGCAGCCCATCGCGGTCGAAACCCATCGGTAGCACCATCGCCGGCATACGCGTGATGTTGTACATGCGTCGTATGCCGCCCGCAGTATCCAGCGGATTCGCGATCAGCGCTTCCAAAGTCACGGCCGGTGTGTTGCGTCCCGGCTGCACAATGACGTCGATGCCATCGGCAAGCACGGACTTGAAACCTGCACGCAGCCGTTCGCGCTGTTCGTTTGCGCGCTTGTAGCGTGCCTCGTCCCATTCGCCGGCGAGCAGCAGTCTTTCGCGCAACGGCGCTCCGTATTTCTCAGGATGGTCGACGAGGTTCCGCTTGTGAAACTGGTAAGCCTCCCACATGAGTATCGTCGAGCCCGCTTGATCGGCATCATCGATTCCGTCGACTTCAATCGCGCGCAGATCCGCGCCCGCGTCGCGCAGCGCGCGCTTCGCCTGCTCAAAAGCGCCGAGCACCTGCGGATCATTCGGATTCTGAGCGATATAGCGCTCGGGGATTCCGATGTGGACGCCTTTGATCGCGTTGCCGATAAAGCGGGAAAGGTCGGGTACGGGTTGATCAACGGAGCCGGCATCGCGCGGATCGTAGCCCGCCATGACCTGCAGCATCGCCGCGTTATCGCGCACAGTGCGCGTCATGGGTCCGACGTGATCGAGGCTCGCGGCAAGTTGAATCACGCCATAATTGCTGACGCGTCCATACGTCGGCTTCATGCCGGCGATTGCGCAGACGGCAGCCGGATGGCGTATCGAGCCTCCAGTATCTGTCCCGGTCGCGCCCATCGCCAGCCCGGCCGCAACGGCGGCTCCCGAGCCGCTGCTCGACGAGCCGGGGCTGTAGTCGGTATGCCACGGGTTCAGCGCGGGGGGAAATGGCGCGGTCGGCGCGGGAGCACCGTATGCGAATTCATGCAGTGCTGTCTTGCCGAGACATACGCTTCCTGCGGCTTCCAGCTTATCGTAAACCGTCGCATTGTTCGCCGGTACCCAATCGGCCAGCAGAT
>JBJMXF010000257.1:0-2810 GCA_045809725.1 Candidatus Udaeobacter sp. | reverse complement strand
CGCCAGCTCGAAGTACCACGTGAAGGAAGAAGGCCGCTCGATCGTCATTCGCCGGGAAGAGCCTGCGGTCAGCTACGAAGGACCGATGGCTGCGTTCTTCGGATGCAAGCCGGGAGTGACGTATCACCGAACGCACACATGCGAGGCGTTTATGCCCAGCATCCACATCGCCAAGCAGTCTATGCGGCAGGTGGATGACCCCGGCGTACCGGCATCACTGCTCTGCGCGATCAATGCGCTGACCCCGCGGGACGCGCGAACCACTTACGTCTTCCATGCAATGGTGTCCAATTACCCCGGTCCCGAGACGCCGCAGTCCATCGAACAGGCACGGCACATCGTCGCCGAAGATGAGGTGGTCGTCGGAGCGATTCAGCGGGACTTCGATCAGCGTGGCGATACCTTGGAGATCATCGTAGCTGCGGATAAGGCCGGGATCCTTGCTCGGCGCATCATCCAGGGAATGCTTGAAGAGGAGTCTCGAGCAACGTAATGGAACGCCTTCTTGCCTGGCTTTGCGCACCGATGACCAAGCGTCGGTGAGATGGCAATGCGCCGCTGGTCTTGGTGTTTTTCGTGCATCGCCGGAACGTGGGATCTGCGGCAAGAGCCGCAAGGGGGGAACATGGTTTCAAGTAGATTCGTCCGTCTCAGCATGGTCATGCTATTGGGTTGCCTGCCGTACCCCCTGGCCTTTGCGGCGGAGCCCAGTACGGGAGCGAACTCAACGGCGAGCGGAGAAGACGAGGGGAACGCCGGACAGCTTGAAGTCATTGTCGTCACGGCGCAGCGACGGGCAGAACGGCTGCAGGAGGTGCCGATCACAGTCGCTGCCATAGGAGCGTCCGAACTGGCGAGCGCTGGGATCAGCGGCACGACGCAATTGCAGGTGGCGGTGCCTAATCTGGTCATGAACCGATCAATCGGCGCCTCAACGCCCTTTTTGCGAGGCATCGGCTCCAGCACTGGGGACGTCAACGCCGAGTCATCCGTGGCGATGTACGTAGACGGTGTCTATCAGCCATCTGCATATGCAAATTTCTTCGAGCTGAACAGCATCGAGCGCATCGAGGTGCTGAACGGCCCTCAAGGCACGCTCTTCGGCCGCAACGCTACCGGCGGTGTCGTCCAAATCGTCACCAGGCCGGTTTCGTTCGAGCCTGAGGCGAATGTTGCAGTGAGTTACGCAAACTACGACACCGTAAAGACGTCCGGCTATGTGTCCGGGGGTCTATCGGACAAGGTCGCCGCCAGCCTGTCTGCTCAGTACCTCGATCAGGGCGAAGGGTGGGGCAAGAACCTCACCACGGGTCAAGATGTGTTCCGCTCGCGGGAAACCAATGTCCTGGGCAAGTTGCTGTTCCAGGTCAGCGACAAGACATCTCTCGTGCTGTCCGGCAACTACACCGACTTCAACAGAACCACGGGTGCGGCACAGCCGGCGCCCGGTTCGGTGCTGGTCACCGGCCAGACGAATCCGGGGGATTTCAATGTTTTCGGCAATACGAATGTGAATACGGGTGAGGCGTATGGCGGGTCATTGACGCTCGATCACGATTCGGACGCTGTGGGGATCAGGAGCATCACTGCATATCAGAAGTTCGATGATGGTCGGCAGATCTTCGACCAGGACATGTCTCCGCTGCCCGTCGTTCAGGCCACGTTCCATATTGGGACCGAAATGTTCACACAGGAGGTCCATCTGTTTTCGCCGATTAGCGCGAAGCTGCAGTGGCTCGCTGGCTTGTACTATTTTGATTACAAGGCGGCCATGGACCCCATTTCGATCACCGGCCTTGTATTTAGTCCGCTGCCCGGAGTGGATCTATTCACGCAAACTCATGTCCACTCCATCGCTGGCTTTGCCCAGGCCACCTATCCCCTCAACGATCAGACCAATCTGACGGCAGGCATCCGCTACAGTCATGACAAATCGGAATACAACGGCGTGCAAAATATTTACGGCACGAGCGTTGTGATCGATCCCCCACAGACGAAGGATTACAAAAAGGGAGATCCGACCTGGCGCGTCGCGCTCGACCACAGGTTCACGCCGGACGTCATGGGGTACGTTTCGTATAACCGGGGCGTGAAGTCGGGGAACTTTTCGACGGGCCAGGCGCCCTCCGTCGCCGCGTCTTACGACCCTGAGCAACTCGACGCCTATGAGATCGGATTGAAGACGGAGTTCCTGGGCCGCAGGGTCGTGTTCAACACGGACGCGTTTTACTACGATTACAAGAACATTCAGTTTCAGCGGGTCCAGACAGGCGTCGTGTTGACTCTCAATGGGCCGTCCGCGGAGACGTATGGCGGGGAAGCGACGGTCGAAGCACTTGTCACCGACAATCTCACGCTCAGGGCCAATGCAAGCTATCTGCATACTCGGATCGGCAATTTCCCCAATGCTCCCAACACAAACCGACTTCCGTCCGGGCTCAACGACTTCGGCGATCCCAACTTTAACGCCACCGGCAATCGGCTTCCGAACGCGCCAGAGTTCTCCGGCAACGTCGGATTCCAGTACGACTATCCGCTGGATCGCGCGCACATCAGGTTCGGGAGCAATCTGACGTACGCCGGCAAGACCTACACCGAACTCGACAACCGACTCTCTGTGGACAGCCATACACTCCTGAGTGCGTCGCTCGGTTGGGAGAGCGACTCCGGTCTGGGCGTGTCGATCTGGGGAACGAATCTCACCGATGATTACTATTATTCGATGCTTACCGGTGTCGCTGGACTTTCCGACTTGGCGGTTCCGAATGCTCCCCGCACGTATGGCGTGACAGCCGAATACAAGTTCCGTT
>JBJMXF010000256.1:0-5924 GCA_045809725.1 Candidatus Udaeobacter sp. | reverse complement strand
GTTCAGTTCGAGGAAGGTATCAAGAAGACGATCGATTATTTCAGAGAGTCGTTGAAAAGTTGAAGCGTTGATTCCTTTACTGCTCTGTCATGTTGAGCCGAGCGAAACATCTCTGGCCATCGGCCCCCGACAATTGCAGCTCGCACAAACAAAAATCAGAGATTCTTCGCTTCGCTCAGAATGACAAGCGAACTACCGGTCATCTCCTCTTGCGCAAACTTTCACTAGCGTTTGCTGCGATTTGGCTTTGAGTCTCCCCATGTTCAAAGGTGCGCTTTTCCTGGCGCTCGGGTTCTTTGCCGTTTGTTTTCCTGTCGCGGCGCAGCAGGTCAAACATTCCGGACGTGTACAACATCGCGTGGCCGCATCTGCGTTGAAGCCGCTCGATACGGTTTCTAATTTGAGCATCTACCATCGCAATGTTACTAACGCGTCCAATTCCATTCTATTTCATCAGGGGCCGGTTCGTGCGTGGTCCGATGGCGCGCAGTTAGTAAGCGCGAGTGCGCTCGTGCAAATTGGGATGGCGCCGCTCGGCTTATTTCCAGTGACGTATTTCGCTCCGAGCGATGTGGGACGCGCGCCCATCAGAAAGCCAAGCGTCGTTTCTAATTCTCGATCGCAAATGGCTGCGACCGATGGAAAAGATTTGCCAGATGAGATAATCAGCTCGCCTTTAAATCACGTCTATTACACAGGAGAAGTAGGGTTCGTTTACGGGCGATGGAGCGGCAAAGGCAACGGCGACTACTGGCAGAATTACGTTTCGGGCCAGGTAGGCAACGATCACTTCCAGATCAATGCCGGCGCGTCGTTCGAGAATTGGAGCGGCAACTCGCCAAAAATTCGCGCCTATCCAATTTCACGATAGTCGCGGCCAGCCCGCCAAGCAGCAAGGTGGATCGTCTTGTCCTCAGGACGATGGCAGTTGAATCGCCGAAGGCGCAAATATCTGGCGACAAAGCCGCAATTAGTAGCCAACGCGTTGAGGACAACGCGTTCCACCTGCACCCAAACCAATTCAATGCTGCCCAGATGCCGTTGAAATTTGCTTGGGCATTTTGGAATTGCGATTTAGAGCTTTAAGCCGATGCGCGCACCAGCACGCCTGATTACTCTAAATCTCGGATCTCAGACTACTGGTCTTGCGGAATTCCGAGTCGCCCATGGCGGTTTGACCCTGGTGGATTATCGCCTGCGCGAAGTGCCGCTGGATCCTGAGACCGGCCAGCGTCGCAACGCACATGTTGCGTTCGACGAAAGCGCCGCGGTGTTGCGCGAGATGATGCATGAACTGCAAATTCCGCGGCGCCCGGTGAACTATGCTTTGCCTGCACAATCAGTATTCGCGCGGTTCGTGAAACTGCCGCCAGTAGCAGGGGAAAAACTGGACAAGATCATTTCGTTTGAAGCGCAGCAAAATGTTCCGTTCCCTCTGCACGACGTCGTCTGGGATTATCAGCTCGTAGGCGGAGGACTGGGGGAACAAATTCAGGTCGTCCTTGTCGCGATCAAAGTTGATTTGCTCGATCAAGCAAATGCAGTGGTCGAAGGAACAGGACTACAGACTTCGACCGTCGACATAGCACCGATGGCGCTCTACAACGCCTTTCGCTACAGCTACCCCGAAGTCGCTGATTGTTCGCTGCTGCTGGATATCGGTGCGCGCACCACGAATATCCTTTTCATTGAATCAGGAAGAATTTTTTTGCGCAGCATTCCGCTGGGCGGCAGCGCCATTACCACCGCGATCGCGAGAGAATTTAACGAATCATTTGCCGCGGCAGAAACTCGCAAGAAGAGGGATGGCTTTGTGGGGCTGGGCGGCGCTTATGCCGAACCCGCCGATCCCAATGTTGCGCGGGTTTCGAAAATCGCGCGCAGCACCGTGACCCGGCTCCACGCAGAATTGATGCGGTCCATCACCCACTACCGCGCTCAACAGCAGGGAAATCGCCCGGCTCGCATTTTGTTGTGTGGCGGCGGTGCTGGAATGCCCTACTTGCGCGAGTTTTTTCACGAAAAATTTCAACTGCCGATCGAATTTTTTAATCCGTTGCAAAACGTGATGGTTGCCGAGTCCGTGCCGATTCAGGACGTCGCCCATTCTGCACATTTGTTAGGTGAATTGGTTGGGCTGGCATTACGCAGCACCACTGTTTGCCCGATGGAATTAAATCTGCGGCCGGCGAACGTCGTCCGCAGGCACGACCTGGAAAAACGTCTTCCGTTCTTCATTGCTACTGCGGCGTGCATTCTGCTCGCGCTGCTGGGGTGGTCGGCTTACTACACACGCGCCGCGGTAGTCGCGCAGCAAACGGCAGAGACGCTCCGCCAGAAGAACGACACCATGCGCATAGCTGAGGGGCAGTTGGACAAGCTTAAAAAGCAAATCACCGGGTTGGATAATATTGCGACCCCGCTGATCACCGCTGTGAATGATCGCAATTTTTGGCCGCAGATCCTCGAACAGCTAAATTCGCGTCTGCCCGAATCAGACATTTGGATCACGGAACTGGCAGCGACTTCCGGTGGGAAATTGTTGGGCGTCTCTGAAAAGCGCGCCGCGGAAATTGGTTCCACCCCTGCGCCGGCGCCCATCGCGAGCCCGGTAAGCAAAGTCCCGGCTGTGGTCTCAATCGACGGCATTAACCTTCGCGGCCTTTACCTATACAATCCGAAACAGCAGGAAATTGTCGTCGATTACCTGCGGAATCTCGCGAACTCGCCGCTCTTTGTCATCGACACAAAAACGCCCGAGCGTTTTGTAAAATCCAACTCCGTCCCGAACGACACGGAATGGGCGTTCCCGTTTGAGCTTCAGCTCACACTGCGCAAACCGGTGAAGATGCCATGAGCGGTTTAATGACTAACCACGAATGGACACGAATGGACACGAATGGCGAAAAGCTCCTGCTAAAGGACGAGGTGTTTCAGGTTGTCGGATGCGCCATCGAGGTTCTCAACACGATCGGGCATGGTCTTGTAGAAAAGCCGTACGAGAACGCACTGGTCGTGGAATTTTTGCTGCGAAAAATTCCATTGAGGCAGCAGCCGGCGTACGATGTGCTCTACAAAAACCACAAGATTGGGCTGTTTGTTCCTGATCTAATTGTTTTTGATGCTCTTGTCGTGGATACAAAGTGATTGAAGAAATCACCGATCATGAACGTGGACTGATGTTGAACTATCTCCGCATCACCGGTCTGCGCGTTGGACTGATCCTCAACTTCAAGCATCGGAAATTGGAATGGGATAGGGTTGTCTTATGAGATTCGTGTCGATTCGTGTCCATTCGTGGTTACTGGCATGAAATGGTTTCAGCAAAATCGCGCGCTCGGCATTCTTCTGCTCGTTTCCGGAATCTGCATCTTGCTCGCCGGTGCGCTCCTTTATTGGAGATGGAGTGTTTGGAGCGACACAAAGCAAACGTTCGACCAGGCGACAGCTGAGCGGAACCGTTTACAAGGTCTGAATCCGTTCCCAAACGAAGCGAATTTCCGGAAAATGAGAGGCTATCTCGAGACATACAAAGAGGCGCTGGACAAATTCAAAGAGGAACTGAAAACCGAAGTCGCTCCGGCGCCACCGCTTGCGCCTAACGAGTTCCAGTCGCGCCTGCGCCAGGCGACTGTCGCCGCGGAGGAAAGGGCGCGTAAGAATAACGTGAAGTTACCCGACAAGTTTCAGCTTGGGTTCGATGAGTTCGCCCGGGCCATGCCGGGCACAGCCGTTGCGGCCTTGCTGGGACAGGAACTCTCACAAGTTCAAATGTTCATGAACATTTTACTCGATGCGAAGGTGGACAGTATCACGTCGTTTCGACGTCATCCGCTTCCTGAAGAACGCGGAGCATCGCCGACACCGGCACCATCTCCCGGCCAAAGAGTTGCGACGGTCGCGAAACCGGGCGCTACCGCCGCGCCGAAATTGATCGAGCGCAACGTCGTTGAGGTGACGTTCAAAGCTGCGCCCGCTGCAGCGCGAAAAGTCATGAACGAAATCACAAGTTCCACCAGCCAATTCTTCATCATTCGCACGTTGTACGTGCACAATGAAAAAGACAAAGGGCCGCCGCGCGAGCGAGCCGGAGCGCCGACCCCGGTCCCAAGCCCGCAAGCATCCCCCGGCCAATCACCCGCAGGCGCGTTAAACTTCATCGTCGGCAACGAGCACATCGAAGTCTCCGCCACGATCGAGATGCTGAGGTTTACTTTTTAACCACGAATGGACACTAATGGACACTAATTCGGGGGACGGACTGCTGCTCAAGACGGAAGTGTTTCAAATCGTCGGCTGCGCGATCGAGATTACCAACACACTCGGTCATGGGCTTGTTGAGAAGCCGTACGAAAACGCATTGGTGGTGGAATTTTTGCTGCGAAAAATTCCATTCAGGCAGCAGCCCTCGTACGATGTGCTCTACAAAGGTCACAAGATTGGGCTGTTTGTTCCTGATCTGATTGTTTTTGACGCTCTCGTCTTGGAAACAAAGGTAATCGACAAAATCACCGATCATGAACGAGGGCTGATGTTGAACTATCTCCGCATCACAGCACTCCGGGTCGGAGTAATCCTGAACTTCAAGCACCGGAAATTAGAGTGGGAGAGGATTGCTCTATGAAATTCGTGTCTATTCGTGTCCATTCGTGGTTAATGATTAGCCGTGGCGAAAGCAATCGACTGGCTTAAGGCAAATTACGATCGCGCGGTGCTGATGGCTGCCGCGGTATTTCTTTTCATTTCATCCATTGCCATTTGGTGGAGCGCAATCCAATTCAACCGCAGCCTTATTACTTCGCCGGCAATTCCACCGAAAGCCGCCTCGCAGCCGCCGATCGCAGTCGAGCTCGATCGCGCCGCGGAACAGATCGAAAAGCCGTTGCAATGGAAAGCCAGCACGCGCTCCGGTTTGTTCGTTCCGCAAAAACATTTCATCGGCGCGGACGGCATGCCTGCGACATTGGAAAACACCCAGGTGCATGCGCCGGTGCCTAACGAGTGGTTCGAGAAATATGCGTTACCCATCGAAGACGCCGACGCTCTTGAACAGGATCCCGACACGGATGGGTTCACCAATCTCGACGAATGGCAGGGCAACACCGATCCAACCAAGGCAGAGTCGCACCCGGATTACACGACAAAATTACGTTTAGTGTCGGCCACGGAGGAACCGTTCCGCTACGTGTTTGCGTCGCGCACAAAAGACAAGTTCGGCATCAACAGCACCGACGAGAGCGAACCGACGCAATTCCTGAAAGTTGGTGACGTCATCCGTGGTACGGATTTCAAGATCATGCAGTTCAATGAAAAACAGGAGCGCAACCAGTACGGCATGAAGAAGGATGTGTCGGAGTTGTTGCTCGAGCATCAGCAAAATCACGCACAGCTCACGTTGGTGAAAGGACAGGTCGCCACGTCGCCGCAATCCGTCGCGACCTTTGTTTATACCTGGGGTGGACGAAAGGAATTCGAAGTGCGCAAAGACCAGGAATTTCCCCTCGCGACCGCTGAAGCGAATCGGACATACAAACTCACCGACGTGCATCCGGACAAAGCCGTGATCGTAAACATGCAACAGCCAGGGGAGCCGATCGAGATCGGCCTCGCCGCGCCGTGACTTTTAAAATTTAATAAGGAAAGCAGGAACGCAGGAAGCTCCATTTCCTTATTTCCTTTTTTCCTGATTCAAATCTGTTTTTCGGAGCGATCGATCAGTGTCATCCGTGGTTGCTTTTCCCTTTCCATCTTTGGTGTCCATTCGTGTGTATTCGTGGTTACCCGTCCGAAAATTTTCCTTGAACCCCGTAGAAGGAATCAAGTAAAAGCCACCTCAATGCGCGATGTACGCGCACCACACGAAACGGATTCTTCCCGAAAATCACGAGGTCACTACAATAAAAAAACAAATTGATCCCCCCGTT
>JBJMXF010000255.1:0-17851 GCA_045809725.1 Candidatus Udaeobacter sp. | reverse complement strand
AAATGCGCGGCGCTGATCGATCGATACAAGCTGACATTCCTGCTGCTAACGCCCACTTTTTTGCGTCTGTATTTGCGGAAAGCGGAACCCGAACAGCTTAACAGTTTGCGCCTTATCATCACTGGCGCCGAAAAATTGCCGCTCGAGCTGGCGAGTCACTTTGAGGAACGTTTCCACAAAAAAGTTTTCGAAGGCTACGGGCTTACCGAGACCGCGCCGGTGGTGAGCGTTAATTTGCCTGATCCCGAGCCGCCAAGGGCAGGCGATCACGTGCAGCCGTCGAGCCGCGTGGGCTCAGTTGGCAGATTAGCTCCGGGTATCGCCGCCGAGATCCGTGAACCCGAAACTGATCAGAAACTTTCGTTGTACGATAGCGGAATGCTTTGGCTGCGCGGCGTCAACATTTTCGAAGGCTATCTACACGATCCGCAGCGAACCTCCGAAGTTTTGCGCGACCGTTGGTTGAAGACAGGTGACATCGGCCGGTTCGACGAAGACGGATTCCTTTACATCGAAGGCCGGCTCTCGCGATTTTCAAAGATCGGCGGCGAAATGGTGCCGCACGAAGCGATCGAACACAAAATCATCGATGTAATGGGACTAGCTGGACGAGACGAACGTCCCATTGCTGTTGTAGGCGTGCAGGACGAGGCCAAAGGCGAAGCGCTCGTGCTCCTTAGCGCTGTGGATATAGACATCGCTGAGTTGCGCAAAAAATTACAGGAAACAGGCGTTCCAAACTTATGGATTCCAAAATACCTACAGCGCGTCGAAGCCATTCCAGTCCTTGCTTCCGGAAAGCTCGATTTGAAAAAATGCCAGGAATGCGCGGCTTTCAACGCCGTTACGCGCTGACTGATTGACTCATTAGCTTGTCGGCAACTGTAGGGCGTCTGTGTCAGACGCCAGCAGCGATATACATCTGAGCACGCCGCGTGCATCGCTGAACAAGCAAGAGGAATTCATGAAGCACCAGGCTGGAATTACGCGACGCAAAATGATCAGGACTTGGCGCGGCGTTGCTCGGAACTTCGACTACATACGCCGGGCAAGAAACACAAGAACGTATGACAACTCAGAAATTGGAAGATCCCAGAGACAAATATCCGAAGCCCCCTTTCAAAGAACAACCGCAACCGTGGCCAGGTCTTGCCAGCAAAATGGATCCGCGCCCGGATCACGGGGAGAAGAGTTACACGGGCAGTGGACGACTGGCAGGTCGCAAAGCGTTGGTAACCGGAGGCGACTCGGGTATAGGGCGTGCCGCCGCCATCGCATTCGCACGCGAAGGCGCCGATGTAGCAATCAATTATTTTCCCACCGAACAACCGGATGCGGACGAAGTTATCCCGCTGCTCGAAGAAGACGGGCGCAAAGCTGTCGCAATCCCCGGCGATCTGCGCGAGGAAAGTTTTTGCAAGAACCTCGTTGCCGATGCGGTCGAGGAACTCGGCGGTCTCGATATTTTAGTTTGCAACGCCGCCCGGCAACAAGCGCGTCAATCGATCCTCGACATTTCGTCGGAGGATTTCGACTCCACGATGAAGACGAACATTTACGCGCCATTCTGGATTATTAAGGCTGCGCTCCCACACATGACGCCGGGTTCAGTAATCATCGCGACGACATCGGTGCAAGCGACCGATCCGTCGCCGGACATTTATGATTATGCACAAACGAAAGCGGCGACGACGGATTACGTACGCTCGCTTGCCAAGCAGCTCGCCAAAAAAGGCATCCGCGTAAACGGCGTCGCACCCGGCCCAATCTGGACGCCGCTCCAGGTAAGTGGCGGCGCAACAATGGAAAAATTAAAAGAGTTTGGTGCCAAAACTCCGCTCGGACGTCCGGGTCAGCCGGCGGAGCTTGCTTCAATTTTCGTTCAGCTCGCCGCGAATGATGCGAGTTACACGACCGGCCACATTTACGGCGCCGCAGGAGGTTCAGGGCAACCATGAGCAAACAGATTCCACTCACCGAAGACAGTCGCGCAGACAATCCAGAGATTGATCGAGATAACGACGACAGCACGCACGAGATCGCTGACGATCTTGCTTACAAACGCCTCGCGATCGTCAATGTGGTTTTCGTTGGCCCACCTAACGCGGGCGATCGTGAGTGGGTTTTAGTTGATGCCGGTCTCCCCGGTTTTGCAGGCGCAATTAAGCACGCCGCTATCGAGCGATTCGGCAAGAATTCTCGACCCGCTGCCATTTTGATGACGCACGGGCACTTTGATCACGTCGGCTCGTTGGAAACTCTCGCGGATGATTGGGACGCGCCGATTTACGCGCACTTACTCGAGCATCCTTATCTCGATGGACGCTCGGCTTATCCGCCGCCAGATCCAAGCGTGGGTGGCGGCTTAATGGCGACGACTTCGCCACTGTTTCCTGCGGGTCCCTTCGACGTGGGCCGACGTTTACGGCTTCTGCCGGATCATCATTCAGTGCCACACATGCGTGGCTGGCGTTGGATTCACACGCCTGGCCACACGCCCGGTCACGTCAGCTTTTGGCGCGAGAACGATCGTTCGCTCATTGTAGGGGACGCGTTCGTTACCACGAGGCAGGAATCCGTGTACGCAGCGCTTCTTCAAAAACCGGAAATGCACGGGCCGCCCATGTATTACACACCGGATTGGGACAGCGCGCGTGAATCGGTGAGAGCATTGGCTACACTCGAGCCGGAATTGGTTGTCACCGGACATGGTCGTGCCATGGAAGGACCGGAGATGCGCGGCGCATTACACGCCTTGGCACGGGATTTCGACGAACTCGCCCGTCCGAAAGACGGACGGTATGCGCGGCAGCCGGCACATGCGGACGCAAGCGGCACGACTTACGTTCCACCGAAAAAGTAACGCGTCGACGCGAGGTTCTACGCGCTACGGAAGCGTGACGGCATCTTCCTCTTTCATCCGCCACGGCGAAATCTTGCCAAAAAGATCACGCGTCGCGCCTGCGAAGTCTTCGGCTTTCGATACGCCGCTGTCGATCAATGCGCGTCCAGTACTTGCCCAAATTTTTCTGACAACTAATGCGCCGTTCTCGCGAACAATTCGCCCGAGATGCTGAACGGCCGCGGCGGTAGCAGATCTTCGAATGGCTTCAGGTGAATGATGCGAAGTGAGTTCGCAATAGCGACGTGCAACTTCGCCCACGCGTAACGTGAGGAACGCGTTGGCCGCGCCGTTTGAAACGCATTTGACCAGGAGCGCTGAGATGCCGCTCAAACCTGGAATTCCGCTTTTCAATGCCGGAACCACTGACACCGCAAGCGGCGCGACCATTTCTCCGAGGTCCAGCGATTCCAAGCTGCTGGCGACGAAAGCTGTGCCGCCAACATTCGCATACAACCGGAGCAATTCGCGAGGCGAAGGTCGCTGCACATAAATCCGAGCTATACGGGTGACCATTTGAATTTGGGTGAACAGCACGATGAGACCGTCGAGACGGCCATTTTGCATTAACGCGGTGCTAAGAAAAACTGTGCTGGCCGTTCTCCGCACAACCACATCTGCCTTCTTGGAAAGGTGCGCAACGGCCGCCTCAATCTCCGCACTGGTGCTCAGTGGCAACTCGCGAGTGCGCGGATTGTTTGCCAGCCGCGAACGCAACGTCTGCAAATAAGCCTCGTGCTTGGGTCCCGACGTTTCCTTCGGCGGGACGAGTGCCGGCGGCAACTGCGCATAAGCGATCACGCAATAGAGCGCGAGGAATCCCGCCGCCAGACAAAGCGCCCAGAATACAACCGTACCAGCGACCGGGTGGATCTTATCAGCCAGCGTGATCAAGCTCGTCGCGCCGGCAACGATTAGCGACACCATCGAAACCGCTCCTAAAGCGAGGAGCACCAGGATGATTTTCCTTAGACCGGAATTTTGATGTGCTGCATGTGCGCTCATTTGTCAGTATAACTCTCCACCGAGTCAGCGCCGCTGCAATTCTCTTCTTCAGAATAGCCGCTTTTCTCTAAACTGTTGTTCGCGCTGCAACAGATCGCGCGCGAACGTGCGTCATGCAATTTCCTCGATTAGTTCTGTTTTTTTTGAGCTTGGCAGCTCTCGTACCCCTGTCCGTTTGCACAGCGCACCCTGACGAAAAGCCAAAGATGCGGGCCGTAATCGCCCACGAATACGGCGCGCCCGATGTGCTGAAGCTTGAGCAAGTGCAGAAACCACAGCCGAACGACGATGAGGCGCTGGTACGCGTGATCGCTAGCAGCGTAAATCCAGCCGATCCACTCACGCTCAGCGGGAAATACGCGAAGGAATTCGGCACCCATCTGCCGCTGATTGCGGGCTACGACATTGCCGGAGTCGTGGAAAAAACGGGCGCAAACGTTACGAAGCTCAAAGTAGGCGACGCGGTTTACGGTTATCCAACCTTCGGCGGCGGTTGGGCGGATTACGTCTCAGTCAAAGAATGGGAAGTCGCTGCAAAACCCAAATCTCTTAATTTTGTGGAAAGCGCGGCGGTTCCGATGGCCGCTTTGACCGCCTGGCAGGCATTAGTAGATGTGGCGAAACTCCAGGCGGGGCAAACAATTCTTATTCACGGAGGCTCAGGTGGCGTTGGTAGTTTCGCAGTGCAGATCGCCAAAGCGCGCGGTGCCCGGGTCATCGCCACCGCCTCGACGAAAAATCAGGACCTTCTCAAGCAGCTCGGCGCGGACGTGGCGGTGGATTACACCAAAACGAAGTTTGAAGATGTTGCCAAAGACGTGGATGCCGTGCTCGATCCAGTGGGCAAGGAAACACTCGCGCGGTCGTACGGAGTGGTAAAGAAAGGCGGCATCGTTATGTCACTGGTCGCGCGACCTGATTCGGCCGAGCTTCAGAAACGTGGAATTCGCGGCACGGGAATCGCCTCTCATGCGGATGCCGACGACCTCAGCGAGGTCGCACAGCTAATCGACGCTGGCAACATCAAACCGATCGTAACGGAAGTTCTTCCCCTGACTGATGCGGTAAAGGCGCAACAACAAGCGGCGACCCATCACACGCGTGGAAAAGTTGTGCTTCGAGTCGCGGACGAGCCAAAAGGATAATCGCCGGTTTTGATCCGCTGCTTTGTTACGGCCCGAACTAAACTACAAAGCTCCGTGGAGAACTTTTTCGTCTATCGCCAGATAATCAGTCCGCGGCGGACTGAACGTGTCGAGCACGCGCGTTGCCGAGAGAGTTTCCACACCATGAGGAACATTGCTCGCCAGATAAAAGGAATCCCCGGTTGAAAGCTCATGCGGCACGCCTTCGACGATCAGCCGCATTTTGCCTTCGAGAATGTGAACGATTTGCTCCTGCGGGTGCGAGTGCGCAGGCATGATACTCCCCTCCGCTAGCGTGGCGAGCATCTGGTACATCGCGTGGCCGTGTGCGACAGTCCGGCGCGTGATTCCGGGACAGATTTCAATCGTCGGATTCTCTCGTTTCATGGCGAGAATGCTACCCGAGAATCGTTAGCCGCGCGAACATTCTGGGGGAGCGCACGCGTGTCGCGTGTTGGTTGGAAAGCCCGGCCGCTCCTTCACCCGCGTTACGGCGGCGTCTCGCCGAAACGAACTTAATTCTTTTTGTTTTGCTGATTTGTTTCGAACTTGTCACCCGCCATCGATTGCTGGCAAAATCCTGTGATGAAAACCGTTATGTCATTAATCACAATTCTGTTCGGAACATTGGTTGCGACTTCCTTGTTTGCGCAAACTCCCGCTACATCACCAGCGACTTCCACAGATTCGACGTCAGCCCAATCAGCAAGTGCAACCGGTCAGATGCCGAATCCACAGGAGATGATGAAGCAGATGATGGAAATGTCGAAGCTCAATGAGAATCACAAGCTGCTCTCAGAGACGAACGGCAATTGGAATTTCGCCATCAAAATGTGGATGAACCCGGATCCGAATGCCAAACCGCAGGAATCCAAAGGTAGTGCTACACGCAAGGACATCATGGGAGGCCGCTACGTGATGATGGATGTGACAGGTAAAATGCAGATGCCAGGTGAAGACGGCAAAATGAAGGATGTTCAGTTCAAAGGGATGGGCATCGAAGGCTACGACAACGCAAAGAAAAAGTTCGTGAGCTCGTGGATCGACAACATGAGCACGGGAATCCAGTCCTCCGAGGGCAGCTACGATCCCGCGAGCAAGACGTTCACTTTCACCAGCGTAATTGAAATGATGCCCGGAATGAGAACGCCAGTTCGCGAAGTGCTAAAGATTACCGACAAAGATCACATGATGATGGAGTGGTACGAAACCCACGGCGGCCAGGAAAAGAAAACGATGGAAATCGCCTACACTCGCGCCGGCAAAAAATAGGGCTGTTATTGCTGGTAGGGCGCGACGGCCGGGCGCGCCGACTTGGCTGTAGTGCGTCTGGATGAGACGCCAGCGGTGTGTTCAGTCCGACGAAAGAACGAACTTGTTTCCTTCGCTGTCTTTGAACATCGCGTAAGTCCCCCATGGCTGCTTCTGTGGCGGACCTTCGAACTCGACACCGCGCGTTTTCAATTCCTCGTATGTCTTATCGATGTCGTCGCACGCGTACGACATGTTCATGAAAGATGCGATCCGTTTTTCGTCTCCCTCGGGCGTAAACAACACCAGGCGCGTTTCGGCTTTTGGAATTCGTAACTCGATCCAGCGCTGCTTCTCATCGAACGGTTGATCGGTGATGATCGTGAACCCGAGCTTGTCTGTGTAAAAACCAAGCGCGCGATTTTGGTCGGCTACGGGAATGCTGACGAATTTGATTTGCTTGATCATGATGCGTTGAAACTAATTGGATTCTCTGCACGTCGTCCAGAATGCATCGCACTTTTACGGCAGAAACAGCTGTCCGTTTAAAGGAATAGCGGTTAATCTGCTCTCGTCACTGGGCACTCAGCACTTGTCACTTCAAAATCCTCGTTTCAAACGTACCGTCCCGATCGACGATTACATGCTCGATGTGCTGATGCGTGATTTGATCGGACACGATCAAAAGCCCGCCGCTTTTATCGTTTACCTGCATGTTTATGGCCAGGCCGTACGAAATAAATGGCGCCACATTAGCGCCAGCGTGCGCACGATTGCCGACGCGACCGGACTCTCCAAAAGCGCCGTCCATGCGGCGCTCACACATTTGCGGCGTCGGCAATTGATTGCGACGACTGCCGATCACGCGACCGCTACTCCGCGCCACTGCGTTCTTCGCCACTGGCGCACGCGATAGCACGCGCCTTTCCGCGGCGGCTGAAACAGTCCCAACGTTCTGAGGCCAAATCCGTTACTCGATGGACGCAAACGCGCCATCAATTGCGAATCGTCTTTAACGGTTGCGCTGGAATCACCAAACGGGGAGACGAAATGATTAAAGGAAGTCAATTAGTTGGACGTGCTGTCATTGACATGGAAGCGGCGGAGCGGCTTGGGAAAATCAAGGAAATCATCGTGCAACGTGACGGCGAGCGCGTGGCTGGTTTTGTCGTCGTGCACGGCGAAACGCTTGTCGGAAGCACCGGAAAGCGGCGGATGATTCCTGCATCCGCTGTGCATTCGATCGGGCCCGATGCCATGACTGTGCGCGGATCTGCGATGCAAGAAGTCGTCGAACTCGATAACCTGCCACGCATGTCCGACATCATTGGTCACAAAATGGTCACCCAAAGCGGGCGATTGCTCGGCGTCATCGATGACGTGCTCATCAATCGCGGAGATGGAACAATTGTGGGGTTTGTTGTTGGCGAAGGCGTCCGCAGCAAGTTGGAAAACATCTTCAATCCGCAGCGTTCTCGAGTTCGCGGCTACGTCCGCGCTGAAGCCGATCTCCACGTGGGCAAGGATCTGATCATCGTACCCGATGACGCGCTGATCGAAGGAGAGCCGGCCGCGCAAGAAGGCGATCAGAAACTGCCGACAGGTAAGAGAGAGGAAGGCAACTCGCGCAACTGGGAACAGCGCGCTTCCGCGGAATCCACAAGACCTAACATTTGGACGCGGCGAACGGAGATGCCACCACAGATTCAACCGGAAACCTCGCTCGACCGCGGTCTGAAATCCGAAACTGCCCGAGCATCGGAGACGGCCAGGCCTGCTACACTCGACCAAGAAAAAGCACCTGAGATTGCAACGCCGGTTACGACGGATGAAGCCGTCACAACTGTCTCGCGGGACGAAGCTGTGAGCACCGTCGAGCAGGATCAGCCTCAAAAATAACGCTGCATTCCTGGTTTGGCTGACAGATTAAACCCGAGTCCTAGACAGAAGCCGGCAGTGATTTTCCCACGCGTCGCAAGTCATCGAGCAGGATCTCCATGTCGCGCAACGTTGTTCGATAATTCAACACACAACCGCGCAAAGCGAAGCGGCCGCCGACCGTGGTGTTCGAGAGATAGGAGCTGCCATCGCGTTGCAGAGCGACCAGCAGCCGTTCATTGAATGCATCGATTGCTGCGAAGGATTGATTCTTGAGCTGCGCCGGCGCGTGACGAAAACAAAAAATCGATAACTCGACCGGCGCGGCCATTTCAAAGTCATCGCTGGCTTGCACCATCGACTCGAGATGCCGCGCACAGGCAAGATTGCTTTCGATCGCCTCACTCAACCGATCGAGACCGACTCCTTTTAACAGCATCCATACTTTGAGCGCTCGGAAACGGCGAGACAGTTCGGGCCCGTAATCCCAGCATACAAACGCTTCGTCTGCTTCCTCGCCAAACATCCGCGTGTACTCCGCCTCATGAGCAAAAGTAGCCCGAGCAAGCTCAGGGTTGCGATAAATCACGCAGCCAACATCCACCGGCAGATAAAGCCATTTGTGAGGATCCAGCGCGATCGAATCCGCCTGCTCCATTCCTGCGAACAATTTTCTCACCGATGGCGCTAGAATCGCGAAGGCACCGTAGCTTCCATCCACGTGCATCCGAAGGTGAAACCGATTCGCAACTTCTCGAATCTCGGATAAAGGATCGACTGCGCCGGTATCCACAGTTCCTGCGTTCGCGACAACGCAGCATGGAACGTAGCCGGCTTCCAGATCAGCAGTGATTTGTGCGACGAGATCGTCCACGCGCATTCTCAAGCGTTCGTCGACGGCGATGTGCCGCAGATTCTCCCGCCCAATTCCCAGAAGCGCTGCCGCCTTGGTGATGGAAAAATGCGTCGCGCTCGACGCATACATACACAGCCGGCCTAACGAGTCGTATTTCGTCTGCCGCGCGGCAGCCAGAGCCGCGAGATTGGCCATCGATCCGCCGCTGACAAAAAGGCCGCCGGCGTCAGGATTGAATCCCAGAATTTGGCGGATCCAATCGATTGTCACGCGCTCGAGTTCCACCGGCGCCGGCGCCGAACGCCAGATCGTGAGATTGGCGTTCAACGTCGAAGCTAGCAGATCAGCGAACGCACCAATTGGCGTCCCGGGAGATTGCACGTAGCCAAACATCCGGGGATGCGCGTTCTGCCGGCTAAAAGGAACGATCGTGTTCCGAAAAATCTTTAGTAGGGAATCAAAATCGGTCCCCTTGATCGGGAGCTTGGAGTCGAGCGCGCTTCGAATCTCGCGTGAAGAAGTTTGCCGATTCACCGGCCGAGCGCGGACCTCACCGAGATATTCGATCACGAATTGGAGGACCGAATCACCCCATTCACGTATCTCGTCAGCAGACGGCTCAAGCATGTCGACGTATTACACGCGCAAAGAATATCGCGTGCAAATCGCGCATCGCCGCTGGTAGGGCGCGACCGCCGGGCGCGCCTAGCTCGTCATCGGCCACTATCCATTATTTCCAAGCTTCCTCGGGCTTCTTTTCGTAATGTTTAAACGCCGTCTCCAGACCGCCGATCACCTCGGCCGCCGCTTCGAAGAGCGCCAGCGCTTTCGGTTCATCGATTTTGTTAATCTCGCCTCGCAAGTGTTCGATTTAGTTCCCGAAATTCCTTCCGAACATTCGCCGTATGCACCCGCGGATCTTTTGATGCAATCGTTTCCATATAATGCGTTGGCCAGGGGGATCGCACGCAGACGCATCAGATCTGAGAATCCTTCTTACTTTTTGCTTCTTCCTTCTTACCGTTCTCACCGGTGCCGATTATCGTTTTTGCGCTGCTGCTTTTTGTTCTCCTCGCCTTTGCGGGTGTGGTTCTGCTTTCCCTTGCTTTGCGCTATCGCGCCGGCACTGCTCGAAGACACGCACGGAGCTGGGTCGCCAGCCTGAATGTGTGGATGACCAGCTTCTCGGCTGTTTTCTTTCTAGCATTCACCTTTCTGCTCTCCTTTTGGGTCGACTCAGCGTTTCGATTTGCCCTGATCGGTCTGGGTTGTGGAGGCATTCTCGGCTTGATCGGTTTGGCTATGACGCGGTGGGAAAGCCAACCGGAAGGATTTTTTTACACCCCAAGCCGCTGGCTCGCGCTTTTCATCACGTTCGCGATCGCCGCACGTTTCCTTTACGGCTGGTGGCGCGCTACGCACTCCGGCAGCAATGCTCATGGCGATCAGCATTGGATGATCACCGCCTCTGGCACGCAGCTTTCCCTGGCAGTCGCTGCCGGATTAATCGGCTATTATCTGGTGTACTCCATTGGAGTGCGTCTGCGACTGACGCGTCATGCGCAACAGCGGTTCATTTGAATGTATCAAAGGCGGTGCCGAATTGCTTTGGAGTGCGCGAACATGTCCGCGCTTTAAAGCGGCGACATGTGGCCGCACTCCAAAATCCGTGTTCGTCTGTGCTAAACGGCATGATCGGTTTTCTTGCGTGTCCGATTGCATGACGACATCATTCTCTTCATGAGACAATTTCCAGTCGCACTCGTCGCCTTCGTCGTCGTCAGCGCGACCGCCCACCTAGTGTTATCAGACGATCGGAACGCGGATGATGCGACCAAGCCGGGCGCAAACCATCAGTTGCTCGGCGAGCTCGCCGGGAAATGGAAGTATGTTCTGAAAATCTCCCGTGGGCCTGACAAACCTCCGATCGAAACCAACGGCGTCGTCGTCAGACAGCCGATTATGGCCGGCCGCTATTACCTGGCTGATTTCAACGTGGAGATGCTTCCCGGCGCGAGTGGCGAACTTGAACACGCGAACTTCCAGGGCAAAGAAATCGAAGGCTACGACAACATGAAACAAAGGTTCTTTTCCGTTTGGATCGACAACGCGAGCACGTCCGCGACGGCGTTTGAAGGAACGTACGATCCGCGATCACGCACCTTCACCTATACAACCGAGACCGAACCGCAGCCCGGAAAGAAAACGAAAGTACGCGAGCAGATCACATTGGTTGACCGGGACCACTACACGCTGGAGTGGTTCGAGGAGCACGGCGGTCGCGAAATCAAAACCATCGAGATCGCTTACACTCGCGTGAGCGAAGCGTAACGCGAATTCTCATACTGCGTGTAGATCCGTGTTCATCCGCGGCGAACTAACGGCTAACCCGCTTTGCGTTCGTTCACTGCGACGATTTGCAGATCGTCGCCAGCCGGTTCCAGAACGAGCGTTTTATCCACTTTGCCAGATGACTGCTTGTTGCCATTGCGCAATTTGAATCCCAGCGGAAACGTCACCCGCACCCGATTGTCACTTTGTGGTTCGATATTAATTTTACCTGCGACCCAGAAGTGCCGCTCCGGCCATCGTTGGTCGTAGCGCTTTAAGTCCTGCCGGATCTTTTCACGATCCATGACACCCTGGTCGTAGTATTGAACGCGATCGGCAAAAAACTCGGCTTCAGCCCCAACGTTCTTGTCGAGTCCGGCAAGGACATACGCCGCGACATAATCACGCAGTCGTTCCGCGCTGAACTCATCCGCCGCACCTGTAGCCGGCGGCACGGACGCCGGTCCCGTCGAGTCCGAACCTTGCACCGTAGCCGGTGGGGCTGACGCAGGTTCCGTGGTCTCTGCCGAAGTTAGCGCTGTAGCCGCTGGCGCTGACGCGGACTCCGTCCTTTCCGCCGAGGTTCGCTCTGTTGTCAGAGGTGCCGACGCCGGCGCCGTAGTCTCTGTCCGGGTGCGTACTTTGGCCACCGGCGTAGTTTGTATCGGCGGTTCAGTTGCAGTTGGCGGAGTCTCGTTATCCCCAGGTGATGGCGACTCTGTAGTGGCAGGCTCCGACTGCCGCGCCTTCGTTGATTTTCGCCGTTCGCGCTTGCGCAACTGACGCCACGTTTCGGGACTCTGCTCGGTAGTGGCCATGCTCGGACCAACCGCTGGCTTCGCGCCGAGCGCCTTGCTCGTTTCCGCATCAAGCTGTCCCGTGATAGGCAAACCGTTGCGAATCTGGTAGCGGCTCAGCGCCGCGCTGAAATCGCTGCTATAGGCGCCGTCGATTTCGCCAAAATAACACCCTTCGTCGGCGAGTTTGCTCTGCACCGCTCGCACATTTTCCTCGGCACCGGCGGCGCTCGTATTCTCCTTCGCCGCAACTGATCCCGCGACCACAAACGCCATCGCAACCACCAAAAAAACAGAACGCATAGTCACGTAATTATTATCGAACGCCGAGCGGCGCGCGCTCTTGTCCGGGATAAGGCGCAGGTTCGTCGATTTATCCCTTCAGTGGTTTTTTCGCCATCCGGCAAATAACTGAAAGATTTTCGGCCCCGATTGCCGAAGTATGATTGATGAGCGGCCGGCCGAAGGCGCACCCCGGTGAAATGGAAGTCGATCCACGCTTTCGAAATCGGGAACGCCAGCCCGGCTTGGATCTTCTACGCGCGGTTGCCATCGTCGTGGTCGTTGTTTACCACGCAGCACTCTTCGGCTTCAAATTGCCCGGCCGAGTGGATCGCTTCGGCTGGATCGGTGTCGATCTTTTCTTTGTCCTTAGTGGCTATCTGATCGGCGGCCAATTGCTAGCGTCGCTTGCGCGGGATCAGCGCATCAAACTTGGCCGGTTTTTCACCCGCCGCGCATTGCGAATCATGCCGGCCTACCTCGCCGTGCTCGCTATTTATTTTTTGTTGCCGGCGTGGCGTGAATATCCCGCAATGTCACAGCCGCTCTGGAAATTTCTGTTGTCGGTGCAAAACATCGCGCTTCATGGCGGAACTGCTTTCTCACATGCATGGTCACTCGCAGTGGAGGACCAATTCTATCTCGCGCTACCGTTTCTTTTGCTCTTTCTCCATCACCGTCCGCGCGCAGCCATAATCGTTCCGTGCCTGATCGTTGTTGGCGGCATCGCTTTACGCGCTTTCCTGGCAGCACGGAACTCTTCAGTTGATGGTGGCGTATCGTTCCGCGCCTTTCAGGCGTGGATTTATTATCCAACCTGGACTCGACTCGATCCGCTTGTGTTCGGCGTGGTTCTGGCGGCGGTCGAGAAATTTCGGCCGAACTGGTGGCAACACCTTATCAACTGGGCGCCGTGGCTTTGGCTGCCCGGGGTCGGACTAATCGTTTACGCACTGTATCTCGGCGAAACCGAAAATCTCACAGTTGCTGCGTGTGTCTGGCAATTCCCACTCATCGCCGTCGGGATGGCCGTGATCCTTCTTTGCGCCGTCAGTCCACGACTCCCACTCTGTCGAGTTGCAATTCCTGGCGCCGCCTTCCTCGCCAGCATCGCCTATAGCGCCTACTTGATTCAGAAATTGGTTATTAACGGTGTCGGGCAATTCTGTGCAAGTCACTCCATCGATCTCACGTCTGTCCCCGCGCTTCTCGGGGTAGAACTCTGCGTCTACATCGCCGCAACGATTCTGTTCCTGTCAATCGAACGTCCGTTCTTACTTCTGCGTCGAAGGTTTGCGCCTCCGGTCGAACATCGTTTGCGACAATCGCGCGAAGCCTAGGGTGCGGTGTGTGCCGGCTCGGGAAGATAGAAAAAGAGAATCCCGAGAATTAGATAAAGCGAGAGAAGTTGAATGCCTTCGATCCAGTTCGTCTCGCCGTCACTACTGATTTGAAACAGGACGTAAACGGACACCACGACCGCGACCACTTCTGGGAGGGTAAACTCCAGGTCCATCGGTCGCCCAAAAGCGTAGGAGAGAAAAATCAGCACAGGCGCGACGAAAAGTGCGATTTGCAGACTGGAGCTAATCGCGATCCCGAAACTCAGGTCCATCTTGTTTTTCATCGCCATGACGACGGCGGTCGAGTGCTCGGCCGCGTTGCCCACAATCGCCACCACAACAACACCGACAAATACCTCGGTGAGGCCGACAGAATCGCGAACGCTTTCGATCGTCCCGACGAGAAACTCCGAGAGCAGTGCAACAAAGGCGGTCGCGATGAGCAGGATGATAACAGCCTTCCTGCGCGACCATTGCCTCTCTGTTCCCTCGCGTTCCTCCGCGCCTCGGAAGAGATCCTTGTGGGTGCGGAGAGAGAACGCGAGCATGCAGAAGTAGGTCAGGAACATCACGACGGCGATGCCTAACGAGAGCTTCTGCTCGACCACTGGGCTCCAGCCGCCAGGCGTTCGATCGGCGGCGCGATGAAAGACCGTTGGAATGACGAGACCAATCGCTGCCAGCGAAAGCGAAATCACGGAGCTACTCGCTGCGGTGCGGTTGAAACATTGTTTTTTATATTTGGTGCCGCCCATTAGAATGGACAGGCCGAGCACCAGCAGCACGTTACCGATAATCGATCCGGTAAGGGAGGCTTTCACTACGCTCGTTAGACCTTTGGAAAGCGCTATGCCGGCGATGATCAGCTCCGCGGCGTTGCCGAAAGTGGCGTTGAGCAATCCTCCCAGTCCTTCCCCGACTCGAATCGCTAGCGCTTCGGTGGCGCGCCCGATCCATCCTGCGACGGGAATGATGCCGAGAGCTGAGCAAACGAACAGCGCAGTCGGACTGATGCCCCCGGGCCAGAAGCGCAGAAGGATCGCCAGCGGAACGAAGATAAGAAGCCAGTCGAGAGACGGTTTGAGTTTCAGAAGTATAAGAATTTCGCGACTTGCTTCAGCGAATCAACCCGTGAAAGCTCTGCCAAAATCCTAACAAATGAATGAAATTTTCTATCGGCTGGTAATAATGAATGGAGCTGAGGGGATCAGCGACATAGAAGGTAAAGTGACGAGGGTAGGAGCGAGTGAGCGTGGGCAGCGAATGAGTTTCAAAACCGTCGTTTTTGTTGGTGTTGCAGCGCTGTGGTTCATTCCGTGTGTCGCCAAGGCGGAAAGTCCAGATGAGCGGCTGCGAACCATCTACACAGAAGAATGGAAATGGCGGCTGGAGCAGTTTCCCGGACTGGAAGGAGTCGAAAAACCCGTTCCCGATCGCCTGCCAAAAGTCGATCCGGAGACGCAGGAGACGCGGTTACGTTACTGGCAGGATGTGCTGCACAAGCTGGATGTTATTCCGCGCGCGCAGCTCTCGCCGGAGGAGCACATCAACTACGATGTTTATCGCCCGGAAATCGAGAATTTTGTCGCCGATCAGGAATTCCGTGACTACGAAATGCCGGCGAACTCGGATTCTGCTTTCTGGAGCGATTTGGGCGAGACGGCGCGGCGGCCTTTCAAGACGCTGACGGATTACAAGAACTGGATCGCGCAAATGCGCGACATACCGCGCTATTTTCGCGAACAGATCGCGAACATGCGGGCGGGGCTGCCGCGCGGCTTCACGCCGCCACGGCTCACTTTACAGGGACGCGAAAAATCCATCGCCACGATTGCGGAAGGCAAACCCGAAGACAATCTGCTCTACACACCATTTCGAGAACCGATGGTACGAGTTCAGCAAGCCAACCAAGACACACTCAAGGCGGAAGCCGCACAGGTGATTCGTGAGATCGTGCAGCCGGCTTACGCGGAGCTGCTCAAATTCTTCCGCGATGAATATGTGCCGCACACCCGCACCACGCTTGCGGCCGAAGAGTTGCCGGACGGGAAAACGTATTATCGCCAGAAAATTCGCGAGTTCACCACCCTCGATCTGTCGCCCGACGAAATTCACCAGATCGGCCTCGCGGAGGTTGCCAAATTACATCAGCAGATGGTCGACGCGATGCACGAATCCGGATTCAAGGGCGAGTTCCCAGCATTCCTGCAATTCCTCCGTGACGATCCGCAGTTCTACGCCAAAACACCGCAGGACCTGCTCAATCGCGCCGCTTGGATTGCGAAAACGTTCGACAGCAAATCGTCGCAATACTTTGGCTATCTGCCGCGCATGCGTTTCGGCATCAAACCAGTCCCGGCCGATCTCGCGCCATTTTATACTTCAGGCCGCGGCGGTGCGGGCATTTATCTCCTGAACACTTATGATCTGCCGCATCGCCCGCTCTATAATTTGCCGGCGCTGACCCTGCACGAGTCCGCGCCTGGACACGCATTCCAGATTCCGATCGCGCTCGAGCACAAGAACCAGCCGAACTTCCGGCGGTTCGATTACATTTCCGCGTACGGCGAAGGTTGGGCGCTTTATTGTGAAAAGCTGGGCCACGAAATGGGGATGTATGAAACGCCGTACGAGCGCTTCGGCATGCTCGGTTATCAGATTTGGCGCGCGACGCGGCTCGTGGTCGACACAGGCGTTCATTCGAAAGGTTGGACGCGCGAACAGGCGCTCAAGTACATGCACGATTACACAGCGCTACCTGAGCATGAGATCGAAACCGAAGTGGACCGTTACATCGCGTGGCCGGCGCAAGCCCTCTCCTATTACATGGGCGAGCTTGCGATCCTGCGTGCCCGCGAAAAGGCGGAGAAGACACTCGGTGCGAAGTTCAACATTCGCGCTTTCCACGATGCTGTGCTCGAGCTCGGTTCGGTACCTCTGCCTGTGGTCACGTCGAGAATCGACCGTTTCATCGCTGATCAGGGCAAGGGCCCTTATCCCGATATGGAGTGAACAGTTGTTTAGGGCGTCTGTGTCAGACGCCAATTGGATATTCAATTAGCAACCGGAAAGTAGGAAAGGTTTCCGAGACAGCGGGCTGCTCAGACGCGATAGCTCTGGTCAGACCGAACCGCGAATACCGCGATCAAAATCGCGAGGACCAACGACACCGGACATTTTATCCCACACCGAGCTCACCGCAGGACGCACCGTGTCCCATGGCAAGGCCGAATCGGGCTTACCGGTCTCGTAATCATTCGCAACGGATTCCTCGACTTCGTCGAACTTCTTCCCCCGAAATTTCTGGAATGAAGTGTAGCCGGTGCGATACGCGTGCTCGTATTGGTCGTAAGAAGAATTCTTCGCGTACGGTTGTTTAGAATGTTGTTCCCGCCAATAAGCGGCTTCGTTTTCCGGGTACACCCATTGGCCGCGATCAGTGTCCTCTGCTTTGGAATGTGTTTGCATAACAAATCTCCCTTCTACTGTTCCCAATAGAACTTCGACCGTTGCGACCCGATTGGTCGTTTTTATCGACAGAAAAACGAACCCGAACTCCAGCTACTTCGTTGCGAACGGCGGGCGCGCCATTCGCTGCACGCAGCTCACATCAAGATTCTGTGCGTCGCCTTTGTCCAGAAATTCTATCGCGATCCGATCCAGACAGCCGGCATCGCTCAACCCCTGAGGACCGTGACCGGCCTCTGGAACAACGAGGTGTCTGCTGTTCGGCAAATGTCTGGCGACTTCTTCCCCGTACTTTGGCGGAGTGATTGGGTCCATGTTGCCGGAAAAAATCAGCACCGGCGCGTTTGAGCGAACGGGTTCGAGAAAATCAGGTGGAATCTCGCCGCGCGGCCACATCCCGCAGGCGCGCGTTTGCTGCAAGACGCGATAGTTCCCGAACGGATTGTCCGCATTCAGCCTCGCCGCCTCCTGTTGATCGATAAATGGGACGTCTTCCGCGCACGTGACCGACAAATACATTCCGTCGGCGACGAAATCAGGAATCGACGGCCGGATCGCTTGCTTCAGGAACGGCGCGAAATCGCCTTCTGCCG
>JBJMXF010000254.1:0-4201 GCA_045809725.1 Candidatus Udaeobacter sp. | reverse complement strand
TTTGAAGAACTGCGCCAGATGCGACCGAACTTTATCCGTGAGCGGAAGCTTTTCCATACTCCCCCAATTGTTGTCACTTGGCACGCGGCTGATTGGCTTGTCGGGATCGGCGCCCAAAACATCGAGGATCGAACGCCGCAGTTCAGTCGGATTTCTTTGCAGGTCATCGAAGAAAAAAATCCGAAATCGGTCTGGATGGACATAACGTTTCCATCGCGCGACGACCGCGCTGGGATACGAACGCAAGAGCAGCCCTCGCCGGAGCAAATTCCGATTAACTTCGTCGATATCGCTTACGTCAAACGCTTCGATCTGGTGGTAATGCACTTCCATGGACAAGTGCGACCACACTCGCTCGACCGGATCGCGGGCCAGGAAAATCACTTTCAAGTTTGGGAAATATCTGACGATTTGCCGAACAATCTTGTTACTGAGCGTCGAATAGTTGGGCGAAATATCACCGGAAAGTAAAGATCCCTTGGGTTCGAACAGTTGGGCATAATGCTCGAAGTCTATGTACGATTTGGCGCTGAGGCTGTTGATCCTCTCGAGAAAGCGACGATCGCGCTCATCTCTGCAGCGGGGAGATGATGGACGTTGGACTCTGCTCAATTGATCAAAATAATGCAGCTCCTTTAAAGGAGGCATCCAGAAATCAGCATGCGCGTCGAGCTGTTGATAAAGCCAGGTCGTTCCGCCTTTATGAACTCCGACGCACAAAAAATCGGGTCGTGCACTGTCGACATTCGAGCCATTGCCGTTTTTATGTCGGCGGTTGCCGGCGCGGCCACTGAAAGGCCAGGTCCATCTCATGGCTGATTATGTTTCCGCCGCTATCGAGAAAGCAAGAACGCGGCAGCGTCAGCAAACCCAATCGCACCAGAAGAAGAGGTCGATGCTGTCGTCGAGCAAGTCCCAGAAATACAGCAGCAGTGAAAAACCATATCGCGTCGGCCAACTTTTCGCGCGGCCGCCAAGTTCCACTGCACAGGCTTTCAGTTCATGTTCGAAGAATTGAGCGACACGGTCGCGCACTTTTTCCGTCAGCCGAAGCTTGTCGGCGCCGGCATCGTAGTTGTCGTGCGGTTTTAATTTTCCGCTTGGCTTGCCGGGATCACCACCTAGAAACGTCAGAATCGATTGCCGCAGCGCAGCGGGATTTTCCTTTAGATCGTCGAAGAAATAGATACGGAAATTTTCGGCACGAACATAACGTTTCCAGCGCATGACGATCTTACTGGGGTGCGATCGCATCAGCACACCTGGATTCAGCAAATTGCGAATCACTTCCTTGGGATTGCTGGCATCGAATTTGTTGATCATTCCGAGCCGCACGCCCATGGACAATTGCGACCATGCTCGCTCGACAGGGTCGCGAGCGAGAAATACCACTTTCATGTTCGGAAAATGATTGACGACTCTTTCGATGATCTCGTCGCCCAGAGTGGAATAGGCCGGCGAAATATCACCCGACAGAAGGGATCCTTTATGAGAGAACAACCGGCCGTAACGATCGAGATCGATGTAGCTTTGCATACTCAAATCTTTGATGCTTTCGACAAAACAAGCGTCTCGATCGTCGTTAGCGCGCGGCGTCTGATGTCGCTTCGTCCTGTGTAGAATGTCCAGGTAATGGAGCTCCTTTACCGGAGGCATCCAGAAATCAGGATGCGGCTCCAGTTGCCGGTAAAGCCAGGAGGTTCCCGCCTTCTGCGCTCCTACACATAGAAAGTCGGGGCATGCATCCCCAGCGACGCTGTTGAATTCGTGTCCGTTACCGTTGTGGCCGTTGGCATGGTGACCATTACCATCGCGACCGTTCCGATGCTTGCTGTTGCGGGATTTGAGTGGCCAGTTCCAACGCACCGCACAATATTTTCCATTCCCGACTTAAAAAGCAAGCCGGAAGCCCACGGCTTGCGCCGGGCTTTGGCCGAGTTGAAAATCGATAAAAATGAAGCAGAGCGTCGCCCATCGGATTTTCGTTCTGTCGCCCGCTTACGCCGGAGGTGAACGAGCCCGAATGATTTTGCGCGATGAGGCGCAATTTCCGCTCGCCCGGGAGTTGCGTGGGAAAAGCGGGGCGCCAATCGCGGACGTGTTCACTTTTTTGAGCGGCCTGTATTTTCGCGGAAAGATCGCTTACGCGAATGCATTTGCCCGGCCGGCGCGCGGAACGTCAGGTGTGCTTGTGATCACGCCTACGCGCGGATTGATCGATGTGCGAACGCGAATTCGTCTCGATGATCTGCGTGAATTTGCGGAGGTCGATATCCATGAAGACGATCCGCGTTATCGAATGCCAATCGAGCGCGACGTGCGGCATTTGGCAAAGAAACTGCCGGCGGAAAGTGAAGTGATTCTTCTCGGCAGCATCGCCACCGGCAAATATGTCGATGTGCTGCTGGCACATTTTGGCCAGCGACTGCGATTTCCGGCGGACTTCGTCGGCCGCGGTGACATGAGTCGCGGCGGATTGATGCTGCGTTGCGCCGCGGATCTTCAGGAACTTTCATACCTGCCGGTCACGGGAGCGATTGTGAACGGGAAACGTCCGCCGAAACTCGCGCCGAGAAGATACGCGGCGTCAACACAGTCATAATCGCTGTTGTGTGGCGCCGGCGCTGCCCGCTCGGAAGCAGGGTGCGAGCTGCTCCGACGCTTTGCCGCAGAATGCCTGAACTTATCATCACGCGAGAATTGTTTTGCCTGTCTCCGCTGGATTGCCCTATGTTGGAGTTCTAAGTCTTCTCATTGAGTGATATGGATGTGAGCGGCACGATCGGCGCAGTTCTGAATCAAAAAAGCAGAGAGATTTATTCTGTTTCACCGGACGCGACGGTGTTCGAAGCGGTTCAATTGATGGACGCGAAGAATGTCGGCGCTTTGCTGGTAATGGACGGCCAGCGTTTGGTAGGAATCATTTCGGAGCGCGATTACACGCGCAAAATTATGCTGCGCGGCAAGCGTTCCCGTGAAACCAAAGTCGCAGAAATCATGTCAGCGAATGTGTTTACAACGCATCGGCGTGAGGGAGTCGAAACATGTTTGCGCCTCATGACAGACCAACACATTCGCCATTTGCCGGTGCTTGATGATGACACAGTAGTCGGAGTGATCTCGATCGGGGACCTCGTGAAACATGTGATTTCCTGCCAGCAAGCCGCCATTGCCCATCTGGAAAATTACATCCACGGCGGCTTCGCCGCGGGGTAATCCAATAATATTGTAGGGCGTCTGTGTCAGACGCCAATCTCACTGCGCGTTTCACAGAAACGCCCTACAGTTTCCAAACGGTTTTCCCGCTAACAATCGTGCGCACCGCGCGGCCTTTTAATTTCCAGCCGTCGAACGGCGAATTACGCGATGCTGAGTGAAATTGATCGACTTTTACTGTCCATTCCACATCAGGATCAATCAGCGTCACATCAGCGCGCGCGCCGACCGACAGTGTGCCGGCGTCAATTTTCAATAAACGCGACGGCTCGACCGTGTACATCTGGATCAATCGCGGGATATCGACCGTGCGATGTTTGTGCACGAGTAGATCGAGAAATAACCCAAGCTCTGTCTCCAGCCCAATGATGCCAAAGGGGGCTGCATCGAATTCGACCTCCTTTTCGAAATTGGCATGCGGCGCATGATCGGAACACAAGATCGATAGCGTTCCATCCGCGATTCCTTCCAGCAGCGCATCCACGTGATTGTGCGAGCGCAACGGCGGATTCATTTTGTAGTTCGTGTCGAAACTTTGAATCGCGTCGTCGGTTAATGCGATGTGGTGCGGACAAACCTCCCCGCTGATTTTGATGCCGCGCGCCTGCGCTTCACGCAGCAGCCGCACACTGCCTGCTGTCGAGATGTGCTGGCAATGAATGTGATGATCGCAGAGTTCCGCCAGCAAAATGTTGCGCATCACGATCGCTTCTTCGCCGGCCGCGGGCCAGCCAGCCAATCCAAGCAGCGTGCTCCAATAACCCTCATGCACGACTCCGTTGCCGACCAAGTTGTAATCCTGACAGTGATCGAGCACAGGCACGCCAACCATGCGGGCGTATTCGACAGCGCGCCGCATCAGCTCGTGATTTTGAATGCAATGCCCGTCATCCGTTATCGCCACAACGCCTGCGTGTGCCAGCGAGCCGATCGGCGCAAGTTCTTCGCCAGCGAGATTTTTTGAAATCGCGCCCGTCGGCAAAAC
>JBJMXF010000253.1:0-12712 GCA_045809725.1 Candidatus Udaeobacter sp. | reverse complement strand
AAATGACCGCTAGCTACGTTGAGCGAAGCATCTAGCTAAATATGGGAAAAGGAATTGCTTGTATACTTGTGATGATCGGTGCGGTGTGCTTACTAAGCGGGTGGGGATTTGAAACCCCAAGGGGCTTATTGGTGTTGATCGGCTTTTTGGCAGTCGTGATGGGTTTGATCATGCTCATTAGTTTCAGGAGCAAGAGAGAATGAATCGGACCCAACACCAATCCGAAGTTGGGATTGAGAAAAATTGTCAGGTAAACCGCTGAGCAACTAAGCGGTCTCGATCTTCACGGTGCATTTGCCGGCAAGGTATGCCCATACCCGCCTTGCGCCTTCGCCTTGTTTTAGCCTAACGACAGAACCCATCCCGCCGTCACCGCCGCTGTCGAAATGCAATGATAGGTACTCGCCGGCGCGTTCTGCGTACGTGAGATGTTCGAGGTTTATGATGCGGCCATCTGGTAAGCTCAACAGATTCATGAGCAACGCTGACTATCAGGTCGCGAACGAACGCACAAGAACTCCTCGCGTTTTTAGCATTTTGCCTGGAGTTCCGCCTTCAGGCGGCCTCTCGCAATGCTTGTTCGCAAGAGCCGCGTAAACGCGGGACTCCAAACGTTGAGAAGAACTCCCTTTAACACCGATCAGACGTTGCTCCCGCTCCACTTAAGTTTTTGCCGGACTACGCTGAAGAAGGATGTGTCGGGCAACGAGGCCAGCGGAAGGGTTTTCTTGGCTTTGCGGACGGTGACGATTGATTCGCGTTCAACGTGGATCGGTCTGCGGCCATCCAGCGTGAGATACACGGGATAATCCGGGTGACTCGCTTCGATTTCGATAATCGATTGGTCCGCGACTATGATCGAGCGGTTCGTGAGAACATGCGGGCAGATCGGCGTGATCACGAATACGCCGGACTCAGGATCGAGAATCGGTCCTCCGGCCGACAACGAATAAGCCGTCGATCCCGTTGGAGTCGCGACGACTAATCCGTCGGCATTGAACTCTGTGAGCGGTTCGCCGTTCACTCGGGTGCGCAACATGACCAGGCGCGAAAGTTCGCCGCGACTCAGGACGGCGTCATTGAGCGCGAGCATTTTATTCGTTCTTTTGTCCCCGAGGAGAACCCTCACTTCGAGCAGAGCGCGGTGACTGAAATTGATTCGATCTTTTGCAATGCATTCGACAGCTTCGCGGTAATTCGACGAACTTACGCAAGTCAGAAAGCCTAACGAGCCGACATTGATGCCGAAGATCGGTTTGATCGTCTCGCCAAGTTGACCAATAACGCGCAGAATCGAGCCGTCGCCGCCGGCAACGACCAACAGATCCGTCATAGGTCCGAGTTCCGCTATTGGATAGCCCGGCTGTTTTCCAGCAACACGCGCCGTTTCCTTTTCGAACACGATCGCAATCGAGAAGCGTTCGAATTCTTCGGCAATCGAATTGATCAACTCCGCAACGCCGCGCTTTCCGGTGTGCGCGATTAACCCGATTGTTTTCGTATGCATGCAAAGAATTCCTGGTTGCCGTCCGCGCCTTTGATGGCAGACGGCGCGATCCCGGCGATAACGTGCCCCAGATCATTCACGAATGCGACGATCTTGTCTTGTGCCTTCTGGTGCAATCCAGCATCGCGCACGATTCCTCCTTTTCCGACGTCCGACCGCTGCAGCTCGAATTGCGGTTTGATGAGCGCCAGGATCACCCCGTCTGGTTTTAGTACGGCGAGCGCGTTTGGCAGGATCAGCGTCAGGGAAATGAAAGAAACGTCGATCACACAAATATCGACAAGCTCTTGAACCTGATCGCGTGTGAGGAAGCGGGCATTGGTTTTTTCCAAAACGGTGACGCGTGTGTCATTGCGGAGTTTCCAGTCGAGTTGGCCGTAACCCACGTCTACGGCATACACTTTTTCGGCGCCACGTTGCAGCATGCAATCGGTAAAGCCGCCGGTCGACGCGCCGATATCCAAAGCGGTTTTTCCGCGTACATCGATATCAAAGTGCTCGAGAGCGGGTTCCAGCTTCAGCGCGCCCCGGCCGACGTACTTTCGGCCTGCCTTTACCACGACCGCCGTTTGCTCATCGAGCAGCTCGGATGGCTTGTCAGCGACCCGAGTAGCGACGCTGACATTTCCGGCCAGTATGGCGCGGCGCGCTTGTTCACGGCTGGGGAAAAACCCGCGGCAGACGAGCAGCTGATCAAGCCGTAACTTCTTGGACATGTCTACTCGTTCGCTCGGAAACTGTTTTATTAGACAAACGTAACAAATCACTCAACAGATTCGGAACAATCACGTTAAGGAATACATCCGATGCTAGGAAATCGAGTTACTAACTGTCTGCTCTTATTTGGTCAGCAATGAGCTTTTCCACGGCCGCCACGTCTTCGCTCGAGGCACGCCGCCGCTGATACTTTCGCGCTAAAATCTCCTTTAAAGCCAATAAGTCCTCCAGTAATGGACGCTCATAATAGGTCCAGTCGAGCTCGCCGGCCGTTTTCGCCTGAAGTCGCCATACGCCACCGAACTTTGTGGCGCGCACTTCGCGCTTG
This sequence comes from Candidatus Udaeobacter sp., assembly GCA_045809725.1. Classification (GTDB taxonomy): domain Bacteria; phylum Verrucomicrobiota; class Verrucomicrobiia; order Chthoniobacterales; family UBA10450; genus Udaeobacter. The sequence goes on along the minus strand of JBJMXF010000253.1, from coordinate 10,160 downwards.
CTCCCATGCTCGTCCCGCTCGGTCCATATGTGTTGACTCCGCATCGCGCTAACACCTTACATTATCAGGCTTGAAAGACGCGGCCAGATTAGCAGCCTATTTTATCGCGATCGTCGTCGGCGGAGCACTGCTAGCTCCAATCCTTTTCTGGTCGGCTCAGGCGCTTGCAGCGCACGGCGTGTTCCCGTTTCTGGCGAAATACGATTTCGACAGATTCTTTCACCGCGCAATCTTGATCGTTGCCGTGGTTTTGCTTTGGCCGCTTCTGCGCGTGAGCAATGTGCGAACGATAGCCGATCTGGGCCTTGCGCCCAATCCGCATTGGGTGCGCGATGTTGGCTCCGGAGTCCTGCTGTCGGTCATTCCCCTGCTCTTTTGCGGTGCTTTGCTGATTTGGTTGCGTGTTTACTCATTCCGGCACGTCATTGTCTGGCCGCGAATTGGAACGGTGCTTCTTGCGGCGATCAGCGTACCGTTTATCGAAGAGATCTTCTTCCGCGGACTAATCTTGGGCATTTTACTCCGGACGGGTCGAAGGCTTCTATCGATCATAGCCGTCTCAGGAGTTTTTGCGGCAGTGCATTTTTTGAAGGGATCGGACCGCGAACCTCTAATCGTGACATGGAGCTCAGGTTTCGAATCCATTGCTGATGCTTTCGCCGGATTCGGTGATCCGATGATGGTGCTGGCTGCGTTTGGCACGTTATTTCTGATCGGCTGTATTCTTGCTGATGCTCGTGTGCTTACTCGTTCGTTATGGCTGCCGATCGGCCTTCATGCCGGATGGATCTTTGCCAGCGGCACGTTTAGTTGGCTGGCGCGCCGGCAAATGATTGCGTTGCCGTGGTTGGGCAAGAACCTCCTCGTTGGAATCATACCCCTCGCCGTGGTCGCAGTAACATGGGGACTCATGCGACTATGGTTAAAAGATGATGACGCTGCAAAAATCTGAGCTGTTCCAGGCAGCCGTATCGCTGCTGTATCCCGCCACGTGCGCTATTTGCAGGGAACAGGTCCGAGCCGGCCAATATCTCTGTGACGGTTGTGAAGGAAAGATCGTGCGAATTGTGCGGCCATTTTGCGAGACATGTTCAGAGCCCTTCGACGGCTCTATCAACACTGCGTTCAGCTGCGCGAATTGTGCGCATCGCACGATTCACTTCAAGGCGGCGGTCGCCGCATACCGTGGCCGCGGTATCGTTCGCGACGTCATTCACGAATTCAAATACAATCGCCAGATCCATCTGCGTCATCTTGTAGCGCGTTGGCTTCGTGCTGCGCTCGATGATGAGCGGCTGCGCGGTCAGCAGTTCGATGTCCTCGTGCCGGTGCCGTTACATCCGGCGCGGCAACGAGAACGCGGCTTCAATCAGGCCACGCTGCTTGCGGAACTACTGAGCGCGCACGCTGCAATTCCTTGCAGGTCCCTGCTCAAACGCATTCGTTACACCACCACGCAAACTGCGCTCGATCGTGCCGAACGCATGGAAAATTTACATAACGCATTCCGTTTACGAAAAAACACGGACGTGCGAGGCTTGCGGATGTTGTTGATCGATGATGTCCTGACAACCGGCTCTACGTTGAGCGAATGTGCGCGGGTATTGAAACGCGCCGGCGCCAAGTCGGTTCATGCCGCCACCGCAGCACGCGCATAATTCCATGGCAATTTTCAAGAAACCAGCAATCAAGGCGCAGGCCGGCAAAAAGCGTGAGATGCCGCGCGGCGTTTTTCAGAAATGCCCCGGCTGCGACCAAGTCGTGCCGGATACTGAGCTGGCGCAAAACCAACGCGTTTGTCCGCGTTGTGACTATCATCAAGCGCAGCCTGCCAGCGAACGGATCCAAAGCCTGCTCGATCCAGATACTTTCGTAGAGATGGACGCCGACCTGCGATCTGTTGACGTGCTACGATTCCAGGGAATGGCCACGTACAAGGACCGTCTCAAGAAATACCATGAAAGCACAGGACTCCTCGATGCTGTGATCACTGGGCATGGGATGCTCGACGGCTATAAGGTCGCCATCGCAGTGATGGATTTCGGTTTTCTCGCCGCAACGATGGGCTCGGTCGTTGGAGAGAAAATTACGCGGACCATTGAATACGGCACGGCCCAGCGCTGCGCAGTCGTCATTGTTGCCGCGTCCGGCGGCGCGCGCATGTACGAAGGGATGTTGAGCCTGATGCAAATGGCGAAGACCAGTGGTGCACTGGCGCGTCACGGGGAAGAAAAACTGCCGTACATTTCCGTTCTTACGAACCCGACTACCGCCGGCGTGATGGCCAGCTTTGCCTCGTTAGGCGACGTTATTATTGCCGAACCGAAGAGCATGATCGGTTTTGCCGGCCCGCGGGTGATCAGGGAAACCACTCACCAGGATTTGCCTGAGAGATTCCAGACTGCCGAATTTCTGGAGGAACACGGCTTGGTCGACATGATCGTGCACCGGAAAAAACTGCGCGACGAGATTAGTCGATTGCTGAGCTACTTTGCGGTGACTCCGTGAATGTGGGAGGGGCCTTAGTGCCGCGACCTCTTCCAAGCTACAAGCAGGCGCTCGCCTGGCTTTACGGTCTCGAACGCTTCGGAATCAAATTAGGTCTCGAAAACATCCGACGTCTGCTCCACGAGCTCGATCTGGGGAGCACACTCGGCTCGCGTGTTGTTTCCGGCGGCTCGCCGGAAATTTCCCCGAAAGTCATTCACGTCGCCGGCACAAACGGCAAAGGCTCCGTTTGCGCCATGATCGATTCCATTTGCCGGGCACGAGGCTATCGCACAGGACTGTTCATATCCCCTCACCTCATCACGTTTCGCGAACGGATTCGGGTAAACGGCGAGATGATTTCCGAGGACGCAGTCGGCGATGGCCTAACGATAATAAGAGATCTAGTCGCGGATTGGGACCCGCACCCGACCTTTTTCGAAGTCACAACTGCGCTCGCGGTGAAACATTTTACCGACATGAAAATTGATGTCGTGATTCTTGAGACCGGTTTGGGTGGCAGACTCGATGCGACCAACGCTATTCAATCGGATGTTTCGGTGATCACTGCGGTCGCTCTCGATCATGAAAGGTGGCTCGGAAATACATTGGCTGAGATTGCAGGTGAAAAAGCTGGAATTATCAAATCGCATGTGCCCGTCGTTTCTGCGCCGCAGCAATCGGAAGCCGAAGAAGTCATTCGCGCACGAGCTGCTGAATGTGGTTCAAAAGCGCAATTCGTAAACGAGACTTACGACAGGTCGCCAGTGGCTTTGCGTGGCGAATACCAAAAACAGAATGCCGCAGTAGCAATCGCCGCGATTCAGGCGGCGAAGATCGAGCTCGGCGAAAAAGCGATTGTGCGTGGCCTTGCATCGGTGGAATGGCCGGCTCGTTTCCAGAAATGGGATGAGCGCACAATCATTGATGGCGCGCACAATCCTGCTGCCGGGCGGGCGCTTGTCCAAACATGGCGGCAAGTTTTTGCTGATCAACAGGCGACGCTGGTCCTGGCAGTTCTTTCAGACAAAGATTTGCGCGGTGTTTGCGAAGCGCTCGCGCCGATTGCTGCGTCGGTGATCTTACCAAAAATTCGCAGTGAACGAGCCGCCGCACCATCAGAATTGGCCAAAATCTTTTCCACGATTGCTCCATCACTCCCCCACTCCATCACTCCAACCATTGACGACGCACTGATGCTTGCGCATGCGAAGCCAAATCCGATCCTGATCACCGGCTCGCTGCATTTCGCTGGCGAAGTTCTCGCGGATTTGCGCGGTGAACCGGCTGCGTTCGAAGAATGCGCGCAATAGATTGGCGTCTCACAGAGACGCCCTACAAAATCTGATCAAAGTTGTAGGGCGTTTGTGTCAAACGCCGTTCGGATCTGAGTCCACAGGAGCAGCTTTGAGCAATGTTGCTACTGCTGGCGGCATTTCGCCAGGGAATTCAGAAAAAGTTCGAGATCGCGAGGACGCGCTCGCCAGCACGCGAGACGCGTGCGCTACCCGGAAGTCTCAATTCGCGGAAACAGCGGCACAGGCTTGCCGAGACGATGTTCATCGGGCAAACCGCCCCAAGTTGCATCGGCGACATGACGTTCGTCGCGAACATTCAATTGGTAAAAGATCTCTCGTGCGGAATTTGGCAAAATAGGAGAGATCAAAACCCCGATAATCCGCAGCGATTCAGCTAGCACGAAGAGCACATGGTCAAGCGCTTCGGAGCGGCTGGGATCTTTTGCCAGTTTCCACGGCGCGCTTATCTCGATGTAGGTGTTGCACGTCGTAACGAATTCCATCAAGCGAGCGATCGCGGCGTGCACCTCGAATCGGTCGAACGCTGCCTCGTACTCACGTAATAGATCTGTGGCTTGCGTCGCTAAGGGCGAATCGCCTCCGGCTTTTCTTACGACGTTATCCCGATACCGTTGCGCCATGTTCAGCGTGCGGTTGAGCAGATTACCGAGCGAGTTGGCGAGATCCGCGTTGTAACGTTCAGCGAGTCGTTCTTCGGAAAAGTCTGCGTCTTTGCCGGTGGCGATGTCGCTCATCAAATAATAGCGAAGCGCGTCAGCGCCGTATGTATCGGCGAGGACAAATGGATCGACGATGTTACCGACGCTCTTGCTCATCTTCGCGCCGGCGAGATTCCACCAGCCATGGACGAGCAGTTGCGGCATTTGGTTCTCGGGAAATCCCATCGCGTGCAGCATGATCAGCCAGTAGATCCCGTGCGCTGGGACGAGAATGTCCTTGCCGATGATCTGCAGGGCAGGCCACCGATCCAGGAAGTTTGATGTTTGATGTTCGATGTTTGATTGAGATGGATCGTAGCCAACGAAGCTGATGTAGTTCGTTAAGGCGTCGAACCAGACATAGGTGACGAAATTTTTGTCGAATGGGAGCGCGATTCCCCAATCCAGGCGTGATTTGGGCCGGGAGATACAGAGATCGCCGCTGAGTTTTTCAACGGCGTTTCGCAATTCCTTTTGACGAAAATCCGGAATCACTGCGTCTGCTCGCTTGCCGAGATAACCAAGCAGCCAATCCTTGTGTTGGCTGAGCTTGAAATAATAATTTTCTTCCTCGCGAAATTCGATCTCCCCCCACTCCGGTCCAAACTGGCCGTCGGAACCGCGCTCTTTGTCCGTCAAGAACTGTTCCTGACGCACTGAGTAGTGGCCGGACTGTTTGTCCTTGTAGATCTGGTCTTCATCGAAGAGCCGCTGCAAAATGCCTTGAACCACTTTCTTGTGGCGGTCACTCGTGGTCTCCGCCCATTCATCGTATCGGACGTCGAGCTTTTTCGAAACATCGATGAATTTTTGCGTGATGCTTTTAACGAATTCAGCTGGTGGTACGCCGGCTTTCGCAGCAGATTGCTGCACTTTCTGGCCGTGCTGATCAACACCAGTCAAAAAGAAAACATTTTCGCCTTTGAGCCGATGATACCGCGCAATCACATCGGCCAGCACCTTTTCGTACGCGTGTCCGACATGCGGTGGCGAATTGGTGTAATCGATCGCAGTGGTAATGAAAAATGTCTTCGGCATCTCTGCCGTCATCTGTAGCGGTAGTCTGTGACTGTCGCAAACATCGACAGTCAGAGATCGTTCGCTACAGGGCCACTATTGTAGCGCCTTTGAAAGCCCGGCCGTTGCTTCGCATCCGTTACGGCTGTGAAACGCTGTTTCGATTGGGTTCCGCGTCTGACACGGACGCCGTACAATTCTACAACTTACACCTTCACTTTTTTCCAAACGCCGTTTTCTTGCTTCCAGTTGTATAGGGGTTTGCCGTTGACCTTATGAACGGACGTCTCGGTTACGGTCAATTTGCCGGGCTTTACCACCATTAAGAAATCAATGTCGTAAATCTTGCCGTCGGCGCCTTTCATGTCGACACAGGCAAAATACTTATCGCCGCCAAGATTCGAAAATCGATCGTCATGGAGTTTGACCAAATCGAGCGCGAGATCTTTGCGCTGATACGGCATATGAAATTTGTTGTCGGGAGATTTGGCGGCGTAACCAGTGATGAACTTCTTAAGTCCGTCGGTAACATCAGACATGCTCGCCTGCATCGTCGCAGCTTGAGGAGCGCCTTTTGTTGTCTGCGGCAGTTGTTGCGATTGGGATTGTTGCGGAGCTCTTGGATGCTCCTGTGCGCGAAGTGACACAACAGCTGAGAAGAATGCAATTAATACGCCGGCAGGCAATCGTGTAGTCATAGGCAAGCAAATTGCCGGACGAACGGTTGTCCGGCAAGCGGCTCGGTTGCCTGTAGCCGACGCGCTACCGGCGGTGTGTCGGCGCATTTGAGAGGCAGCGATCGACGACGCGCTTCACACCGCGAAGCGGCTATAGTTTGACCGATCGCAACCGGAGCGCATTCGCAATTACGGAAACAGAGCTAAAGCTCATCGCAGCGCCGGCGATCATGGGGCTGAGAAGAATGCCGAACAGCGGATAAAGAACACCGGCCGCGATCGGCACACCCAGCGCATTGTAGACAAACGCAAGGAACAGATTCTGCCGGATGTTGCGCATAACGGCGCGACTCAGATGCATTGCTTTGACGATGCCCATCATATCGCCTTTTACCAGGGTGATGCCGGCGCTTTCAATTGCAACATCGGTCCCCGTGCCCATTGCAATTCCCACATCGGCGGCCGCAAGCGCAGGCGCGTCGTTAATTCCGTCGCCCGCCATTGCGACGATTGCGCCACTGGCTTTCAATCTTTTGACGATCTCGATTTTTTCATCTGGCGTCACTTCGGCGCGGACTTCGTCGATGTCCAACTCGCGCGCAACTGATTCGGCAGTGCGTCGATTGTCGCCGGTGCACATGATGATTTTGAGGTTCATATCGTGAAGCGCGCGAATAGCCGTCCGAGTTGTCGGCTTGATGGGATCAGCGATGCCAAGCACTCCAACTGCTTGTCCATCCAGTGCGATCCAAACGGTTGTTTGCGCTTGTTCTTGTAAACGAGCTGCCTGTTTCTTGAGCTCGTTCGAAAATGTAACGCCCGAATCAGCCAAAAATTTTTCCTTGCCGACCAGTACGCGTCTGCGATCGACCTGCGCCGACACGCCGCCACCGGTCGTCGACTGAAAATCCGTTACCTCGCGCAAGGCGATTTGTTCCTTTTTCGTCGCTTCCAGGATTGCACGAGCAAGCGGATGCTCGCTGTGCGCTTCCACTGACGCCGCAATCTGCAAGAGATCGCGTTCGCTTGTCCCTTTGTCACTCACCCGACTGACGACTTCCGGTTTACCGGCGGTTAATGTTCCGGTTTTATCCGTGATCAGGTGCGTGACTTTTTCCGTGATCTCGATGGCCTCAGCGCTTTTTACCAAAATCCCTGTCTGCGCAGCGCGCCCCACGCCGACCATGATCGCCATCGGTGCCGCAAGTCCGAGCGCGCACGGACATGCAATAATCAGAACCGCGATGGCGTTCACGACTGCGTAAGCCATAGCCGGCGACGGCCCGATAACAGACCAAACGATAAAAGTAATTACCGCGATGCTGACAACCGCCGGCACGAAATAACCTGAAACCGTGTCAGCGAGTTTTTGAATAGGCGCGCGGCTGCGCTGCGCCTCCGCGACCATTTGAACAATTTGCGCGAGCAGCGTTTCCGATCCGATTCGTTCCGCACGCATCAGGAACGAGCCAGTCTGGTTCAGCGTGGCGCCGACTAGCTTGTCACCTGCGCCCTTGCTTACCGGCATCGGCTCGCCTGTAATCATTGATTCGTCGACGTTGCTTTGGCCTTCAACGATGACACCGTCGATCGGCACTTTTTCACCGGGACGCACGCGCAGCAGGTCGCCTTTTTGAATCGCGTCCACCGGAATCTCTTCTTCTTCATGCATTGTAGCCGCAGCGTCCTCGCCGCTGATCCGTCGTGACGAGGGCGTCGCAGCTATCGATTTCCGAATTCGGTGCGCGGTCTTTGCCGCAAGGCCGAGCAACGCTTTGATTGCCTGGCCGGTGTGGCTACGGGCTTTCGCCTCAATTAACTGGCCTAACAAGACAAGCGTCGTAATGACGGCTGCTGCTTCAAAATAGAGGTCGACTTCGCCATGCTGCCGGAAGGAATCGGGAAACATTCCGGGCGCGATCACCGCGACCACACTATAGACATATGCTGCCCCGACGCCGACCGCGATCAGCGTGAACATGTTAAGACTGCGATTGACGATCGACTGCCAGGCCCGCGCGAAGAAAAAGCCACCGGTCCAAAGAACCACTGGAGTTGTTAGGCCAAACTCGATCCACTTTCCGATTTGTCTCGGAACGATTGCATCAATGTGCAATCCGGGAACGGCATGGGCCATGGCGAGGATCAGGACCGGGATGGTGAGCACAAGTGCGATCCAAAACTTGCGCGACAGTGAATTGACTTCGTTTTGCTCTTCTTTATCCCCCGCTCCAATTGTCATCGGCTCCAGGGTCATGCCACATATCGGACAATTTCCCGGGCGATCCTCCCGAATCTCCGGATGCATCGGGCAGGTGTAAATCATGGCGGTATTGTCGCCTAACGCAGGCGTAGGCGTCATTCTACAGCGGGAGGCGCATTGGCAGAAAGGCTATGCCGTGCATCTGCATTACAGCGCTGGCAGGAACGAAGCCGAACGAACGGTACACGGGCACTGCGTTCAGGCTTGAATTCACTGTGAACTCAGCAATCGGTCCGGCTCGCAGCGAAAGCTGTCGCGCCTGTTCCCATAGGGCGCGGGCGATCCCTATGCGCTGATGCGCCGCGGCGACGAACAAGTGGAAGAGGTGCGTCTGGTCCCGCATGGCGATAAAGCCGACCATTTGCCCTTCCAACTCCGCGACCAGATACGCATAGCGGGGCGATTCCAGGTACTGGCGTTCAGCGTCCTCGGAAACCGAAACGAGATATTGCTCAGCTCCGGCACCACTGGGCTCAAGCGTGAGGATCGGCTGAAAGCTGGCAATCAGACTCGCGACAGTATTCGCATCGCCGGGATTACCTGGACGGATATACATGAAGCCTAGCGCATCACTAGGCTAGCGGGCCTAACGAACAGCGGCGTGTAATCGCTGCGCCAAATATCATGCGGCCTTCGCGGTTTCCATCTCTTCGGTGTATTTGCCGAACCGCGCTTTGCTGTTGCACCAGGCGCGATGATGGAATGCCGTCTGAGCAGCACTCACGTTTGCTGTGTCGCCTTTCCAGGCTTTGAGCACCGGAGCTTGCAAGGCGCGGCCATAGGAAAAGCTCAACTGCCATGGCAACTCGCCCATGCGATTCATGGCGTTCAGATGTTCGGTCGCCTGCTGGTCGGTTTGGCCGCCCGAGAGAAACACAATACCCGGGACAGCCGATGGAACGACGCGCTTCAGGCAACGAACTGTAGCTTCAGCGACTTCCTGCACCGGAGCCTGCTGTTGATTTTCTTTGCCCGAAAGCACCATGTTCGGCTTCAGCAAGATTTCTTCGAGCGCGACGCGGTGTTCCGCCAACGAATCGAAAACGCTTCGCAAAGTTTGCTCGGTGACTTCGAAATGCCGTTCGAGTGTGTGGGTGCCGTCCATGAGCACCTCCGGCTCAACGATCGGCACCAAATCACATTCCTGACAAAGCGCCGCGTAACGCGCCAACGCCTCTGAATTCGAGTCTATGCAGGTCCGGGTGGGAATTCCGTCACCGATGGTGATGACTGCGCGCCATTTGGCAAAACGCGCACCAAGTTTTCGGTAATCTGTCAATCGTTCGCGCAATCCGTCCAAACCTTCGGTGATCTTTTCGCCAGGAAAATTGGCCATGGCCTTGGCACCCTTGTCCACCTTGATGCCGGGAACGATGCCTTGCTGTTCCAGCACTTCAACAAAACTCCGACCGTCGCGAGTCTTTTGGCGAATCGTTTCATCAAACAAAATCACTCCGCTAATGAAGTCGCCGGCCCCTTTTGTGGTGAACAAGATCTCACGATACATCCGCCGGTTCTCCTCGTTCGAAGGCACGTTGATGCCTTTCAATCGCTTCTCGATCGTCCCCGAACTCTCATCAGCTGCCAGAATCCCCTTCCCCGGCGCGACCAGTTTTCTTGCAATAGATTCCAAAGTTTCCGTTTTCATGTTGTCATCTTTCCTTGAGCTAAATTGTAGCTCTCTTTCCTCGCAAAATAT
>JBJMXF010000252.1:0-3380 GCA_045809725.1 Candidatus Udaeobacter sp. | reverse complement strand
ACGAATAAGGAAAAGCGTCGCCCGGGCAATCCGTGGCCCAGCGCGGAGGGTTGATGTCGCGGTGTGGCTTCACCGGTATCGTGCCTCTCTCGGTTTTGCCGCAGCGATCTCGGAGGTAGCGAATGAGTTCCTCGCATGCCTCGAGCTGTGCGCGCGTTGGCTGGTCTCGATTGAAATCGCCTACGAGACAAATGCCGAGCGAGATATTGTTGAGATAATCACTGTGCACGTGACCGCCGTTTATCTGACGCCGCCATCGATCGCCGACTTCGACCTGGCCGTTGCCGGTTGATGTGCCATTCCCGATAACGAAATGATAGGCGAGGCCGTTCTGCATGCGGCGAACATGCTTGTGGTAATAGTCGAACACACGCGCATTGCCTTGCCGCGTGCCGCTGTTGTGCACAACAATGAACTGCCACCGGCGGCGTTTGACTGGCGCGCGCCGAATCGCGTCAACCACGGAACTCGTTAGGTAACGGTAGCTGATTGAGCGACTCCACGGCCAGAAACCTCTGCGCGGCGGCGGCGACGGAGGAGGCTCGAATCCCTGGTCCTCCTCGATGCCTGATTTTTCGATCACAACCTGAGCCGGGCCCGTACCTGCACCGGCACGCCCAGAGTTCGGCTGTGGCGATGGTGTTGGCGTGTGCGCGGCAATCGCCCGTGGCGGCGACGCTGCCGGTTCGGACGTGGCGCGCTCTTCTTCTACTTGCGTCGTCGGCGTTTTTCGCGGCTTTGGCGTTTCCTCGTCTTCTGCCGACTTCGATTTCGCGCTTGTTTTCGCGGCGGATTTCTTTTTCGCCTTTTTTGGTTTCGGTGTCGGGGTGTGATGTCGCTTCGCTTTCGGCGTTGGAGATTTCTTTGGTTTCGGAGTGGACGCCGAGTGTGCCTCGATTTCCTCGGATTGGTCGCGACGTTTTTCTTCGTTGACCTGTGCGCAAAGGAGACCCGCGGCTAATGCGCCAAATGCGAGCGCGTTTGCGAGCCAAATGCGAAATCGCACCACTGCGACCGACCGTAACAGACCCCGCGACACGATCAACGCTTACAGCAGCGATTTGTGAAAAAAGTTACGAAACAGACAGATCTCCGCCTTTGCGCTCGGTAATTAAGTATTCGTCGACGAGGCCAAGGGCGCTGCCGGCGCGGGCGCGGCAGTCTGCGCAACCCGCATCTTCTTGCGTTCGCGCCGGATGATGGCGTTCAACTTGCCCCCCAACAACAGCAGCAGACAAGTCAAATACATCCAGGTGAGCAGCACGATGATCGATGCCAGTGCGAGATAAGTCGGGTTATAACGATCGTAACGCGCCACGTAGAGCTGGAAAAGCTTCGTCGCGATGATCCAGCCAACCGCAAAGAAAACTGCCCCGGGAAACGCCTGACGAATGGTCAAATAGTTTTCCGGCGTGAGAAGATAAAACGCGAGCGCGAGAACGATTAGCGCCACGCCGGTCAACGGCAGATTCAATCCGGCGATCCACGCTTGGAGCGGAAATGAGAGTTGCCAGTTTACCTCTGCAATGCCGGCCAGTTTTTCGCCGAAAACGACGGCGTTAAAGCTAAACACGATGACAATCCCAAACCAGAAAAGCATGAAGAACGAGATGATGTATTTCGACCACCAGTTGCGATCTTCCTGTACTCCATGCATGTGGCTGAGTGAGCGTGAAACCGTGGCGATGAAAACGGTGCCGAAATAAATTCCAAGGATGATGCCGGCGTTTGCGAGCAGCCCGCTCGTGCCTGTTACCACGACGCTCGCCATGGCAGAATCCAGAATGTCCTGCACTTTTGGATCTGGCGGCATGAAGCTCTTCAAAAGAAGAAACATCCGATGCAACTTGCTCGGGTCAGTGCCAAACAGGCCGAGCAGATGCCACAAAAATAATGTCCCGGGAGCGAGTGCGAAAAGGAGCAGATACGCCATTTGTGCGGCCAGCCCGGTCGTGTTGTCCATCGCGGTTTCCCAAACCAGCCGGCGCCCGATGCGCCAAATCAATCTGAGATGTTTCATCTCCGCAGGAGTTTACTTTGCCGGGCACAAATATCCATTAAAGTCCAAATGCTTTCGCGGGTGACTACCCTCTCGGTGTGTTTCGGATCGTAGTCCCATGTCGCCTAACGATAGATGAAGAAAAAAATATTGATTCTGACGGCCGGCTTCGGAGAGGGTCATAACAGCGCCGCCAGAGGAGTGCGCGATGGGCTGGCTCGCGTTGCTCCGGACGAGGCTGCCGTGGAGTTGCGGGACCTGTTTGCCGAAGCATACGGACCGATCAATGATCTGGTGCGCGGAAGCTATCTGGCGCTGGTGAATTCTGCGCCACGGGCGTGGGGATTCGTTTATCGCTGGCTCGATCGCAAGACAGATTACAGCACGGAATTTCGCCGACTGAGCAGGTTGAAGGCGCAGTTTGGTCCCGTGCTCGACCGATTTAAGCCGGATATCGTCGTCTGTTCTTTTCCCGCCTACGCTCATGTGCTTCACGAAATTTTGGGAGCCGACAGAGTCTGCAAATGTGTGGTGGTTGTCACCGACTCGATCACCATCAATGCCTCCTGGTACCGAAGCCCTGCGGATTATTTCATTGTTGCAAACGAGCAAAGCGCGAGCGTGCTGCGGAGCGGCGGCGTCGCCCCTGAAAAAATCAAAATATTTGGATTTCCGGTCAGTCCGAAGTTTGCAGACTTCGCTGAAGATCGCCCGTTGCCTTCCACTAATTCGAGTCGACGGGTTTTGTACACGATCAACGCCGCGAAGCGCGGCGCGGCGGAATTGGTCCGTATGCTCGCGAAACTCGATCTGGATCTTACCGTCACGATCGGTCGCAATGACGAACTGCGGCCTGACATTGATGCGGCCGCAGATGGTCATCCGATAAGGGTTATTGGCTGGACGAACGAACTCCCGCGCATGATGCACGAGAACCATTTGCTTATCGGCAAAGCTGGTGGCGCGACGGTGCAGGAAACTATTGCCGCAAAGTGTCCCATGATCATCAACCACGTGGTCGCCGGTCAGGAGGAAGGCAATGCCCGCTTGATCGTCGAAACGAATTCGGGCGCGATCGCCCAGTCGCCAGAGGAAGTTGTCGCTCAGGTGCAGCGCGCGTTTGATGACGGCGCAAAACAATGGCGGGAATGGGCCGGCAACATTAGCAAATTGAGTCGGCCACGCGCGGCGCTCGACATCGCGGAATTTCTGATGTCGCTGTAGGCTCTTGTTAACACCGCGGCTTTAGCCCGGTGTTTTAGGAGGCTCATGAGTCGAGCCGTTTTAACGACTTACATTCGCGAAACCGTTGGAAACGGTTGTGTTTCGCTTTGCACTTGTAGTCACCGGGCTGAAGCGACGGTGTCAATGAGACCAGATT
>JBJMXF010000251.1:0-2717 GCA_045809725.1 Candidatus Udaeobacter sp. | reverse complement strand
CTTGAAGCGAAGATGAAAGATGCAGACCTGGTGATTACAGGCGAGGGGAGTCTGGATCGACAGACGCTCGAAGGAAAAACGCCAGCCGGCGTGGCGCGGCTAGCGCGGAAGCTCGGGAAGCCAGTGTTCGCAATTGTTGGTCGCGCGTCTGACGATCGAGAGGTTCGCGAAATTTTTGACGGCATTTACCAAAACGCGCGGCCGGGAATGACTCAGCAAGAAAATATGAAACGCGCAGCAGAACTTTTGGGCGCGAACGCTCGCGAATTGGCAGAGACATTTGGGGTTGGATTGTAACGGCGTTCCGTCGGTGTGAACCGCCGTGTCGATGCGTTATTTCTTTGCGTTCCTCGGATCGTCCGCGGGATTTACATAATTAATCTGCCAGGGTCCGACGCCATGAAGTTGAATTACGGTGTCGCCTTCAGACCATCCAGCGTGTTTCATTCCGGCGGGCCAGTAACCGAAGGAGCCTGCCGGAAGTTTTTTCGCGCTGTTCCGATCAAGCGCTTCTCCCGTGGCGAGATAAAGAGCACCTGAAATCACCGTCACGCGCTCAGTTTTTGGATGGGTGTGCGGAGCGACATGATAGCCGTCAGGAAACTGGAAACGCACTACGAAGGGACCTTCCTTTGTTGGATCGCCTTCGAGCACAGCCATCTTTGCGCCCGGAGGCAAGGCGGCTGGTCCCGGTTTCCATTCGATGGTTTCCGCAGGGTAAAGACGCATGCCCATCGATTGCGGGTCTTGGGCGACTAGTCGTGCGTGATCGAACAAAACGGCGAACAGAATAACTGCCACAACTCCGAGAATACTTTTCATGCGCTGATTATCGTTTCTGCGTTTCTGGAGACAAGTCGCTCAATAAAATTCGCGATATTGCTTCGCTGTTTCGACGTAGCTCCATGCCCATCGGGCGATGTCGTTTTGTTCTTCCAGCGTCAATTGTCTGCGAATTTTTGCGGGCGAGCCAAGCACCAGTGAGCCAGGCGGGATTTTCATTCCCATCGTCACGAGCGCGTTTGCGCCGATGATGGAACGCGCGCCAATTTCGACGTCGTCGAGAATGATCGCGCCCATGCCGACAAGCACTTCGTTGTCGACCTTGCATGCATGAACAATCGCGGTGTGGCCGATCGTGACCAATTCGCCTACCGTTGTTGGGTAACCGGTGTCCACGTGGACGACGGCGTTGTCCTGAACGTTCGAACGCGGCCCGATAATGATGCGGTTAATATCACCGCGCAAAACCGCGCCGTACCAGACGCTTGATTCTTCTTCGAGAATTACGTCACCCAGCACAGTCGCGCCAGGAACAACCCACGCGCTTGAATGAATGGTGGGGCCTTTTCGCAGTCGCGCGACAATTCCTTCGCGTCCGGTCGGCAATGAATCTGCTTCGATATGCATTCGCGATGAGCGCGAACATGGAACGTCCAGTCCGCATTCGCAAGACAGTGGGTGCGGAGAGATCGCGCAGCCGTTTAGGCTGTCTACATTACAAAATCGTAATAAAAAAGCTTGCGCTGCTGAAACGAGTGCGGTTTCATCGCGCGCATGCCTTCAAAAATTACTCTCGCACTTGGAACGGCGCTCGCAGGGATTGCTCTGTGCTGTTTTGTCGAATCCGGGTCTGCTCAGGACGCCGTGTTTGCGCCTATTTCGGAAGGCGATGCTGACGATGCCGATGACGGCAATGGCAAGGACGATAAATCTCATCGGCCCCGCTCACGGCCGAGCGGCAATCTTGTAAGTGCAAATAGCAGATTTGTCATAAGCTCAAGTGAAAGCCTCTCGCTCGCTGCGACGAGTGTAACTGAAACCGCTGAGGTTGAAAGCGTGGTCGTTACCGGAACGTGGTTCGACACCTATCCAGTTCCATATCCTGCATTACCGCCAGTTGAAGGGACGAGGATCAATGCCGGAAAGAAAACTTCGTTCATAAAACCATCAGAGTTTCCCACGTTCGCCGGAAACGATTATCGCGAGGCGATGGCCACTACACCTGGCATCGTCGTGAGCGAAGAGCCTCAATCACCAATTATCAACTTCGGGTATCGCGGCCTGAATTCACAGCGCAGCGAGTTCACGCAGGTCCTTAAAGACGGCGTCTCGATTAAGAACGAGCAATTCGGTTTTCCTGAATCGCATTACACGCCAATTCTCGATGCAGTAGAACGCATTGAAGTCATTCGCGCGGGTGCGGCTTTGCAATTCGGTCCGCAACCCGGTGGGGCCATCAATTTCGTGATGAAAATGCCGCGCCTGGATGCCCCGTTTCATTTCAGCACCAGAAACGTATTTGGCAGCTATGGATACTATCGAAATTTCACAGAAGTGGACGGCACGGTCGGCCGCTTCGGCTACTATGGGTATTACGACCACCGGCAACAGGATGGGTTCCGCGAAGCCAATAGCGACTACGATCTCAATGCAGGAGCCGCACGTCTCGTGTGGGACGTAACCAATGATAGCCAGTTCATACTCACGCTCGATGCCTATGACGAAGAACATGGCGAACCGGGCGGCATGCGTCGCCGGGAAGAAGTCAATCCTCCAAATTCTGTGTTCGTCGAAGACGGTTTCACCCAGACCAGTCGATTTTTCGATCGATTCCGGCTCGAACGCTATTTTGCGACATTGGAATATCATAAATTCTTCTCCGAAAGAACAGAACTCGATATCAAGGCGTTCGGCGGATATTTGACACGCTGGAG
>JBJMXF010000250.1:0-3611 GCA_045809725.1 Candidatus Udaeobacter sp. | reverse complement strand
TGCGGCAAACGACATCCACATGGAGGAAGGCCGCGACGTTTGGTGGCATCGAGAATTGGAATATGTGGATGCAAACTGTCCCCCCGCGCCCCTCGACAGCGAGCATCCGCTTTACCTTCTCTACACGAGCGGGTCCACTGGCAAACCGAAAGGAATTTTGCACACCACTGGCGGCTACCTGGTGAATGTTTATTGCACCACCAAATACGTCTTCGATGTCCGCGATGAGGATATCTTTTGGTGCACCGCCGATGTCGGCTGGGTCACCGGTCACAGCTACATCGTCTATGGCCCGCTCGCGAATGGCGCAACTGTTGTCATGTATGAGGGCGCACCGAATTGGCCCGAGCCAGATCGCTTCTGGAGAATCATCGAAGAGTATCGCGTTAACATTCTTTATACTGCCCCGACTGCGATCCGCGCTTTTATCCGTTGGGGCGATGATTGGGTGAAGAAACACGATCTCTCGTCGTTACGGTTGTTAGGCTCAGTTGGCGAACCCATCAATCCGGAAGCATGGATGTGGCACCATAAAGTGATCGGCGGGGGACGTTGTCCGATAGTGGACACGTGGTGGCAAACCGAAACTGGTTCGATCATGATCACTCCCCTACCGGGCGCGACGCCAACCAAGCCGGGTAGCGGCACGCTTCCGTTCTTCGGCGTTGATCCGGCTGTCGTCGATGAACGAGGACAGGAAGTCGGCCCGAATGTCGGCGGAAAATTGGTTATTCGCCGGCCATGGCCTTCGATGTTGCGCACTATCTACGGCGACAACGCGCGTTACCGGCAGCAATATTGGAGCGAATTTAAGGGGAGTTATCTCACGGGCGACGGCGCGCGCCGCGATGAAGATGGTTATTTTTGGATCGTGGGCCGCATTGATGATGTTCTGAACGTAGCTGGCCATAGACTCGGTACGTCGGAAATCGAGAGCGCTCTTGTGAGTCATCCACAAGTGGCAGAGGCCGCAGTGGTCGGCAGACCGGATGAATTAAAGGGTCAGGGTGTGGTGGCATTTGTGACAGTCAAGGGCGGAATCGAGGTCAGCCGCGGGCTGAAGGAGGAACTGCGTAATCACGTCAGCAAGCACATTGGCGCCATTGCAAAACCGGATGAAGTGCGTTTTGCCGAAGCGCTCCCGAAAACGCGCAGCGGCAAAATCATGCGACGGCTCCTCAAAGAAATTGCGAGCGGCGCAAAGGTAACTGGGGACACTACGACGCTGGAAGACTTTAGTGTCCTAGCGAAGCTCGCAGCGCCCGAGGAATAGCCACATCTCTTCCGGACCACTCGTACGACACATGCGCCAAATGGAGTTGAAAAATCTTTTTCCCGTTGCGGGTTCGTATAGCGTCTTCCCGTGAGCTTCTTCCGCACAGGCTTTCGCGAACTAGCCCTAAAGCTCAAGCGCCAGAGAACGCGCATAGCGCTGCGGCACGACCGGCGTCTTTTGCAAAAGAGCGAAATTAACCTCGGACGCGAGGGAACAGCGCAGGCGGCAAATTTTCCCGAGCTACGCAATGAGATCGTTGCACTAAAGAAGCTGGAGCAGGAACAAAAAGAAGTCGCGCTGCGGATCGCGCGGATTGATGAAGGGATAAAGCGAATTGAAGAAGAACGCCAGCAGATCGCGCGAGAGCAGGCCAACGCAATTGCGAAACTAGAGGCAGAGAAGAAACCGCTCCTCCAAAAACGTAACCAGGCGAAGACCACGGCGGAGGTGTGCGAACGCGAGCTCGCGAGCGTGGAGCGCCGCGTACAGAACAACGAAGCTGCCGATCGCAATCTTTTGAAACAACTTTCCGATCTGCACGCGCTGGATCCAGCGCCTCCCGATCTAGAAACGCTCTCTGCGGGAATTATGTCAAAACGGGCGCGCCTTCCGGATGAACGCGCCGAACTCGTGCGGGCGCGTCTGGGCAGCGCCGACGCGGTGCGCACGGCGAAGGAAAAATTGAACACTGCCGAAGCCGAACTTGCCGCCGTCGAAAAAAACGTGGCGCGAACGCGGAGCGAGTTTGAAGCGCGCGACCGGAAACTGGCTGAGAGCATTAAAACCCAGCAACAAGCAGCACGCGACGCGCGCACACGGCATCAGACCGTCGAAGAACGAAAGAATCCGGCGTATTTGAGCATCGGCCGCCATTTGTCGGAAAACGGGGTTGCTCCGCCGAATGCGCCGAATCTGCTGGAGGAGGCTCATCGTCGCAGAGGTGCCGTGAATCTCCAATTAAAGCACCAGGCAGAGCTGGCCCAGCTCTCCAGCCAAATTGATAAACAGGAACTGCGAAAGTTTTACTTCAGCGCGTTTTCGGTTCTGGTTCTGCTGGCGATCACCTTGCTCGTGGTCTTCCAATCACCGCGTGGACGCGAATGGCTCCCCCAGGCAACCGACACCATCCTGTCTATCAACGCGGACCAATTCGAACGCGCAAACCTCGCAAAGCGGTGGCCCGGTGTGAAGCCAAAGCTTTGGCCGGGATTGATCGGCCCTGCCGCTTCCGTTCCGGGATTGAATCCGTCGCGCGATACAGCGCGGATCACCCGCGCGCTTACAACCGACGAGAACGGCGACACCAGAGAGTTCAACCTCGTCCAAAGCCGTCGCGGCCTCGCCAAGGTCGTTCGAACCGTCGCCGAAGATAAGAATTTCCGAAGACGTTCGATCAATGGTTTGCCCGTTTGGGAGCGACAAGCCACCTCTGCTGACGGTACAGCCAAGCCGGATTTTGCGGTCGCCCGCGTCGGACCAGCTACGCTCGCCGTTGGCGCGCCCGAACACGTAGATGAGCTGGTACTCGTACGCATAGGAATGAAACCGGACCTGAAAATCACCGGTCAACTATTTGATCGTTTCCAGGCTCTCGATCACGAGAGCGCGCTGCGATTGATCTCGCGCGATCCCCAGGATCTCTCCCGCATTTTCCATCCGATCTTTTCGCGTGAATTAATCGATGCCTCGCAACTAATCGGCCTTGCAGTGAACCTGCAAAATCCGGTAAAAGCCAGAATTCTCATCAAGGTGAATGTTCCGAAAAATGCCGCCGACGTCGCGCAGGATTTGCGCACCAATCCCGACCAATGGCTTCGCCTGCCTGACTCAACGTTATTGCTTTACTCTCAGCCGCCGGAGATCCAACGACAGGGCAACTTCAATCTCGAGTTGCGTTTTACCATGCCGGAAGACAGTGCACGTCTTCTCCTCGAACGGCTGGCAAAAATGGATACTCCCTCAGCAGTGGCGGCGTATTAATCGAAACAAGGGAATGCAAAACTTCAACGTTTACGTCTGCCGGTTTGGTGCAATCGCGATGGCTTTGATTTCGTTGAACGCAAAGGCTGATCCGGTTTTGGTTGATGTGCGATCCGTTGATCCGACGATCACGGTCGACTTGCGTTATGCAGGGCGAAACAATTTCCTGCGACATTCGCTTTATCCCCGAGGCACACACGCACTCGCTCGCCCGGAAATCGCCTCAGCTTTGGCGGTGGCCCAGAGCTTTCTGCGGCGTTACCAATACGGCCTCAAGATTTGGGATGCGTACCGGCCGGTCGAAGTGCAGTCCGTGCTCTGGGAGGCGTCGCACAACAGTGATTATGTTGCCAAT
>JBJMXF010000249.1:0-10315 GCA_045809725.1 Candidatus Udaeobacter sp. | reverse complement strand
CGAAGGCATTGTGGATCTCGGCAAGACAGAGTCGACACAAAACCTGATTCGCAATTTCTTTCTAGCGGAGAAATACAAGAAAGGAACGTTACGAACGTCGCCTGAAAAAATCGTACACGCTGCGGTGATTGGCGCCGGCGTCATGGGCTCGGGCATCGCACAATGGCTCAGCTCCCGTGGCGTCACGGTGATTCTGCGCGATGTCGCGCGCGAACAAATCGATCGCGGCCTGGCAAACGTCGAAAAAATTTACGGCGATGCAGTAAAGCGCGGCCTGATGAGTGAGGAAAAGGCGAAACAGGGTCGCGCCCGGATTTGTGGTTCCACCGCCCCGATGGAGTTGCGCGATGTGCAATTCGTGATCGAAGCGACCTCTGAGAAAATGGAGATCAAGAAAGAAGTTTTCCGCGAACTGGCGATGGAAGCCGGCCCGAAGACCGTCGTCGCGACAAATACTTCAGCGCTTTCTGTCAGCGAACTGGCCGAAGTGACGGTTTCGCCTGAGCACGTGATCGGATTGCATTTTTTCAATCCGGTGAGCCGGATGAAATTGGTGGAAGTTGTAATTGCGAAGCAAACATCTGACGAAACGCGCGACCGCAGCCTGGCTTTTGTACGGCAGATCGGAAAAGTGCCGGTCATCGTGCGCGATAGCCCCGGCTTTTTGGTGAACCGCGTTTTGTTTCCGTATTTGCTCGATGCTGCCGAGCTATTTGAGAGCGGCCTCGATGCAGAGCGAATCGATCATGCGCTGGTGGAATGGGGAATGCCGATGGGCCCGCTACGATTAATCGATGAAATCGGCGTCGACATTACCGTCGATATCGGCAACACACTCGAGGAGGCTTACGGGCAACGCGATCACGGCCCAACGGTGCTACTCTGGCTGCGCGACCAACAGATGCTGGGCCGCAAAACAGGCGCAGGTTTTTACAAGTATGAAGGCAAGAAGCAGACGCCTAACGACCAGCTGGTGCAATGGCGGCGTGGCTTGCACGGTGAGCCGGAGGGAGCTGAAGGACCAAACATTCCACCGGACCGGGATCGCGACCAGCGGTTACGGCTGAATGAAGAGGAGCTGGCTCACCGGCTCATTTTTCTAATGGTGAATGAGGCGGCTCGTTGCGTGGAAGAAAGAGTTGTCGATTCTCCCGAGGATGCGGATTACGGAATGATTTTAGGAACCGGTTTTGCGCCATTCCGCGGCGGGCCGTTGCGATTTGCGGAACACTTTGGCATAAAGAAGAGCGTCGAGGAATTGGAACGGCTGGCCCGAACGGAAACGAAATTTACTCCATGCGAAATTTTGAAGAAGCACGCACGTGATGGGACAAAATTTTATGAGGAGTGAAGTAGCACAGGCATCCTGCGTGTGGGGCAGGCGGGCGTCTCGCCTGCCGAATACAAGATTCAAAGACAATCAGACACCGGGCAACATGCCCGGTGTCCCCACAGGCGGGACGCCTGTGCTACTATGAAATCCCCACTCGAAGCACCCGAAAAACAAATCGCTGAGGAAACGAGCGCAAAACCCGAGAAGCCAGTGGCCGCTGCTGTCATCGACACATCGAAGATGGGCAAAGGCCAGCGCGAAGCGCTCGAGCTCGCGGAGGCCGCGCGCGATCCGCTTGAAGACCGCGGCAGTTTCGCCAGCAACCTATTTGTCGGACGTTACGATTTCAATCGCATCCATCCCTATCCGGCACAGAGCACCGAGGATCGCGCGGCTGGCGAGGAGTTTCTGCGCAAGCTTGAAAGTTATCTGCGCGAACATGTAGATGCCGATGAGATCGATCGTACCGGGGAAATTCCGCCGGAGAATTTCAAAGGCCTCGCGGAGATCGGCGCGTTTGGAATCAAAGTGCCCAAGAAATACGGCGGTCTCGGGTTATCCCAATCCAATTATGGACGCGCAGCTGTGTTGCTCGGGAGTTGGGATGGAAACGTCGCCGCGCTCGTCTCTGCGCATCAGTCAATTGGCGTGGCGCAACCGTTACTTTTATTCGGCACTGAAGAGCAGAAACAAAAATATCTCCCGCGCGTCGCTGGCGGCGAGATCTCAGCGTTTGCCCTGACAGAAGTTCATGCAGGATCCGACCCGGCGACACTGACACTGAAAGCTGAGCCAAGCGAAGACGGTTCCGAGTTCGTCCTGAACGGCGAGAAACTTTGGTGCACTAATGGCGTGAAAGCTGGCGTGCTGGTGGTGATGGCGCGTACCCCGTCGAAGATGGTCGGCGGAAAAGAACGGAAGCAAATCACTGCCTTCATCGTCGACGTAGATACGCCGGGACTGGAGATCGCGTATCGCTGCCGGTTCATGGGACTGCGCGCGCTTTACAATGCAGTCGTTAGGTTCACTAATGTGCGCGTTCCGCGGGAGAACATCATTTTTAAAGAAGGCGCCGGGCTCAAGGTCGCGCTTACTACGCTTAATACTGGACGACTCACGTTGCCTGCGGCGTGCGTCGGAGTGTCGAAGCGCTTGCTGGAGATCTGCCGGAAATGGGCCGGCGAACGCATTCAATGGGGTGTGCCAATCGGCAAGCATGCCGCGATTGCTGGGAAAGTTGCCGAAATGGCAGGCAACGTTTTTGCCATGGAGGCGATGACATTTCTCACGTCATCGCTGCTCGACAGCAAGTCGGGCGATCTGCGGATCGAAACTGCGATGTGCAAAATGTGGGCCACGGAAACAACCTGGCGTATTGCCGATGAAGCAATGCAAGTGCGCGGCGGACGCGGATACGAGACTGCGGCATCGTTGGCCGGACGCGGCGAGCCACCAATCGCCGTGGAAAGATTTCTGCGCGACTGCCGAGTCAACACAATCTTCGAAGGCTCGAGCGAGATCATGCGTCTCTTCATCGCCCGCGAAGCGCTCGACCCGCATCTGAAAGTAGGCGGCGGGATTTTCAACACGCAACTGCCAATCGCCGATCGCGCGAAAGCCGTTCTGAGTTCCGGAAAATTTTACGCCGGCTGGTATCCGCGCCAGTGGCTGCGCAATGGCGCGGGCAAGGTCGACAACTTGGACGAAGTACTTTTGGGTCACGTCAATTACGCCGCGCGTACGAGCAAACGACTCGCACGCGGATTGTTTCATGCGATGGCGCGGTTCGGGCCAAAACTCGATCGCGAGCAGCTGCTCCTTTCAAGGTTCGTCGGAGTCGCCACGGAGTTATTTGCGATCAGCGCCACGTGTTCGTACGCGCAATGGCTGCTCGGCCAGGGAAAGCCGGCCGACGAAATCCTTTCCATTGCGAATTATTTCTGCCGGTCAGCGCGCATGCGAATCGATCATCATTTCGCCGGCACCGCGCGCAACGCCGATAAACGCGGTTACGATCTCGTACAGGATTTGCTCGCCGGAAAGCACGAGCTACTGCGTCAGGGCATGGTGTAGCACAGGCATCTTGGTTGTGGGGCTGGCAGGCGTCTCGCCTGCCGATTCGCAATTCGACCGGCAAGATGCCCGGTTTTCCCGACAGGCAAGATGCCTGTGCTCCGTTGACCGCGTTGATGCCTCAGATTACGATCACCAATGAGTATCGCACCCGTCCTCGCGGAGACACCTCCCACTCGAAACCGAACGCCAAAGCGCAAAGCAGAAAAGCCGCTACCGGCTGCGAAAGTCCTCGAAACAATCGAGCAGCACGTGTTGCTGGACGGGTTCAAGATCGTCATGGATCTCGACAAAAGCCGCGGCTCGTACTTGTACAATGCGGTCGATGATCGCCGACTGATCGATTTCTACGGTTTTTTTGGGTCGATGCCGGTTGGGTATAACCATCCGCATTTCGACGAGCCGGAAGTGCGACGCGATCTTGCACGCGCAGCGAAACTGAAGATTGCCAACTCGGATATTTATTCGGATGGCTATGCTGAATTTGTCGCCACGTTTGAGCGCGTAGTCGGGTTACCGCCTCTCCAGCACTATCTGTTCATCGAGGGCGGCGCGGTGGCGGTGGAGAATTGTTTGAAGACGGCGATGGATTGGAAAGTCCGGAAGAACATGGCCGCAGGTCACGGCGAACGCGGCACCCAGGTGTTGCACTTCCGGCACGCTTTTCATGGGCGCAGCGGTTACACGATGAGCCTAACCAATACCGATCCACGCAAAACGGATCTGTTTGCGAAATTTGATTGGCCCCGCGTCTCGTGTCCTTCAATTAATTTTTCGCTTCCGGATTCGCAACGCGAAGCGGACGTGATCGAGCGCGAACTAAAAGCGGAGCAGGAGATCCGCGATTTCATCGAACAACGGAACATCGACCTTTGCGCCATTATCATCGAGCCGATCCAGGGTGAGGGAGGGGACAATCATTTTCGCGGTGAATGGCTGCAAAAACTGCGAACAATTTCCGACGAAAACGATATCCTGCTGATTTTCGATGAGGTGCAATGCGGAATGGGCGCGACTGGCCGCAATTGGTGCTCCGAACATTTCGATGTCTTGCCCGACCTGATGGCGTTCGGGAAAAAAGCGCAGGTCTGCGGTGTGATGGCCGGCCCCCGCATTGATGAAGTGCAAGACAACGCGTTTCGTTTACCCAGCCGATTAAATTCAACGTGGGGCGGAAACTTCACCGATATGGTGCGCTCCACGCATTACTTGCGCATCATTGAGCAGGAACGTCTGGTCGAGAACGCCGCGAAGGTAGGTGGTTATTTCCTCGATCGACTGCGCGATCTGCAGAACGAAGAACCGCTGATTTCCGCCGCGCGTGGCCGCGGAGTATTTCTCGCATTCGATCTTCCTGACGCGAAAACACGCGAAGAATTTTGGCACGGGTTTTTCGAGCTCGGTGTGTTGAGTCTTCGCTCGGGCGAGAACTCGATCCGCTTTCGTCCGGCGCTCGATATCACTGCGGACGTGGTCGATGAAGCGATCGAATTGATGCGGAAGTATTGCCGGCAAAGACGTGGGTAGGGCCCCGACCGCTGGGCGGGCAGCAACGGGACGGACCGCCCCGCAGTCCCGTCCGTGCCATTATAAGATGAAAACACCTCTCGGAAAACTCGGTCTCACCGACGACAACGCGGGCGTCTTCGATGGTGAATGGCGTGGCGGCGGCGCGATGATCGACAAGATTTCGCCGATCGACGGTCGGCGTCTGGCGGGCATCCGCACCGCTTCCGACGACGATTACAACAACGCAGTTTCGCGAGCGCACGAAGCCTTTTTGAACTGGCGCGTCACACCTGGTCCGGTACGCGGCGAGACAGTTCGCCGGCTAGGCAACGCGTTACGTGAATTGAAACACGAGCTCGGCCAGCTTGTGACGCTGGAGACAGGGAAGATCATCGCCGAGGGCGAAGGCGAAGTGCAGGAGATGATCGACATCTGCGATCTCGCCGTCGGCCAGTCGCGTATGCTGTACGGCCTAACGATCCAATCCGAACGTCCGAGCCACCGGTTAATGGAACAATGGCACCCACTCGGGGTTGTCGCAGTGATAAGCGCTTTCAATTTTCCGGTCGCAGTTTGGTCCTGGAACGCCGCGCTCGCTGCCGTGTGCGGTGACGCAACAATTTGGAAGCCGTCGGAAAAAACGCCGCTCACCGCAATCGCGGTCACGAAAATCGCTGAGCGCGTCTGTCGCGAGACTGGCGCTGATCCGGCGATCTTTACCTTATTGGTGGGCGATCGCAAAACGGTCGGCGAAAAACTGGCAGACGACCCGCGCATTCCGTTGGTGTCGGCTACCGGCTCGACCAATATGGGATTTAACGTCGCCAAGGCGGTGAACGGACGGCTGGGTCGAACGATTCTGGAACTCGGCGGCAACAATGCGCTGATCGTCACGCCGAGCGCCGACTTGGAAATGGCAGTGCAATCGATCTTTTTCGGCGCCGTGGGCACAGCGGGACAACGTTGCACTTCGACACGCAGGGTTATCATGCACGAGTCAGTCGCATCCAAAGTTCGCGATAAACTGCTTAGCGGTTACAAGACATTACCGATTGGGAATCCGCTGGATCGCAAGACTGTTATGGGTCCGCTGATCGACAGGCAGGCTGTAGATACGGTGCAGGATTCCATTCAGCGTTTGAAAGATGAAGGCGGCGAGGTGCTTTACGGCGGCGAGCGGCTCACCGTTCCTGGCGATGCGTATATGAAACCGTGTCTGGCTGTTGCCAAACCAGATTTCGAAATCGTGAAACACGAAACTTTCGGACCATTGCTTTACCTGATGACCTATCGCGATTTCGACGAGGCGATGGGGATTCATAATAATGTGCCGCAGGGTTTGACGTCATCGATTTTCACCAATGACGTGCGCGAAGCGGAAAAATTCGTGAGTGCCGTCGGGAGCGATTGCGGGATTGCCAACGTAAACACCGGGACGAGTGGCGCAGAAATCGGCGGCGCGTTCGGCGGCGAAAAACAAACCGGTGGCGGTCGCGAAAGTGGCAGTGATTGCTGGAAGAGCTACATGCGCCGTCAGACGAACACGATCAATTTCTCAACCGGGCTGCCCTTAGCGCAAGGAATCGAATTTGGCACGCCCGACGAAGGCAGTGCCACCGCGTAATGGAAGTCACGCTTCCAGCGTGACTCGGCCGACGGGCATCTTGCCTGTCGATCTGTTGAACACGCTAGAATAGCAGGCTAGCAGCCTGCTTGCCGAGCCGGCTGGAAGCGCGGCCGTCCGCTAAGGTTAACTCGCGATTGTTACTTTTAGAACTTCGTTAGCCGCTGTTCGCGATATGCAAATTCATGATGCAGTGCCGCAACTCTGCACACTCGTCCTTGCCAATCACGTCGTCGTCTGGTGGCGCGAGAGCTAAGGATACGCTGAAATGCTGAAAGGTTGGCTTTCCTGCGTCAACATGTTTGGATGCGGTATGAATAGACGGCGTTTCATGCAATCGAGCGTCGCGGGCGGACTCGCTCTCGCCGTGACACCGCGCGCGCTTTTCGGGGAAGCACCAACGGTGATCCATTCCAAGTCGGCCAAGCCGATCGTGATCGCGTCAGCGAACGGCAACAAATTCAAAAACGGTGGCGACATGACTTGCGTCGAAAAGGCATTCACGATGATGACCTCGGGCGGCGCGGATGTGCTCGACGCTCTGATCGCGGGCGTGAACATCGTCGAGCTCGATCCGCTTGACGACAGCGTCGGCTACGGCGGTTTGCCGAACGCGGACGGCGTGGTGCAGCTCGATTCCTGTTGCATGCACGGCCCGAAACGGCGTGCCGGCGGTGTGGCCTGCCTCGAGGGTGTGCGGACGCCATCGCTCGTGGCGAAGGCGGTGATGGAGCAAACGGACCATCACTTGATCGTGGGCAAGGGCGCGCAGGATTTCGCGCGCGGGCTTGGCTTCAAAATCGAGGATGACTTGAACACCGAGCATTCGCGAAAACTTTGGTTGGAATGGAAACGGCGCATCGACCCGAAGCATTATCTCGATCCGCAAAAGCGCGCGGCTGCGAGTCGCAAGGCCGTGCAACAAATGATGGCCGAGGGATTGATGGACCCGCAGCACATTTACGGCACGATCAACTGCGATGGGATCAATGCGAAAGGCGAGATTTGCGGCGTGACGACCACCAGCGGCCTGTCGTGGAAAATTCCGGGACGCGTCGGCGATTCACCGATTCTCGGTGCGGGTCTGTATGTAGATGGCCAGATCGGCGCTGCCGGCTCAACCGGGCGCGGCGAAGCCAATCTCTATAACCTTTGCTCGTTCCTGATCGTCGAGAACCTGCGCAAAGGAATGCATCCCAAGGACGCCGGACTCGACGCCTGCAAACGGATCAAAGCAAACACGGTCGAGAAACGTCTGCTCAACAGCAAAGGCAACCCGAACTTCGACATCAACTTTTACGTCCTCAACGCGAAGGGCGAGTACGCGGGCGTGTCGATGTATCCTATGTATCTGAAAGAGAGCACTGGCGAAATGGTTCAGGCCACCTATGCGGTCTGCACCGAGAAGGGCTCGGAGACGTTGGCGTGCGAGGCGCTGCTGGAAGGAAATTCGACAGAGTAAACGTTCCAAAATTCGAAATCCGGTGCTTCTTGTGGTTAAACAGTCTGTTCCAGAAGCTTTTCAGCGAAGGCGCCGAAAAGTGCACGCGAGGCGCGTGCGCTCCCCGGATTAAGGCGCGACCGTCAGCTCCAGAAGTTCGCTAACATTCTCAGCGGTGTCCAAATTCATGATGCAGTGACGCAATTTTTCGCACTGCTTTTTTCCGATCACATCGGCCCCCAGCGCGGTGAATTTCACCGCGATTTCTTCTTCGGTCATCGGATCGCGCGGATCGCCTTTCGGGACATCGACGCGCGTCGAGTACTCTTTTCCATCATTCGTTGTGATCGTTACCCGACTCGGCTGAAATTTCGGAAAGAGCGCTTCGAACTCCTCGTTCGCGACTACTCTCACTTTGTCCATGATTGGGATCAGCGATTTATCGAGTACCCGCTGCTCTTTGAATTGCAGCGGCGTGACCATTCCATCAACGAGTCCCACAGCCATGCAATACGGTAGAGAATGATCGGCCGTTTCTTTTGAGTCCGGCCGATACTTGTGCGGATCGCCGAGGATGTCTGCGGCACGCGCAATCACTTCTACTTTAATTTCTTTCACGTCCTCAGCCTTAACGTTGTTTTCCTTGACCGTTTTCATCATCGCAGTGAGCGGCGCATGACTCAGAGCTTCGATTGGGAAACTCTTCATCCCGCAATCTAGAATCCGGTAGTGCGAGGTCGGCGAGGTTGGCAGATCTTTGACCAGTCCTTCGCCATCGAAGCTCGCCGGTTGTCCTTTGTATTGCACGTGACTGAACACGGCGAACAGACCTTCCTTGCCATCTATCATGTGTTCCGGTCCGGAGAATCCTTCGCGCGCGAGCAACGCGCTTTCGGCGCCCATTCGACCGGCCCACGGATCGACCGTGTTCTTCATGTTGGTCAATTTGCCGGCTGTTACCGCGCCCGGACAAAATGTTCGTGCGGCGCTGATACCGATCGCCGACACCATTTGATCGCGCGTGAGATTCAGCACGCGCCCCGCTGCTACGGGCGCCGCGAACGCGCTCAATGTTGCGTGATGCCAGCCATATTCGCGAACTCCCGGCCGTCCGATTTCGCAAAGCCGCATCTCAATTTCGTAGGCGATGATCGTGGCGAGAATTAAATCTTTGCCGCTCAATCCTTCGCTTTCGCAGAGTGCCAGCGGCGCAGCGATGAGATCGCTTGGATGACACGGATCCGCCTTCCAATAGATATCGTTGTAATCCATCGCGCGAATCATGTGGCCGTTCATGAATGCTGCGTCGACCGGGTTCGCCTTGAAGCCGGAAACAAATGCGGTGGCTTTTCCATTACCGCCGCCCATGGCGCGATGATGCTTGAGCAAAATCTTGGCGTCGTCCTGCTGGCTCCCACCCAGCGCGCAGCCGATGGAATCGAACCAGAACAATTTCGCGGCTTGGATCGCTTCGGGTGAGAGATGCTCGTATTTGAGTGCACAAGCCCATTCCGCGATGACGTATGAAAGCAGACGTTTCGATTCAGTGTTTTGCTTTGCCATTTGATTCTCCGTTTAAGATTTTCGCCCACGAAACACCCGCCTTCGTCAGGAAGCAACCGGACTACGGCGCGGCAGGCACGAGATCATCCATCGCTCGCGGCAAAGAATAGGCTAGAGAGGGTTGCGCTCAGCCACTACAGTTCCCGCTTCATGGCTGACGAACAGAAGGCTAAACGCCTGGAGATTGCCCACGTGCTCTTCATGGACATCGTCGGCTACTCCAAGCTGCTGACTGACGAACAATCCGAAGCGCTTCAGGAGTTGAACCAGATTGTGCGCAGCACGGAAGTGGTGCGCCAGGCGGAGGCTGCGGGGGAGCTTACCGTTTTGCCGACGGGCGATGGCATGGCGCTCGTTTTCACTGGCTCAGTAGAAGAGCCGGTGGAATGCGCGTTGGAGATCAGCCGAGCTTTACGTGCGCAGCCGAGTCTGCCGGTGAGGATGGGAATTCATAGTGGTCCGATCCATCATGTGAAGGATGCCAACGGGCGCGAAAACATCGCCGGCGTAGGCATCAACATCGCGCAGCGAGTGATGGATTGTGGAGACGCCGGTCACATTCTCGTGAGTAAACGCGTCGCTGACGATCTGGCGCAACAGCGTCGATGGCAGCCGTACATCCATGAACTCGGCGACGTGGAAGTGAAACACGGAGTTGTTGTCTCGTTAGTTAATCTTTACGCGGAAACAATCGGCAATCCCACGCCGCCGACACGATTCGGGAAAGCGCGCGGCAGTACCCCTGGCTCCAGAGTTGGGACGCGCAAAATAC
>JBJMXF010000248.1:0-11342 GCA_045809725.1 Candidatus Udaeobacter sp. | reverse complement strand
GAATGACATTCCTTTGTTATCGCGAGCTATGGACGCCAGTTCGGTCGCAGGAGCGGTTAGCAGAGTCCACTTTTGCTCTCTCACGAGGTATTGCGTAGTCACAGGATCATATGGCCGCTGGCTCTGGCCTACTGTAAAAGTTTCGTAGTTACTGCCCAGCGACGCCAGGTAACGGCTTTGAGCCGTTTGGATCTCGTAATTCTGTTGGGCCGATCTGTACGCTTTGCTCTTGAGGCTGTCAGGGTCAGCATAATAACGATGGAAATAAAAATTGAGATTGCACCAGCCAAGCACGAGCAACCCGATGCAGACCGTCGCGGGCAAAATCCAGCGCATTCTAGGTTTCAACTCCGATTTGCCAGTTTTTGCCCACGCGCCCACAGGCACTGCCAGAGTAACATAGAAGGCCGGGAAGGCCGGGGTCCAATGATTGATCAGAGGTGGCGCGCTGTTCGGATATGCAACGAGCGTTCCGCCGACGAGCAAGACACCTAGCCCGGAGGCGAGTATGAGAAACGCGGCCGGATGACGCCAGTGCCACAAAAGCAGGGCAAAGCCCAGGACCAGGAGCGCGCTTTCGGCAGGTAACAATAGCGCCCCATAAAAGATGATGTCTTGTGAACTGTGAGTGCTGATTCCAAGTAAGTTCTCGCATAACACTGGCGAAATTGTTTTCCAAGCCTGGCGGAAATCGGCCAAACTGATCGGAATGTGCGGTGACCAAATGAGGAGGCTTGCTCCTCGCCCGAGGTACAGGTTCGGATTCCGAATGAAGTGAACTAACAGTGGACCAAAACCCACGAGATAGCTTCCCGCGACCAGGAGAAAACCGGCCGCATACTGGCGTGTTTGTTTCCAATGGAGTGCAAGGAGGAACACGATAAACAGTGCCAGGATGAAAGGCAGAAGCCGTGTTCCATAATAGAAGTACTCACTCAACCCGGCGGACAAACCTGCCAGAACCCAATCAGACGGCCGACGCGACCGCAACGCGCGCAACAAGAAAAAGAAACAAGTGGCCCAGAAGAACTGCGTCACGATGTTGTTAAGCGCGAGGCGGCTGTAATGAACGTTGGAAATGCTGAAAGCCATCATCGCGCTTCCAGCTATAGCCGCGTATCTGCCCCATGTTGCGCGTAACAATCCATAAACCGGAAAAATCGTAGCCGCTCCGAACAGTGCGGCAGGCAGCCTTAACATTCCAAGTGAGGCTCCGCCCAATTTCAGAAACAGGGCTACGATCCAGAACCAAAGAGCGGGCAGATCAATCCCGCTCCACAACGTGCTAAAGAGCGACGGCGACCGAGTTGTTGGAGCTAGGTAGCTCTGGGTCGCGACAGTGCCGGTCATAATTTCATCCGGGTAAATGTTGTCTGGAAAATTCGTTAAATTCCAAACTCGGCTGAGTAACGCCAGAATGAACAACACGGCCAGGAGGACAATCTCCCAAGTCTTCCATCGCATGGATTGCAGATCCGTGGCAGACCGTCGAAAAACCAGCGGCACCTGGTTTGGAGTTCCGCCTTTAGGCGCTGCCCGCTCCCCGCCGCGTAAACGCGGAACTCCGAACGCAGAGCACAGCAGCAAGGCTATGCCTGCCATCCATAAAAAACCCGCGAGTCCGAATGTCTCAGTTGGCGCTGCGGCATAACGAAGGTCCCCAGCCAGCACAAGTAGCATCGCCATGGCAATGCCTAACAAGTAGAACAAGCTGTCGTTTACGCGCGTTGGAGCAGTAGCATCGGGTGGAAACGCAGGTCTCCAGTCTTGCCGGCCCCACAACAGGACCGCCAGCGTCGCGGACGCAACGAGTAACAAAACGGCCCAAGGTCGCGCGCTCTCGTTCGCCAACAGCAACGTGCCAAGCAGCGCGATTAAATAGACGACCGGGCCGGCCCAAACTGTGGGGCCGTATGGGGCACGCATTTGTGGCCCGACTACCGCTGAACAGCTACGAAAAAGCCAGAACTATTTGCCCGGTTCGTTCTTCGATTCGTCGTCCGAGTCGCTCGACTCCTTCGTGGCACGCTTGGATTCACCGGGGCGATATTCTTCCTGTTCGGCTGCGGCGAAAGCTTTTTCCAATCCAACCATATCTTCGCCGGGACGAAGCGTATCAAACGACTCGACTTCCTTGCGCAGTTGTTCTTCGGAATAATTCGCCGCCTTAATCGAGAGCCCGATCCGGCGCTCGACCTTGTCCACTTTAATCACGCGCGCTTCGACTTCCTGGCCAACTTTCAGGATGTCCTTAACTTTGGCGACGTGATCCTCGCTCAACTGTGAGATGTGCACGAGCCCATCAATGTCGTCCTGCAATTGCACAAAGGCGCCAAAGCTGGCGAGCTTGGTCACTTTGCCGTTGACGAGGTCCCCGATCTTATACTTCTCATCGATCATTTTCCACGGATCGTCGGCCAGCTGTTTAATCCCCAGACTGATTCGTTGATTGACTTTGTCGATGTCGATCACGACCGCTTCCACTTCGTCGCCTTTCTTAAACATCTCGCTGGGGTGATTGATTTTTCTAGTCCAACTTAAATCAGACACGTGGATCATGCCGTCGATGCCTTCCTCGAGTTCCACGAACGCGCCGTAAGCGGTCATGTTTCGAATCGTGCCCTTGACCTGCCTGCCAATGGTGAACTTCTTCTCGATCTCATCCCACGGGTTTGCCTCGAGCTGGCGCAGCCCAAGCGAAATTTTTTGTTCCTCTTTGTTAACTCCGAGGACAACGGCTTCGACTTCCTGGCCTACGCTGAGGATGTCGGAAGGACGCATGATGCGTTTCGTCCACGAAAGTTCTGACACGTGAATCAAGCCTTCGACGCCTTCTTCGATCTCAACAAAAGCGCCGTACGGCACAAGATTCGTGATCTTGCCTTTAATGCGCTGTCCTGCAGGGAAACGCTCCTCGATCTGATCCCATGGGTTCTTCTGTGTTTGCTTCAGTCCGAGCGAAACGCGTTCTTTTTCCTTGTTAATATCGAGTACAACGACTTCCAACTGCTGCCCGACTTTCAATAGCTCGCCGGGATGCCCCAATCGACCCCATGTGATGTCAGTCACGTGCAGCAAGCCGTCCATACCGTCGAGATCAATAAACGCGCCGAAGTCCGTGATGTTTTTCACGGTGCCAACTACGCGATCGCCGAGGTTCACGTTCTCGAGGAATTTTTGGCGCTTTTCGCTGCGCTCCTTTTCAATCACCTCGCGCCGGCTGAGCACGACGTTCTTTCGATCGTCATTGAGCTTAACGATTTTGAAGTCGTAAGTATTGCCGACGAACTGCTGTAAATCTTTTGGCGGCACGACGTCGATCTGTGATGCAGGCAAGAATGCTTCCACGCCGATGTTCACCATCAGTCCGCCTTTGACCACCGATCTGACCTTGCCTTTGATCAGACCGTCACCTTGGAAAACGTGAACGATCTTGTTCCAATTTTGACGATAAGCTGCTTTCTCCTTCGAAAGCACTACCATGCCTTCGTCGTTTTCCAGTCGCTCCAGGAGAACGTCCACTTCGTCACCAACTTGCAGGGACTCGGGATCTTCAAATTCGTTCAGGGGAATGACACCCTCGGACTTATATCCGACGTCAACGAGCACTTCGCGTGGACGAACTTCCAAGATCTGCCCTTTGATGATGCTTCCTTCGCGAAAGTCCGGCATCGGCTTCGACATCACGTCCTGCATTTGAATCATAAAGTAAGTAGGCCTCCTCTTCAGTACAGCGGCGCCCTAAATTGAACACCGATGTTCGCGCATCCGACTGCTGCCGGAAGCGGAATGGGGGGGCATACTAGGCGTTTTCCTGTGCGAGGTCAACCCTGGGGAGCGCACGCGCATCGCGTGCACGTTTCGGCGCCCTCGCCAAAACGATTCTGAGCTCACAGTCAACGTTGAAAGTCGGCGCTCGCGAGGACGCGACCGCCTGTACGCCAGACGCGCGTGCGCTCCCCGGAACGCTTGAGTGCGCCGCGTTTCTCCCGTATTCTGGCCGTGAAATGCCGATGCTGCGATTGCTGGTCTTGCCCTTATTTCTCGCGCTTTCCTTGTACGCGCAATCCGCGACCGAGCAAAAACTCGCGGATGCCATCAAATCGCCGCAAACCACGGTCGTTCACCTTTGGGCTCCATGGTGTTCCAACTGTCAGGCCGAACTTAAAACCGGCGGGTGGACCAAAATGATCAATGAAAATCCGCAGGTGAGGTTTTATTTCGTCTCGATCTGGAACGATGGGCAGGACGGGCGCGCGATGCTGAACAAATTCGGAATCGCCGCGCAGCCGAACGTGACAATTCTCGCTGATCCCGGACCGCGTCGTGGCGAAAACAAGATCAAGCAGCTTGTTGGTCTGCCGTTAAGTTGGATTCCGACGACTTGGATTTACAAAGGCGGCGATCTCCGTTACGCGTTGAATTACGGCGAGGTTCGCTTTCCTGTGCTCCAGCAATTTCTGACGGACAGCCAGTCGGAATGGTCGCATAAAGGCGAGCCATCGCTCGAGTAAGGTTTATGAGCCAGAGTTCCCCAGCCCCCGCCATTGCGCACAGCAAACCGCCCGAGATTCTTTCGCTTATCGGCGACACGCCGTTGGTGGAAGCAACGCAGTTCGACACCGGGCCGTGCCGGCTTTTTCTCAAACTCGAAAATCAAAATCCGGGTGGATCGATCAAAGACCGGATCGCGTTGTCGATGATCGAAGCGGCGGAAGCCGAGGGAAAACTGGAGCCCGGCGGCACGGTCATCGAGGCCACAGCGGGCAACACCGGTCTGGGTCTTGCGCTGGTCGCGGGCGCGAAGGGGTATCGTGTCCTCCTGGTAATTCCTGACAAGATGTCGCAAGAAAAAATTTCGCACGTGAGAGCGCTCGGCGCTGACGTGCGGATCACGCGATCTGATGTGACACGCGGGCATCCGGAGTATTACCAGGACGTCGCGGCGCGGCTGGCCGAACAAATTCCGGGCAGCTTTTACGTGAACCAATTTGGTAATCCGGCGAACCCTCTCGCGCACGAGCGCACCACTGGTCCGGAAATTTGGGAACAAATGCGCCACGACGTGGACGCAGTTGTGGTCGGCGTCGGATCTGGCGGGACACTGACAGGGCTCGGCAGATTTTTTAATCGCGTGAAACCGCGGCGCGGCATCGAAATGGTTCTCGCCGACCCGACCGGCTCGATTCTGTATGAGTATGTCAAAACTGGTCAGGTCGTTGAGTCGGGCAGCTGGGCAGTGGAAGGCATCGGTGAAGATTTCATCCCGGAGATCGCCGACATGTCGTTAGTCACAGAAGCTTTTGAGATCGATGACGAAGAAAGTTTTGCCGCAGCGCGCGAGCTCTTGCGCAAGGAAGGAATATTTGGTGGCTCATCCACTGGGACGCTTCTCGCTGGCGCCCTGCGTTACTGTCGGCAGCAAACAAGACCGAAACGCGTCGTCACACTCGTTCCTGATACCGGCAACAAATATCTCTCCAAAATGTACAACGATTTTTGGATGGCCGAGCAGGGATTCATTCATCGGCAGCCGCATGGCGATTTGAGCGATTTGATCTCGCATCGATATGAAGCTGGCGAAGTGATCACGGTCGGCCCCGATGATTCGTTGCTCACAGCGTTCAAGCGAATGCGCGACTCAGATGTGTCGCAGCTTCCGGTGGTGGACAAGAGCGGTCGCGCCATCGGGCTTATCGACGAATCCGATCTCCTGGTAAAAGTACACCGCGAGCCTTCGCGTTTTAACGACCCCGTAAGCAACGCCATGACTGATCAGTTAGAAACGCTGCCGCCGGACGCGAAGATCACAGACTTGCTTGGTGTGTTCGATCGTGGCCGGGTCGCAATTGTTATGGACGACAACAAGTTTCTCGGGCTGATTACGCGCACCGATTGGCTTTCGTACCTCCGGCTTCACATGCCGAAATCATCCGCGCCGCCGGAACGCGAGTTTGTCTGACGTACCGCATGCGTCTTGCATGCGACTAATTTTCCAGCGCAAGCCAAAGGCATGCGCTACCATCTCGCATGAAAAAAGAACAGGGTTTCGCGACGCGGGCCATTCATGCCGGGCAGCAACCGGATCCCACCACCGGAGCAGTGATGACGCCGATTTACGCCACGTCCACGTACGTGCAGGAAAGCCCCGGACAACACAAAGGCTACGACTATTCACGCTCAATCAATCCGACCCGGCTCGCGTACGAAAAGTGCATCGCCGATCTGGAAAGCGGATCACGCGGGTTCGCGTTCGCATCCGGCCTCTCCGCGATGGCGACCGTGCTGGAGGTGCTCGATAGCGGCTCGCATGTTATCGCGAGCGACGACTTGTACGGCGGCACTTTCAGGTTATTCGACCGGGTGCGCCGTCGCTCTGCGAATCTTGATTTTACCTATGTCGATTTGACCGACGCGAAAGATCTCGAGCGCGCAATCAAACCAAATACGCGCATGGTTTGGATCGAGACCCCGAGTAATCCGCTGCTCAAACTGATCGATCTTGACGCGATCGCGAAGATCGCGCGCAAACGCAAATTGATTTCCGTTAGCGACAATACGTTCGCTACTCCATGGATCCAGCGGCCGATTGAATCAGGGTTCGATATTGTTGTGCATTCTGCGACGAAGTATCTCAACGGGCATTCCGATCTCGTGGGCGGTGTTGTTGT
The DNA here is from genome assembly GCA_045809725.1 of Candidatus Udaeobacter sp. Classification (GTDB taxonomy): domain Bacteria; phylum Verrucomicrobiota; class Verrucomicrobiia; order Chthoniobacterales; family UBA10450; genus Udaeobacter. The sequence goes on along the minus strand of JBJMXF010000248.1, from coordinate 4,671 downwards.
TGTTGGGAAAAACAAGGAACTCGCCGATCAAATCGCGTTTTTGCAAAATTCGGTGGGCGCGATTGCCGGCGCGTTCGATAGTTTTCTTGTTCTGCGCAGCTTGAAAACGCTTGCGCTTCGCCTGGAGCGGCATTGCTCAAATGCACTGGAGATTGCGCGCTGGCTCGAAGATCAGCGCGAGATTAAATCGGTCCATTATCCCGGGCTAAAATCGCATCCACAACACGATTTGGCCCGACAACAGATGCGCGGGTTCGGAGGAATGGTCAGCATCGTTTTGAAGACTGATCTCGACGGAACGCGGCGTTTTCTTGAGAACACGCGTTTGTTTGCTTTGGCGGAAAGTTTAGGTGGCGTAGAAAGTTTAATTAATCATCCTGCGCTGATGACGCATGCCTCCGTGCCGGAAGAACAACGGCAAAAACTCGGCATCACCGATTCGCTCGTCCGGCTGTCTGTTGGCGTCGAGGACGTCCGTGATTTAATCGATGATCTAAAGAGCGCGCTCGAAGCGATTTGAACCTGCTTTGATTAACACCTGACTTCAGTCAGGTGCGAGCGCAGCGGCTAGCTTTCCAGCCGTTTAAACGGCTCTTTCGCGGCCGCAAGCTAGAAAGGTGTTAAAACAGCTCTCCATGTCGCGCGGTGCAAGAGCACCGGGCTAAGCCCGGTGTTAATGAGATTGCGCGTTGTGATTGAGGGATAGCGATTTATTCTTGCCGCTCATGGGCAGTACATTTGGCCAACTGTTCCGCGTCACCACATTTGGTGAATCGCATGGAGGCGGCGTTGGTGTGGTAATCGATGGTTGTCCGCCACGGATCGAAATTTCCGAAGCGGAAATCCAGCGAGATCTGGATCGCCGTCGCCCAGGTCAAAGCAAACTGACGACCCAGCGCAAAGAAGAAGACCGATGCGAGATTCTATCCGGCATTTTTGAAGGCAGAACGCTCGGGACGCCGATAGCAATTCTAATCCGAAACAAAGACGCTCGACCTGAAGATTACCGCGAAATCGCGCGCAAGTTTCGACCGTCGCATGCCGATTACACTTACGAAGCTAAATACGGAGTCCGAAACTGGCAAGGCGGCGGCCGCGCGTCTGCGCGTGAAACAATCGGTCGGGTCGCAGCGGGTGCGATCGCAAAAAAAACATTGTTGGCCTTGTACGCGGACTTCGGAGTCGTCGCGTATGTGACGCAAATTCACGAAGTCACGGCGAAGGTCGACCGTTCCGCTGTGAGGATGAAGGACGTTGAAAAAAATGTTGTCCGTTGCCCGGATGCTGTAGCTGCGAAAAAGATGATCTCGCTGATCGAGCAAGTGCGGGATGCAGGCGACTCCGTTGGCGGCGTAATCGAATGTGTGGCGCGCGGCATTCCACCCGGATTTGGCGAACCTGTGTTCGACAAACTCGAAGCAGACCTCGCGAAAGCGATGCTAAGCATACCAGCCGTGAAAGCGTTCGAGATCGGTTCCGGATTCGGAGCGACTCGGATGCGAGGCTCGCAGCACAACGATGCATTCGAAACCCGCGCCGGAACAATTCGCACAGTCACGAACAACTCCGGAGGAGTGCAAGGCGGTATTAGCAATGGTGAAGACATTTACTTCCGTGTTGGGTTTAAGCCGCCTGCAACGATCGCGCTCAAACAGAAAACCGTCACGACTTCGAACAAGCAGATTGCACTGGCCGCCCGCGGACGCCATGATCCGTGTGTTCTTCCACGAGCCGTGCCGATCGTCGAAGCAATGGCCGCGCTGGTTCTTTGTGACCACGCGTTGCGGCAACAGGCGATCGCAATTGCGGATCGCGAACTGCCAATTGCGGATTGATCAGCTTGGAACTTCTGCCCAACGCAGCCCTTTCGGTGTCATGTTGAGCGGAGCGAAACATCTCTGGCTATGCTTTGCTGTTACTTGAATCGACAGAAATAATCAGAGATTCTTCGCTTCGCTCAGAATGACAGCCGCTTCAACGCTTCAACGAATATCGAACCGCGCATGAACTACATCGCGACGATCGGCTTGGAAGTGCACGTGCAGCTCAAGACGCGATCCAAAATGTTTTGCGCTTCGCCGGTTGAATTCGGCGCCGAACCGAACACGCACACTTGTCCCGTTTGCCTTGGCCTGCCGGGCGCGTTGCCGGTGATGAATCAGGAAGCATTGCGCATGACCGTGCTAACAGGACTCATGCTGGGATGCGATATCGCGCCGGTCAGCAAGTTCGATCGGAAAAATTATTTCTATCCGGACATGCCGAAAAATTATCAGATCTCGCAGTACGACATGCCGCTGTGCACGAACGGCAGCGTTCCATTGCATGATCTCGCTTATCCGAAGGACGCACAGAAAAATATCGTTACGCATGACAAGGAAGTGCACCTGGTGCGGATCCATCTCGAGGAAGACGTTGCGAAGAGTTTTCATTTCGAGAACAGCAGCGGCATCGATTTCAATCGCGCCGGCACGCCGTTGATGGAGATCGTGACTCAGCCGGAAATCAATTCGCCCGAGGAAGCGTTCGCGTTCTTAAGCGCGTTGAAACAGATCCTGATCTACGGCGCGGTCAGCGATGCAGATATGGAGAAGGGACAACTCCGCTGCGATTGCAACATTTCGGTACGCCCTGAGCATCAAACTGAACTCGGAGCAAAAATCGAACTCAAGAATTTGAACTCGATCAGCGGTGTCCGGCGGGCGCTTGCTTACGAGATTCGCCGTCAGACCAGCATCCTGGAGCGCGGTGAACAGATGGAACAGGAGACCCGTGGCTGGGATGATGGCGTCGGTGAAACGTTTCTCATGAGGACCAAGGAATTCGCGCACGATTACCGTTATTTTCCCGATCCGGATCTTGTTCCGGTGAAAACCGATCCCCTGGTCACCGAAGTGCGGCCGCATGTGCCGGAGCTCCCAAACGCGAAGCGGGCCCGGTTCCTTGAGCAATACAATGTCAGCCCGTACGATGCCGCGGTGCTGGCGAACGATCCCGAGCTGGCCAGGTATTTCGAGGCGGCTGCCAAAGGCGCGAAAAAACCGAAGAACGTAGCCAACTGGGTTTTGAACGATTTACAGAATGCGCTCAGCGCCATTGGCAAAGGAATAAACGAGTGTCCAATTCCGCCGGAGTCGCTTGATGAATTAGTGAACTTGATCGACAGCGGAAAAATCAGCGGCAAGCAGGGCAAGGAAGTTTTTGCGGAAATGTTTGCGACTGGAAAAAGCGCAACCGCGATTGTGAAACAAAAAGGCATCGAGCAACTAAGCGATGTCAGCGCGATTGAGAAATTGTGTGATGACGTGATCGCAGCAAATCCGAAACCGGCAGCAGATTTTCGAGCAGGAAATGTTGCATCGCTGAATTTTCTAAAAGGACAGGTGATTAAGTTGTCCAAAGGAAAAGCCAATCCGCAGCTTGTCGGAGAAATTCTGGAGAAGAAATTGAAGTAGCGCATGCCTCCGGCTTGCGCCCAAGTCTCGCAAGCGAGACGCTCGCGCTACTATGAAAATCCTGATCGCTCCCGATAAATTCAAAGGCACGCTGAACGCGCGGGAGGTCGCGCAAAATATCGCGGAAGGGCTGCTCGATGTGATGCCGGATGCGCAGATCGAAATCGTGCCGATGGCGGATGGCGGCGAGGGAACCGCCGAAGCAATTTGTGATGCGCGCGGATGTTCGTGGCTCGAATGCAAGGCGCACGATCCGCTCGGACGCGCGATCGACGCGCGTTACGGATGGATCGACCAGGAAAAACTTGCGGTGATGGAGATGAGCGAAGCCGCCGGTATGCGGCGGCTTTCGGAAAGCGAACGCGATCCAATTCGTGCCACTACGTTCGGGGTTGGTGAAATGATTTTGGATGCGACAAAACGCGGTGCCACCGAAATCATTGTCGGACTAGGTGGCAGCGCGACAAACGATGCTGGTTTCGGCATGGCACGCGCCTTGGGATTTCGATTTGAATTCGAACATGAGCACGAGCACGGGCACTTGCGCCTCACTGATTTGGTCGACCTTAAAGGAATCAGCCGGCCGGTAGATTTGGCGGTGCCCACGATTATTGCGGCGGTCGACGTGAAGAATCCGTTGCTCGGAGAAAACGGCGCGACACGAGTGTTTGGTCCCCAGAAAGGTGCGAGTAATCGCGACCTCGACAATTTGGAACGCGCGCTGACGAGGCTTGCGGATGTTGTGGCCATACAATTCGGGTTTGACTATCGCAACCAAACTGGTGCGGGCGCCGCAGGCGGCCTCGGCTTTGGTCTGCTGAGTTTTTGCGGCGCAACAATCCGGCGCGGATTCGAAGTTGTTGCAGAAGCAGTCGGGCTTGAACCGAAAATGAAAGATGCGGACCTGGTGATTACAGGCGAGGGGAGTCTCGATCGGCAGACGCTTGAAGGGAAAACGCCCGCCGGCGTAGCGCGGCTAGCGCGAAAACTCGGAAAGCCAGTATACGCAATTGTTGGTCGCGCGTCCGATGATCAAGAAGTTCGTGAAATCTTTGATGGTATTTACCAAAACGCGCGGCCGGGAATGAGGCAGCAAGAAAACATGAAACGCGCCGCCGAACTTTTGCGCGAGAACGCACGCGACCTGGCAGAGACATTTGGCGTTGGGCTGTAACGGCGTTCCGTTGATGTGAACCGCCGTGTCGATGCATTATTT
>JBJMXF010000247.1:0-20266 GCA_045809725.1 Candidatus Udaeobacter sp. | reverse complement strand
AGGAGCGGATAATGGAGGCGGTCTGGCCGGACTCGATCGTCGAAGAAAATAATCTGGCGCAAGCGATCTCGAAACTGCGGCAGGTCTTCGGCGAAACGCCAGGTTCCCACAGCTACATCATGACTGTACCCGGTCGCGGCTATCGCTTTGTCGCTGGCGTCGCTCGAAGCGAGGGTGCCGCTTCCACGGAGCACGTCGCAGCCAAAGAGCCGATTAAGAAGCCGGAGATCGTTTCGCTACAAGGGGCAAGGATTCAACGACCTGTCACGCCGTGGCCACGGCCTCGCAATACTGGATGGCTCTGGGCGTTAGCCTTGTCAGTTATTGTTGTAGTTGTTCTCACAGGATTATTTTCCGTTCGTCATCGGAGCTTGCCCGAGGCTGCGCGGACGCCCACTTCGCCTGTCCCGATTGCCACAGCTTCATTTGCGCCAGCGGGAATCTCCGAAAAGAGCGTCGCGGTCTTGCCGTTCGACAATCTCAGTGACGAAAAAGAGAACGCCTATTTCGCGGCTGGCGTGCAAGATGAAATCACTACCAACCTTGCCCTGATCGCCGAGCTCAAGGTAATCAGTCGCACGTCGGCGAATCTTTATAAGAGCGGAAATCCGCGCAATTCGCGTGAGATCGGGCAGCAACTCGGCGTCGCCCACCTTTTGGAAGGAAGCGTCCAGCGAATCGGCAAGCGCCTCCGAGTTAACGCCCAACTCATCAAGGCTGACACCGACGCACATGTGTGGGCGCAAACCTATAACCGGGATGTGGCCGACCTCTTCGCAATTCAAAGTGAAATCGCGCAGGCGATCGCAGCGCAGTTGGCGGTTCAAATTTCGCCGGCGGAAAAACGAGCTATCCAGCGACCACCGACGACCGATCTCACCGCGTTCGATCTCTACATGCGCGCCAAAAGTCTTTCTCCACCCGCGTTCTTTAGCAGTGCTGGAAAAACGGATTTGCTGGCAGCGATCGAGCTATTAAACCAAGCTGTGTCGCGGGATCCGACGTTTTTCCAGGCCTATTGTCAACTGGCTTGGGTCCATGATGTTCTCTACTTCCTTGGCTACGATCGGACGCCTGCGCGCCTGGCTCAAGCAGAGGCGGCGATTCAGGCAGCGTTTCACATCCGTCCCGACGCTGGCGAAGCGCACCTCGCACGTGCGGAAAATTTTTATCGCGGCTATCTCGATTACGATAATGCGTTGACCGAACTGAAAGTTGCTCGTCAGACCTTGCCGAACGATCCGCGGATATTCGAGTTGATGGGTTTGATCCAGAGACGGTCGGGGCGCTGGGAAGAATCTACCCGCAATTTGGAGCATGCAGTTGATCTCGATCCACGGAACGTCTTCACGCTTTTGGCAATCGCCGACAGTTACCGGGATCTTCGACGCTATGCTGAAGCAGCATCAGCTTACGATCGCGTGCTGGGTATCACTCCCGACGCTGTTAAGACAAAGGCAGCGCGTGCGCTGGTGGAATTGGAATGGAAAGCAAACACCCGACCGCTGCGCCAACTGATCGATTCAGTTCGGACAACCAGTTCCGCCGCGTTAGCGGATATCGCCGATAGCTGGGTGCTTTGCGCATTGGCCGAGCGCGACGCGGCTGCGTCAAAAGACGCCTTAATCGCCTCAGGAGAAAACACGCCCTTAAATAACGACGTCTTTCGGTTTAATCGACCTTTTGTGGAAGGCATCATCGCACGAATGACAAAGGATGACGAGAAAGCGCGATCCGCTTTCACTGAATCCCGCTTGGAGCAGGAAAAACTCGTGCAAGCTCAGCCAAACTTTGGCCCGCCATTGGTCGTGCTCGGCTTAATCGACGCCGCCCTCGGGCGCAAAGAAGAAGCGTTAAGTGAAGCCCGGCGCGCGATCGAGCTTTTGCCCGTGGAAAGAGATTCAATCAAGGGCGCGCTCATAATCGAGTACTCGGCGATCATCGCTGCATGGGTCGGCGATAAAGACCTCGCCTGTGAAAGGCTTGCTGCTGCTGTTCGTTATCCTAGCCCACTAAGCTATGGCGATTTGAAACTTTTGCCGTTTTGGGATCCGCTGCGCGGCGAGCCTTGCTTTGAACAGATTGTCGCTTCACTCGCGCCGAAGGAGAATTAAGCCCAAGGGGCGACGGCTGAGAAGCCGTTTTTCTTTGTCTAGTCGCTTAGCTCGACGTTCCAGTAAGCGAGATCGACGAAATGCTTCCAGAGATCGTGCTGGGGCGCAGCAAACGTGATCTGAACAAATGGCCGCCACTTCGGCCGCTTAGGTCTACGGATCAAACTCATGTGCGCTTCGCGCGGAAGGCGATTGCCTTTGCGCGTATTGCACGGAATACACGAGCAAACCACATTTTCCCAAGTCGTCGTCCCGCCCCGGTCGCGCGGCACGATGTGATCCAGATTAAGATCACTGCGATCGAATAGCTGGCCACAGTACTGGCAGGTGTTCTTGTCGCGCTCGAACACATTGTGGCGGGTAAATTTTACTTCCTTCTTTGGAAGCCGATCGAACGCAAGTAGCACGATCACCCGCGGGATCCGGATCTTGAAGGAAATGGTCGTAACCGATTCATGATCGGGGGCGTTCGTGGACAGATCGCGCCAGCTTTCGAAATCGTGCGTGGAAAAATTGGTCGCGTCATCCGAAGAAACAATTTGGGCGTGCCCCGCGTATACGAGCGAAAAGGCGCGGCGAGCAGAGCAGATGTTCACCGCCTGCCAAAGCCGGTTGAGCACCAACACCTGGCTGTTCAGTAACGTGTGCAAGTCTGGAATGGTAAACCGCGTTAACGCCCGCTTTTACGAACTTCCGCGTAAATTTGGCCCGACGCTATCACTGGCGGTTTTCCGTGTCAACGCGAGTGGAGCCTTGCGGACATCGCTGCAAATGACTTCCCGCGCTTTGCATTCATGCTCATTCGTGTCCATTCGTGCTTGTATGAACGCACAATTTCCAGATGAAGAGACTAAGTCTGGAGAATTCAAACGCCAGGAGGACGCGTTTCGCGATTGGGTGTCGAATGACGGCTCGACGCCTCACGCTGCCGAGACTGGCCGTTATCATCTTTACGTGTCGCTGGCCTGCCCATGGGCAAGTCGTACGGTGATTGTTCGGAAATTAAAAGGACTCGAAGACGCAATCGGCTTAACTGTAGTTGATCCGGTTCGAGACGACTTGGGGTGGGCGTTTCGTGATACTTCCGGCGACATCCCGCCTGGAGCGCCGTTTGAATCCACCGATCCCATCAACGGCTTCCAATTGTTGAGCGAAGCGTACACAGCGACCGATCCCAATTACCATGAGCGGGTGACTGTGCCTGTGCTTTGGGATACGAAGACAAAGCGAATCGTGAATAATTGCGAGGACGACATCTGTCGCATGTTCAACGATGCGTTTGACGACTTTGCCCAAAACAAAGCAGTCGATCTTTTCCCGAAAGACATTCAAGCCGAGCACGCGAAGATCTCCGATTTCATTTACGAAAATGTGAATAACGGCGTTTATCGAGCGGGGTTCGCCACGCGTCAGCGGCCGTACGAGCGCGCCTGCCGCAGAGTTTTTGAAGCGCTTGATGAGCTTGAACAGCGTTTGTCCAAAAGCCGATATCTATTCACGAAGCGAATTGTCGAGGCGGACTGGCGATTATTTTGCACGCTGGTGCGTTTTGATGCGGTGTATCACGGCCATTTCAAATGCAACCTGCGGCGCATCATCGATTATTCAAATTTGCAGGCTTACCTGATGGACTTATACCAGCGGCCCGGCATCGCCGAGACGGTGAATCTGGATCACATCAAGCGGCATTACTACATGACGCACACGGCGATCAACCCAACCCGCATTGTTCCCATTGGTCCGCTACTGGACCTAACGAAACGGCATGGTCGCGAAAGATTGAACTAAGGCAGTTGCCACGACAGCAATTCTTTATAGAATCGTGCGCTTCAGCCTCATCCGACCATGATTTTCTTCGCCTTTAATATCCTTACCGCCGGCGTGCCATTATCGATGGTCTGCGCGGTGATCGGTCTCGCAGCTGCGTTTTTTTTGATTGCCGCCGTTGTTCGTTCCCCCGCAGGAAATCAACGGATGCAAGAAATCGCGGGAGCCGTTCAGGAAGGAGCTAAGGCGTATCTGAATCGGCAAGTCATCACCATCAGCGTGATCGCCGTGATCATTTTCATTTTGCTCTTCATTTTCAAAGATCGTCCGACAGCCATTGGCTTTGTGATCGGAGCATTTTGTTCCCTTTCGGCCGGTTTCATTGGAATGCGCATCGCAGTGGTGGCAAACGTGCGCACCACTCAGGCCGCGACAGAGTCGATTAACAAAGCCTTGCGAATGGCCTTTAACGGAGGCGCCGTCACCGGACTGCTCGTGGTCGGCCTCGCACTTTTGTCGGTATCAATTTTTTATACTCTGGTGACGCGTATCGCTGGTGCGCACATGGCTATCAACAGTCTGGTTGGTCTCGCCCTCGGGGCGAGTCTCATCAGCGTGTTCGCGCGACTTGGCGGCGGAATCTACACCAAGGCGGCTGACGTCGGAGCGGATCTTGTGGGCAAGATCGAGAAAGGTCTCGAAGAAGATGATCCGCGGAATCCGGCAACGATCGCAGACAACGTTGGCGACAACGTGGGTGATTGCGCGGGCATGGCCGCCGACGTGTTCGAAACGTATGCCGTAAGCTTGATAGGCGCGATCCTTGTCGGTGCACTGACGTTACCGGATAATCCGGCGGCTGTGGTTTACCCGTTCGTGCTAGGCGGAATTTCCGTGCTTGGTGCGATCCTGGGAGTGCTGTTCGTGAACTTTTCCGGCGGCAAACCAGCCAATGTGTTGATGGGTGGCGTGGCGACGAGCGCGATCGTTTCTGCCGTCCTTTTCTGGCCGGCGACGCACTCTCTGTTTCCGACCGGCGTGATGATCGGCGGCGTAATGCGCTCCCCCACTCAACTGTACTGGGCATCGCTTGTCGGCATCATCATGACAGCCGTCGTCGTGGTGATCACCAATTACTACACGTCGATGCATTACCGGCCTGTGCAAAAAATTGCCCGTGCCTCAGAGACCGGTCATGCGACGAACATCATCGCGGGCCTCGCTGTTGGTCAGCACGCTACGGCGCTGCCGGTAGGCTTCATCGCGATCGCTATTTTGCTGAGTTTTCATTTCGGCGGGCTTTACGGAATCGCGATCGCAGTGATGGCGATGTTGTCGATGGCTGGGATCATAATCTCGCTCGATTCGTTCGGTCCAATTACAGACAACGCGGGCGGCATCGCAGTAATGAGCAAGTTGCCTGGCGAAGTACGCAGTGTCACAGATCAACTCGACGCAGTGGGCAACACAATGAAGGCAGTGACCAAAGGTTACGCCATTGCTTCAGCCGGACTCGCAGCGCTCGTCTTATTTGGCTCATACGTACAAGAGCTCCAGGCACACGTGACACGCAATGGCGAGCCATTCGTGTTCAACTTTTCGCTAACCGATCCGAAGGTGATTATCGGTTTGTTCCTCGGTGGATTGCTTCCGTTCATCTTCACCGCATTCAGCATGGACGCAGTGGGGAAAGCAGCCGGCGCCGTTGTTCGCGAAGTGCGGCGGCAAATACAAGCGCATCCCGGTATCATGACGGGACAGGACACGCCTGAATACGGCACATGCGTGGACATCGTGACTAAAGCAGCGTTGCGCGAAATGATCGTGCCGGCGCTGCTGCCGCTGATTTTCGTGGTGGCAGTGGCGATGATTCCACAGCTAGGTCCAGTCGTGCTCGGGGGGTTACTGGTGGGAACAATTGTCACCGGGTTGTTTGTTGCCATTGCCATGACTTCCGGCGGCGGCGCGTGGGATAACGCGAAGAAATTCATCGAGGAAGGGAACCTCGGTGGCAAAGGCTCCTTTGCTCACGCCGCAGCGATTACCGGCGACACAGTGGGTGATCCCTACAAAGACACGGCCGGACCCGCGATCAATCCGATGATCAAAGTCGTCAACATTCTCGCGATCTTAATTATTCCCATTTTCTTCTAGCAAGTGAGCAATTCCCTTAAAAAAAAGAACTACTATTTTTGATTTAAGCTTGCGTTAAGCGAAGGTACCGCGCAGTTTTCTTTCCCCCCACAATGCCTCGCGTCTTAATCATTGAAGACGATGCCGAGAACCGGCGCGTAATGTCACAGTTTTTCAGGTGCGAAGACTGGAACGTCCTGGAAGCAAAGGACGGTGATGCCGGCGTCGAGATGGCGTTGCGCAATCGGCCGGAGCTGATCCTGTGCGACTTGTTAATGCCAAAATCGAACGGCTTTGAGGTATGCCGCTCCATTCGCGAGCAGCTGCAACCAACCAAGATTATCGTCGTCTCAGGCCGCGATTATGGAGTTGATCGGACCAGCGCTCTTGAAGCAGGCGCAGATGAATATCTGCTCAAACCGATCACATGGGAACTGCTCTCCAGCACGATTCACCGCCTTTTGCCCGAAATCCCTCGCCGTCCTGAACCGAGATCTGTAACGAAACGCGAATCGGTGCCCGCGCGAATAAGGTTCTGGGGTGTTCGCGGTTCGATTCCGGTTCCTGGAAAGAGCACAGTCCGTTATGGCGGAAACACCAGTTGTGTGGAAGTGCGCGCCGACGGCGAGATCATCATTCTCGATGCTGGGTCTGGCATTCGCCTGCTCGGCCTTGCATTGGACAAAGAATTCGGGAATCGGTCGATGAAGCTGGCTCTTTTGATCTCACACACTCATTGGGATCACATCCAGGGACTGCCTTTCTTTTCTCCTGCGTACAATCAGAAAAATCTTATTCGCGTCTTCGGTTATGAAGGTGCTCGCGCTGGTTTGGCAAAGATTCTGGCCAGCCAGATGGAAACGCCGTTTTTCCCCGTGAGCTTACGCCAACTCCCAAGCCATCTGGCGATTGAGGAATTGAAAGAGATGGAGTTTCGCGTCGGGCGCGTCGAGGTACAGTCGAAGTTCGCCAATCATCCGGGAATTTGCGTTGGCTATCGGCTCGCCACGAGTTCGGGATCAATTGCTTATTTTCCTGACAATGAGCCATACGAGGAACTCAAGCTATTGTTGGCGTCGCGTGATGGAATCAGCGAGGAAGAAGCGCGAGACTTCGCCGCCGCCGAGCGCGGAAAGATGATCGATTTTCTCAGTGATTGCGACGTCGCAATTATGGATACGCAATACACCGAGGAGGAATATGCGAAGCACGTTGGCTGGGGCCATAGCCCGGTGGAGAGCGTCGTTTCGCTGGCGCTCGAAGCAAACGTCGGCAAATTGATTCTTTTCCATCACGATCCGAATCATGACGACCAAATGATTGATAGGATGCTGGCACACGCGCGCGCCTTCGTGGCGAAAAGCGGAAAGTCTTTGGATGTTGATGCCGCTCGCGAAGGCGCCGAGATTTTGCTCGACGCGAAAGTCAAAGTAGCAGCGTAATCAACGCTTTCGGGCGCGACTCTGTCGACTTGCAGTCCTACCGCGCAACCTTAATTTTCTCTCCTCGATGCCTCGTAGTGTAACGGTAGCACTAGAGACTCTGAATCTCTCTGTCTAGGTTCGAATCCTAGCGAGGCAGCCACGCCACGTAAAGCTTCTTACGAGCTAACGCGGCAGTAGTCTTCACATCCAGCGCGTGAGGCGAAGCCTTTTACGCGCTTCGAATCCTAGCGAGGTAGCCACGTAAAAGATCTTACGACCTCACGTCGCGACGTCACTGGCAGTCAAACAATATTGTAGAGTTCTCGGACCAGCAGAAAAGCTACGTCACCGCACCCGCTGGTTAATGTTTTCGGTTTTGGACAGTGCCGCAAGAGCGATGACAGCGGCGGCGGTACGGTTTTTGATCTTGAGCTTGCACAGGATGTGTTCGACGTGCTTGCAGATCGTTCCGGTGCATGCGCTGAGCACCACGCCGATCTCGTAATTGGTTTTACCTTGTGCAATCCAACTCAAAACCTCCGTTTCGCGCGCAGTGAGGCCCAATGAACTAAGCGGGTTTTCTGCCCGGCTGAATTGAGTTCTTACTTTCGGTGCTTGTCTTTTCTTCGCGCTGGAAGTTCTGGTTTTGGCTGGGGGTGGCATTTTTATGGGGATCTAATACGTGACTGGTTTGTTTTCGGCGGCTGCTAGAGCGGCCGCTGGGCAAAAACCTTTCGATGTCGATTGATACTTCATCTCTCACCATTCTCTCCGGGAATTGTCAGGTGAAGTTCTGGAAAATTTTTATATTACCGTTGATGGCTGAGGATTGCTTCCACCTTTCATCCGCATTTATGGCGCATATCAAGCTGAATGTTTGCGCCGGCGTTTTTTCTGGCGTATAAAATTGAGAGCTTTTAGCCTGTCTGATCGCCGATGAAGAATGAGGTGTAAAAGCTCCGAATGGCAAAATCCAAAAAAAACAAAACCAAAGCGAAGCTCAACCTGACGGTGCGTGACGAGCAACGAAACAAGCTGGAACAAATGGCTTCTTTGGAGAAACGTTCGGTGTCTAACCTTATCGAGGTGATGGCGGATGAACGCTGGGATCGATTGGCCGAGCAGCAGGGCATCGCTTACGCCAAAACTGTAGCAGACGCGATGAATCTTAAAGTCGACATGCACGATCCAGCAGACCGCGAGAGATTGCGTCGCGCAGTTCTCGATCTTGTCGCCGGGAGAGAATTGCCAAACCAACCACGCCACGGTTGAAACCCGGCCCCCTTTATGACAAGGAATTTTGTGGGCGAGGGCTGAAAACATCATTTCTCCAGGGATTCGCTTAAGCCTGCGCAGCAGACGTCGCGATGTTGTTGGCGGCACCCACCAGGAGCTTGTCGCGTTGTTTGTGCTAGTTCAGTCGCCTCTGAGTACGCAACGACAAAAAATAAATCGACCCAAAAATCGTCCGCGGGCGATTTAGGCGACGCCGATTGATGCGCGCGCGAATTATCGAATCCTGAAAAATCAGACGCGCAGCAACTGCCCCACAACGCCACGGGACGCTGCGACGTGCCACGCCATCTTGTCCTGGCGGGCTTTGCGCGGAGAAGGAGCAGAAGGTCGCCACAAAGGCAGGGTAATCTGCAACAGTTGTTCAAATTCGTCTGGCTATATCCGCTGAGCCACTTCACAGGGTTGGTGGCAACGTTCCCACGGCTAGCCTACAACGACATCTACGCCGAGGCCTACCTTTACGCCTTCAGGACGTTTACACCGCTACCGCCACGTTACTCCAACCGCCACGGCCACGTTTACGCCGACCGCTACGTCTTCGGAGACGTGGCGTGCTACGCCGTCTTGTTTTGCCGGAGCCTTGCGAACGCGGAAGCGCCGTCGGAAGCGCACTAATCCGCGGGTTTTTGAAACATTTCTTTTTTTGGGAACTTCGTCCCGTGAATCCCGGAGAAGTATGTAGGGGCTGCAATCATGCATCGGAGGGCGCAACACTTTCGTACGCATTTTGCGCCCTCAATGAAACTTTACAGGTTGCAAACAACACGAACCGAGGAGAATGCGACCTTCGCATTTCCCGCCCAGACGGAAAGCTTAATAAGTAAAACTTGGAATCGCAAAAATGACAAAAAGAACAAAAATCACTCTCAGAACAAAAATCTACCTGGCACTTGTGGGGCTGTTAGCGCTCACAGGAATTCTTTACGCCTCCAGTCCAGTTCCTTTTACCGGTCAAGTCCCCTTTCCCACCGGCGTGGCCGCTTCCCCGGATCTTTTGCTGGTGAGCGAATACTGCTCCGAGAAAGTCGACAAGGTGGACTGCAACGGGCAAGCCACGCTATTCGCGACGATGCCAGGATTTGGTTCCTGCCGCGAAAAATACATGGCTGTGGTCCCATCGACGTCCGGGCCACCGAACAACACGTTTATCCCGCGCGACGTTTTCGTTACCGAAGGCGCTTTAGTCTTCCGAGTCGATGGTGTAGGTAACGTAACGCTGTTTGCGGCACTCCCGGGCTGCCTCGCATCGGACCACAACGGAATTACGTTCGACCATTTTGGCACATATGGCTATGACATGATCGTAACGTGCCGGGAAGGCAACGTCTTTAGAGTCAATGGTGGTGGAACTGTCACGCAAATCGCGACTATATATCCGCCTAATAGCTCAAACACGGCTGAAGGACCTGCGGTAGTGCCGCCAGGGTTGGGCGGACCCCACGCGGGCGAGATTTGGATCGCCGACGAGATTGGCAATGCTGTCCACACAGTCGGGCTCCCGCCCACTTACACGGTTACTAACAATTTCCTCTCTCATCCTACCGCGGAAGGTATCTACGTAGTCCCGAATCCTGTTTGCACCTTTTGCGGAAGCTTTGCCTTCGGGCTGGCGGAACAACAGCAGTTCCAGCAGCTCTGGCTATATCCTGCAACCAATTTCGGAGGACTGGGTGGCAAGGTTATTCTTACCAGTGAATCAGACGGAGATAACGCAGACACCGTTGTCGTAAGCTGGAATGGAGCTCAATATGTCAAAACTTCCTTTGGCCCGCGGATCCCTGGCGTGAACGAGGGTGCGTCTTTCGTTGACTGCGGCGTTCCTACGGCTACGCCTACAACTACACCTACTGCAACATCTACACCTACGGCGACAGCAACCGCAACGTCGACACCTACAGCTACAGCCACGGCGACAGTAACACCTACCGCCACTCCAACACCGGCGGGTGTCTGCCCACTAACCCAGGGTTATTGGAAAAATCATTCCAATGTCTGGCCGGTGAATAGCCTGATGCTGGGCAGCCAGGCATATACCAAGGCGGAGTTGCTGAACGTTTTGGGGACTCCGAGTGTTGGCGATGCCAGTACAATTTTGGCCAAACAATTGATCGCAGCCAAGCTCAACATCGCCGCCGGCTCCGATCCGACGCCTATCAGTAGCACAATCACTCATGCTGATAGCTTGCTTTCGATGTTCAGTGGCAAGCTGCCATACCATGTCTCGCCTAACTCTAATATCGGCCAAATGATGGTCAGCGACGGCAATACTCTTGATAATTACAATAACGGTCACCTCACCCCGAATTGTTCCGGGCAGCGCGGTCAACCTGCTCAATCGACTCGACCTGCTCCACGTCCGCGCTGATCTTAAACAGACCGGCTTCTCACCTGAACGCCCGCGACGAGTTCCTCTTGTCGCGGGCGTTTTCTTTAGGACATCAGCGGAATTCTTCATCTCTTCTGCGCTGATTCACAGTGTTAACCTCGCTCTCGGCGTGGCAAGGTGAGATTGGCTGCCATGTGATAGTCACAGGCCTTTCACTGTTAGGAGGTTGGAATGTGGCGTGTGACCTAGAACCGCACTCTGCTTTCCACAACCCTAAGATCGATTTTGATCCCCCGTAAAAGCGACACTTAGGTAACGGTACTCACAGCTCGAGAAGGCATAACACAGGTCCAACAAAGGCAAATCACTTGTTACATGCTACTTGGTGTCTTTCTGTATTTTTTGCGAAAAAAAAACCATCCGCTGCAAGGAGGTTTATCGATTCACTGCAAAACCTGAAATCTCACAAATGAAAAAAATAACTAAAATCACTCTGACAACAAAAATCTATCTAACAATTGCAGCGCTGTTAGCGCTCACAGGAATACTTTACGCCGCTAATCCAACTCCCTTTAGCTCTCAAGTGCCCTTTCCCACGGGCGTGGCGGCTGCGCCGGATTTTCTGCTCGTGAGCGAATACTGCTCCGAAAACATCGATAAAATCGACTGCAACGGGAATGCCACGGTGTTCGCGACGCTTCCGGGATTTGGTTCCTGTCGGGAAAAATATATCGCTATCGCTCCGTCGCAGTCTGCTGCGGCGGGGTTCACCCCGCGTGACGTCTTCGCTGTAGAAGGCGCTTTGGTTTTCAAGATCGACAGTAATACAGGTGTCGTCACTCCATTTGCCGCGCTCCCGGGCTGCACGGCATCGGACCACAACGGGATTACGTTCGACCATTTTGGCACATATGGCTTTGACATGATCGTCACGTGCCGACTGGGTAACGTCTTTAGGATTAACGGGGGTGGGACTGTGACGCACATCGCGAGCATATTTCCGCCCGGTGCCGGTGAAATCGAAGGACCAGCCGTAGTGCCGCCAGCTTTTGGGCCCCACGGTGGCGAGATCTGGGTGGCCGACGAAGATAACAGTGCTGTCCACACAGTCGGACTCCCGCCCAGTTACACGGTAACTCAAAATGTCCTTTCTCACTTTAATGCGGAAGGCGTGTACGTTATCCCTAACCCTCTGTGCGCCTACTGCGGCAACGCCTTCTACCTGGCGGAACAACAGATGAACCAGTTCGTCTGGGCATATCCGCTGAGCGACTTCACAGGATTGGGTGGCAACGTTATTCTTACGAGTGAAGCAGGCGGTCTCTTAGCAGACACGTCTCTCGTAACCTTCAATGGGACTAACTATGTTCAAACTTCTTTCGGCCCTCGCGTCCCCGGCGCAAACGAGGGATCCTCTTTCGTTGACTGCTCCGTTCCTACGGCTACACCGACTACCACGCCATCCCCGACCGCAACAGCCACGTTCACGCCTACACCGACAGCTACGGCTACAGCTACAGCAACACCAACAGCTAGCGCTACGGCGACAGCAACAGCTACACCTACAGTAACACCAACGCCTACAGCGACTCCAGCAGGTGTCTGTCCACTGACGCAGGGTTATTGGAAAAATCATTCCAGTGCCTGGCCGGTGAATAGCCTGATGCTGGGCAGCCAGACATACACCCAGACGGAGTTGCTAGCCATACTGAACACTCCGAGCGGCGGAGACGCCAGTATAATCCTGGCCAAACAATTGATCGCCGCCAAGCTCAACATCGCCGCCGGCTCCGATCCGGCGCCTGTCAGCAGCACAATCACTCATGCTGATAGCTTGCTTTCGATGTTCAGCGGCAAGCTGCCCTACCATGTCGCACCTTCCTCTAACATCGGCCAGATGATGGTCAGCGACGGCAATACGCTGGATAATTACAATAACGGTCGCCTGACCACGAACTGTTCGGGACAGCGTCGTCAACCGGAGCGATCTGCTCGACCCGCTCCACCTCCACGTCCACGCTGACGTATAGATCGGATTGACCTAAACGCCCGCGGCGAGTTCGTCTCGTCGCGGGCGTTTTTGCAGAACATCACCGGGATGTCTTGATCTCCGCTTTTGCCGCTTCACAGTTCCAAGCTCCTTGTTGCGGGTGTAGGCGAGATGCCCTCTGATTCTTTACCTCGGGCTGCCGGTGCTTGCCGGCATTGTAATCGGGCGCCAGTCCAGTTCCCCTTTACCGGTGGTATCCGCTTTCCCACGGGCGTGGACGCTGCGCGGGATCTTTTCCTCGTGAGCGAATATTGCAATTCGGCACCGGTGACGATCACTTTTACAACCAAACGATCACAAGCGCCTCCTTTATGCTTTCAGTGCCAGACGCGATCGTAACATTTGACCCAACCGTAATCTTTGCCACGACGACGTTCGGCCCCGGCGGGGTGTCTATGACAACGGTACCATCGCCACCTCTCGCCAGTAACACTTTCTTTTCAGCTCTTAGTCCCAGGTGCCAGCGAACCTGTCTGGAGGATTAAATCCCGTGACCTGGAGCGGCACGATCAGCACGTCTGGGAAGGTGAAGGTGAACTGGCAATGGGCGGCAGCCGTTTACACCACCTTCGACGCGAACCCCACCAATCTGGGGGTAAAGCCGGTCGACGCTAATGTGCAAAACCCGTACCTAAACTCTGATCATGCCGGGACACCGGAAAACTTCAAGTCGTTCGTCACCGGTGGGCAAGAGGAGGCGGTGGCAGCAATTACACCGGGAGTCTCAGCGCGACTAGAAGCTTTGGGGCGTGTACAGCAGGTCGATGAAGGCCCCTACGCGCCGGCCAGTCCATTACCCTCACGACGCGCGTCGGCATCGCAGTGTAACCGGCGAACGAGTTCAAGCGTGAGTGGTCGTCACAATGTTTTCCGAGAAATATAGTCAATTACAAAGAAGGCGGCTCACCACGACTTGTAGAGCCGCAATGAGCCGCCGCTTGACTGCTGCTACTTCCTTTTAGTCGGCCTTTGGCTTCCTTACTGAGTCAGCAGTCCTATTATTTGGTTTAGGATGGCCTGCAAAGTCGCACCCAGATTAATTAGGTTACCTCCAAGCAGCTCACAGAGCAGGTTGCCCAGCAAGTTTCCCCGACCAGTAATAGCGGTAATATCGACCGTGATTGGTCCGTTGGCGCAGTTATCCAGTACGACATTTAATCCAAGTAGCGTCAGGTTTAATGGACCGAGCTCGAGGTGCAAAATCGCACAGGTGTGGTGGAGTCCGACGTTCTGAATCGAAGTGAGCGTCGCATTGTTTAGATTTGATAACGCGCCGTTGAGAATATCCGTGATTCCACCCAACAGCGTAGTCAGCTGATCTGGTGGAAGAGCCCCGAGAAAGTCAATCAAGGGTATTCCGTTATTAAGCGCGTTCGCGAGTCCACACAATAGCTGTCCTAAGAGGCCGCCGTTAGGGAAGCCTGTTAGAACCAGACATATAGGGCTGGTCTGCACATCAAGTCCAAGTAAATTTAAGTGAATTGGACCTAGCCGCAGGTCTAGTATGGCGCATGGATCGTTTGGATCCGGATTAGGTGATGCGGTAACGTCTATCGGAGCGCTGAACGGCACTGTGGTAGTCCGACCATGTATCACTGCCGTGGCCGTTCCGGTCGCGGTTAGCACGCCGTTTACCAGCGCTACGCTCGTGATCGTTGGTATTATGTTGATACTGGTTGGCTTCGCAGCGACCGCTTGTGGCAGCCCGCTGCTCATCACTAGCACTGATAGCGCGACCATGGCCGAGACTATTCTATTCTTTGTACTTATCATTGTTCCCCCTTGTTTAATTGTTTTTGTTTTGAAGCCTCCTTGCTGAAGGTTCCCCCGAAGGAGTAAACGAGAGGGCTATCGCAATTGGTTCCCAGCGTTGTGCCGATTGTCTCAGCTTCCTGTAACCACCTACTCGTCACTTACTAGTTTTTACTAAGGGAGGCCTTGACATGAGCACATACCTCGCCTGAACTCCTGCTTTACTTGAAACCCGCTGTAACGACTTACGGCTCAACGGCTCACGGCGAGAGCGCGCTGAATTATTCTCGCGGATACATCAGCATCCACTTGAGGAAAGGCTGTTATCCCTAATCCGCGCGCTGGCAGATGCTAGGTCGCGGTCATCCATGTTCATCCAGCAATTGCAGTACGAGTGGAATCGTAGTTACCGCGCCAACGGCGACAAGCGTCCACCCGATCGCTCGCCTTTGCTCGTCGCTGAGCTTTTCGGAAAGCAACAGGGCGATTCCCGCGCCGAGCATCGCGCGCGTGCCGGCAATGAGGCCGATTTGGGGAACGGTGACTTCATGTTGTTTCATCTGTTATTTTACTCCTTTTAATCTAACGCTAATCCAGCACAGAAAGGCTGTCTTGGGCTTTGACGAAATGCGAAATGTTTATTTGTAACGTAGTTTAGCATTTCGAGCATCTGTGCAGCTAATGTTCTCAAGCCCTGATCAATCCGCCGATCTTCCTGCGTCGGGGGGGCCTAATTGACCGGTGGCTGCGATACAGATGCAGTGCGCCGCCCTTTTTGTTCTGACTCACCACAATGGCTGAAGCTAATTGGCACCGCCGTCGCAAGCAGTCTGGCCACTTTGTTCGTGGTGCGGAATTTCTTCCCGGCGGAAAAAAAGGTCCGCCATTCCATTCGAGCGGACTATGCAGTGGGCGATGACACATTCGTCCGAACCATGGGGCACTTGCTCGGACCGCCTCTCCTGCAAGGAAACAAAATTACGCCGTTGCAAAACGGCGAACACATTTTCCCTGCAATGCTGGAGGCGATCCGTTCGGCGCAGCGCACAATTACATTTGAAAATTTCCTGTGGCGCGAAGGCGAAGTCTCTGACGCTTTCGCGCAAGCGCTCGCCGAACGCGCGCGTAGCGGTGTGAAAGTGCATTTTCTTCAGGATGCCCTCGGATGTAACGCGGTACACGGACGCGCCATCAAGCTGATGAAACGCGCCGGAGTGGCAGTGGAGATTTTCCGCTTCGTCCATTTCTCGCGCATTAATTTCCGAACGCATCGAAAAATTCTGATCGTCGACGGAGTCCTGGGTTTTATCGGTGGAGTGGGGATTGCGGATGACTGGAAAGGAAATGGCCGAGTGCATGGATTGTGGCGCGACTCTCATTATGCGCTGCGAGGTCCTGTAGTCGCACAATTGCAGCAGGCTTTCATGGACAATTGGCTGGAAACGCGCGCCGAATTGCTACACGGCGATCTCTACTTTCCCAGGCAACAACACGCCGGAGAGCTGATGTGTCAGGTGTTCAAGAGCTCAGCTGGCGAAGGCTCCGATAGCGGCCGTTTGATGTTGCTGTTATCGATTGCGGCAGCTCGCCATCGAATTTGCATAGCGAATGCCTATTTCATTCCGGATAATCTCACAATGCGAACATTGGTCGAAGCACTGCGGCGAGGCGTGAAGATAGAAATCATCACTCCAGGTCCTGACATTGATGCGCGCACGGTCCGGTCGGTGGGAAAGGCGCTTTGGAAACCTTTGCTCGAAGCGGGCGCGCGTTTTTACGAGTACCAGCCGGCACGATTTCACTGCAAATATCTGCTTGTCGATGACTGCTGGGCTTCCTTCGGTTCGGCCAATCTCGACAACCGTTCAATGTCATTGAACGAAGAAGCAAACCTCAACGTGCTCGATCGGCAATTCGTTACATCGTACGCAAGAGTTTTCGAAGAGGACAAAAATCATTCGCGCGAAGTTACGCTTCGTGACTGGCGACATCGCCCTTGGGAGGAAAAGATCAAAGGTAGAGCCATGTCAATCTTCCGGTCGCAGATGTAACCCGTGACTAACACGCCAACGTCTCAAGCGAACCTCCGGGTCGCGACTTACAATGTACATGGCTGCGTGGGGATGGATCGGCAGCGCTCTGAAACGCGCATAGCCCAGGTGATAGGCGAGATGTCAGTTGATGTTGTAGCGCTGCAAGAGCTCGACCTTGGCCGACGGCGTTCCGCCAGTGCGGATCAGACTAAAATTATCGCCGAGCATCTTGGATGGTACAGCCATTTTTATCCTGCCATGCGACAAGACGATGAGCAGTATGGCAATGCCATCCTTAGCCGGTACGAACTCACTTTTCGGCGGGCGATCGAGTTGCCAGGCACACCACCGTTTTTTTGCCGTGAGAATCGCGCGGCGATTGAAGTGAACGTCGAAACAGATGTCGGGAAGATCCACATCATCAACACGCATCTCGGTTTAGGCTGGCGCGAACGCGTCGTTCAAACACAATTGTTCGCGAGTGCGGAGTGGCGAGCAGCAATCGACGCTGACACGCCGCTTATTTTGCTTGGCGACTTCAACAGTCTGCGGGGTTCGCGACCATATCTCACACTCAGTCGCCATCTGCGCGATGTGCGCGAACTGACCCGGGCCACCGAACCCATTCGCACCTTCCCGACGCGTTTTCCGGTGCTGACTGTCGATCACATTTTTGTCAACCGCGCGGTCGAACCACGCAGCGTAACGGTACATCGGTCACCTCTCGCTCGGATTGCGTCCGACCATTTCCCTCTTGTGGCTGAAGTTGTGCTCTCCCCTCACCGCCGCCCCGACTAGAACATCGCGCTCTTTTCCGCGAAATTTAGTTTTGGATTCCAATCCAATTTTCTTTGGATTTTTGTCTCCAACGGAACCGCGACATCGTTGGTATTCGAATCAGATAAAAAGGGAGAGGCGCGATATTAGATGCGCCAGGTGAGTTCCGTCGAGGAGCTTGCATCTTTAACACGGGGAAATTCAAACATAGGAGGACACATGAAAAAGCTTCTTTTACTTCCATTAGTAGCAATCGGATTGGCTTTGGTTCCGGCAAAACAAGCTGACGCTCAGGTTTCGGTTGGCATCGGAGGAGTAGGCATCGGCTTCGGTTATCCCGGATATCGTTACAGCAGCTACGGTTACCCGGGATACGGCTACGGCTATCCGGGATATGGCTACAGCTACCCGGGATACGGGTACTCCAGCTATTACGGTGGTTATCCATCTTACCGAACGTCTTATTACAGTGGACGGCCGTATTACTACAGCAGTCATCGCGTCTACAAGCATCGTAAGCACTATCGCCACCGCTAATAACAAAGCGTACAGGTTGGTGTAAGGTTAGTAGCTGGCTTGGAGCACTTCCAAGCCAGCTCTTTTTTCGCCAACTTAAATCGTTTCAGTCAAGACTGCCGCTCTGACGGCGAACGAACGAAACTCGAGCAGCACCTTACCTGGTTCCCGACATTAGTGGCTGACGCAGTAACGACTAGGAAGTTGTCGAGTCCCGCTCATCTCGGCGTCTGCGAAAAAAGTCCTGCAAAATCGCAGTGCATTCGTTTTGTAAAACACCGGGCGTAATTTCACATCGGTGATTGAAGGTCGGCATCTGCAGCAGGTTCATGATGCTACCCGCAGCTCCAGCAGAGGGATCTGCGCAGCCGAAGATCACCCGCCGGATTCGCGTGTGCACAAGCGCGCCTGCGCACATGGCGCATGGCTCCTTGGTGACATAAAGATCGCAATCGGTTAGACGCCAATCGCCGACGGCCGCTTCAGCCTGTGTCAGCGCCAGCATTTCGGCGTGCGCGGTTGCGTCCGTCAGTAACTCGACCTGGTTGTATGCGCGCGCGATGATTTTATCCTCGCGCACAATCACCGTTCCCACCGGGACTTCGTCCGCTGCGTATGCTTTGTGTGCCTGTCGCAATGCTTCGCGCATGAAATATTCGTCAGGCAAAGGCTCGAGCATCTTTTAACGTGTAACCACCGCGCTGTCGCCCGTCCAACGCATAACTAATGACATTTGACCGGCCGCAGGGCGGTGGCTACACAGGAATCGCGCGCTTGCCCTCAAAACTTCTTGCGCATATTAGGGACTGCCCATGCACGATAATATCGAATCGCATCTGGTCGAAAAACGCGTTTTTAAGCCAGCACCCGGTTTCAGCAGTAAGGCGCGAATCAAGAGCCTGGCTCAATATCGCCGGATGTATCGAGAATCGATCGACCAGCCTGCCAAGTTCTGGACACGCGAAGCCAGGGAGCTGATCTGGCGTAAGCCGTGGAACAAGGTTGTTGAGTGGAAGCCGCCATTCGCGAAATGGTTCGTGGGCGGGAAATTGAACGTTTCGGAAAATTGCCTGGATCGCAATCTCACAGGCTCGCGTCGGAACAAGGCGGCGATCATTTGGGAAGGTGAACCGGGCGAAAAGCGCACACTCACCTATCAGCAGTTACACCGTGAAGTCTGCCGCTTTGCGAATGTGCTGAAACGGAACAACTTCAAAAAAGGCGATCGCGTTATCATTTATCTGCCAAATATTCCGGAGGCGGCGATTGCGATGCTCGCCTGCGCTCGAATTGGCGCAGTACATTCAGTGGTCTTCGGAGGATTTAGCTCGGACAGCATTCGCGATCGCATCAATGATAGCGGCGCCATTGCGCTCATCACTGCCGATGGCTCGTATCGTCGCGGCGGGATTGTGCCGTTAAAGAAAAACGTGGATGACGCGCTGCGCGAAGGCACCTCTGTCCGGCGCGTAATCGTTTTTCGTCGCGCCGCAAATGACATCCACATGGAGGAAGGCCGCGATGTGTGGTGGCATCGAGAATTGGAATACGTGGACGCAAACTGTCCGCCCGCGTCCCTCGATAGCGAGCATCCGCTTTACCTCCTCTACACGAGCGGCTCCACGGGAAAACCGAAAGGAATTTTGCACACCACCGGCGGCTACCTCGTGAACGTTTATTGCACCACTAAATACGTGTTCGATATCCGCGATGAGGATATTTTTTGGTGCACCGCCGACGTCGGCTGGGTCACCGGTCACAGCTACATCGTCTATGGACCGCTCGCGAATGGCGCAACCGTTGTCATGTACGAGGGCGCGCCGAACTGGCCCGAGCCCGATCGCTTCTGGAGAATCATCGAAGAGTATCGCGTCAACATTCTTTATACTGCGCCGACCGCGATCCGCGCCTTCATCCGTTGGGGCGACGATTGGGTCAGGAAACACGATCTCTCGTCGTTACGCTTGTTAGGCTCAGTTGGCGAACCAATCAATCCGGAAGCATGGATGTGGTACCATAGAACCATCGGCGGCGGACGTTGTCCGATCGTGGACACGTGGTGGCAAACCGAAACAGGC
>JBJMXF010000246.1:0-11076 GCA_045809725.1 Candidatus Udaeobacter sp. | reverse complement strand
ACGGGCGGCAGCTTGGTCAGCAAAAGCAATTAGATTCTGCCTTACAATTTGTAGCGCAGTCGTTTCGTGTGCCGGTGCGCCTTCATGCGTTTGCGGCGCTTGTGCTTGGCAATCTTTGCTTTTCTCCGTTTTTTCAGCGAGCCCATTCAGGTTTTGGTAAGTGCGAACCCGATTGAATCATCTAATTCACCACAGCGCAAGCGGAGTCGCCGATTCGTTATCTCGTTTCCTGTGATGGTTCGGCTGCTGTTTTCTTCTTGTCCTGCGCGCCAATGCCGATTTTTTTCAGAAATGGTTCGATGGATTGCTTGCGGCCCAGGAATTTTTCGATCGACTCGTTGACGTCGCGCGAATCGCCGGGTTCGTAAATTTCGCGGCGCAATTTCATTCCGGCCTGTTTGTCGAGGTAACCGTCCTTTGCCTTTTCAAAAACGGTTGCCATATCGGCGGCAATCGCGTCCGCCCAGGCGTAGCCGTAGTAACCGGCGTCATAGCCATTCAAATGACCAAAGTAGGAGACGAACGTTGTGCTCGGATCAATCGGCAAAAATACTTTTTCCAAGATCGGGTTCGATATGGCCACGCAATCGTACGGCATTTCTTCGGGATGTGGATCATGCAGAGCCAAATCGAGTGAAGCGAACGCGAACTGGCGCCGATAAAGTACGCCGGCATCCGCCAGCTTCGCGTCGTTGAGCTTCTTGACGATGTCTGCGGGAATTTTTTTCGACGGATCGCGGTAATCGGCAGCAAAAGTATCCAGCACTTTCTTGTCCCAAACCCAGTTTTGCAGCATTTGCGACGGCGCTTCAACAAAGTCACCCGGGACGTTTGTTCCGGCGAAGCGGCCATACTTCGCGCGCGTGACAATGGAATGCAGAGCATGCCCAAACTCGTGGAAAAGTGTCTCCACGTCCTGATGCGTCATCAACGATGGTGCATCGCCGCTCGCCGGCGGGAAATTGCAGAGCAAGGCAACAGTCGGCCGCTGATATTTTCCGTTCGGCAAGAGCTTGCCGCTGATGACGACGAATTGCGCGAAGTGATTGAATTTTCCTTCGCGCGGAAACATGTCGAGATAAAACATCCCGAGCGGCTCGCCCGTGGCTGAGTCGGTGACGAGATACAGCTGGAGATCATCAATCCACTTGTGCGGCGCGACGATCTTTTCGAATTTCAGACCAAAGATGCTTTGATAAATGTTGAACATCCCGTCGAGGACTTTTTGGAAAGGGAAATACGCGCGCAACGCTTCCTTATCGACGTCGTATTTTTGCCTGTCCCGCTGGGTGCTGTAGTACCGCCAGTCCCACACCATGATCCTGGCTTTAGGATCATTCGTATCGGCAGCCTTCAACTTTTGCAGTTCTGCAATTTCACTATCGAATTTTGGCTGAATGCCCGTGACCAGATCGTTGATGTACTTTTCCGCATTCGTCCCGGATTTAGCCATTTTGACTTCGGTCTGGTAATCGTCCCATGACTTGTAGCCGAGGCGCAGTGCAATTTTGTTTCGCAGCTCCAGCATCTGGTTCAGAAGAGGAACGTTTTTGTCTTTCGCGAGCGTGTCCCGAACGATGTACAGCTGTTTACGCGTCGCTTCGTTTTTGGCGTTCTCTTGGACGGTGTTGAATTGCCACGTGACGTTCGCCATCACCGCATAGACGTCGTCGCCGGTTTTGATGCCGGGCGAGGCAAAGAAGCTTTCCGGAAGCCCATCGAGATCGGCTTTGCTGAACATGACCGGCGCATTGGACTTAACGATGTTAGTTTGGAAATCTGTTCCCAGCTTCGAGAGTTCCTTGCGCAATTCCTCAACTTCCTTGCGCTGCTCGGGCGGCAAATCCAAACCGGCACGGCGATAATCGCGCAGCGTTTCCTTCAGCAGCTTTTCGTCTTCGCCGCTGAGCTTTGGATGCGTATCTGCAAATGCCTTGATCGCCCTGTAAACGTCCTCCCGATAATCGATGCCGACCGCCCAGTCCTGAAACGCTTTCACGGCGTTTTCCCCAGCAGTGCGCATGGCGGGGTTCGTGTTCGTCTCCTTGATGAGAGTGGCCCTATTCGCCGCGAGACTCGCCTCGTACGTGACATCATCCAAGGCCACGACAGTGCTCTTGAAACTCGCTTTGCTCTGGTCTTGCGCACCGATCCGATCTAACGCTACGTTCGCCTTCGCAATTGCATTTTTCATTGCAGTCTCAACCGCGTCCGGTGTTTGCTCCCAATCGGGAATGGTCAATACGGCGTTCGCTTTTGCCGCGGCGGCACGAAAATCATCGACTGTTTTCAATTCGGCAGCCGAAACGAAGCTCGAAGCGAACAGAATGAGCGAGATGTAAACCGCTGCGGATTTATGGGAATTGTTCGACATACGGTGGAAGAGCAAAATAGGCCAAAGAGTTACACAGATTTTCACCGGTGGCAGAAGGAATTTTGATGAATCTCTATTTCATCTGTGTTGATCTATGACTAGACGAGCGCTGGCGAGGCGCGTAAAGCATGGTTCACAAATTTTTCGTTGCCCTTATTCCGATTTTTGTCGCCATAGATCCTATTGGGCTGGTGGCCATGTTTATGGGCTTGGCTGGTGACACTCCGCGCGAACAGCGGCAGCGAGAGGGTTTCATCGCCATCTTCACGGCGCTCTGTATTTCGGTCGGGTTTATATTTCTCGGAAAGATAATCTTTACGGCACTTGGAATCACCGTAGCGGATTTTCAGGTGGCAGGTGGCCTGGTCTTACTTGGGTTAGCCGGACGGGAGTTGCTTAATGTCGCACCGGCCACTCGCGAAGCGACACACGACTTCGGCGTAGTCCCGCTTGGGATGCCTTTGATAGCTGGGCCTGCGCTGCTGACAGCACTGCTCATACTTGTTGATACAGTGGGCTTGGTGTTTACGATCGCGGCGCTTCTGGTCAATCTCGCGCTGGTGGTGATCGCGTTCTGGAACGCCGATTTTGTCGCGCGGTGGATGGGCAGACAAGGCTTGCGAGGTGTGTCAAAAATCGTCGCGCTCCTTCTGGCCGCCATCGCAGTCAGTCTGATCCGCCGTGGTTCGCACGGTGTATAAGTGTCGCGAACGACGTAATCGTGGAGATTTGCGCGTCGACGACCGTCGCACTTTAGAAGCCTGAATCGAAACGTCCGCCGCTCGCAATATGCCGTCGCGCCGAAGGCCAGAATTCCTTCAGCTCTGCGCTCTTATCACCTTTCTGGTATCGCCAATTCAACTCAGTTTCGATAGCCTTGATTTCGTCCTGCTGTGGCAGCGCCATCCCGTTGTAGATGTAGGCCGGAACCTCATTACGCGTCCTGGTGAACGGGACTGTTGCGTAAAGATCGAGCCGGCGCTGCTGCAATTGGGCCGTGCTCCAATCCTTATAGGCGGCGCTGCGATGGCCCCACACCTCCGCGGTATAAGCGTACCGGGAATAAGGGTAGCCACTGGTCACGACCGCACCGGGCGGCGGCGCGGGTTGGTTTGCACAGCCAATTAGCCCAACGGAAAATGCTGCTAAGAATAGTTTTTTCATATGGTTAATTCCTCGATTGATTGACTCGCACTTGCCTCAATTTAACCACACAAAACCCACGCAGTCGCAGGTTTGTTTGCTGTTGAGGGCCAATACACTAGAGTCGTATCCCAAATCCAAACGACTGCTCAAGCCCGATTCAAATTACAAACGGGCCTGCTGATTGACACCCCGACGGCCGCTCGGTAAAGTCCTCGCTTTTATGAGATTTCCTCTTCCGCTCACAGCGAAAATTGCTGCCTACGTGATCGGGCACAAGCTGCGTGGCACCAAGAAGTTTGCCACGGTGCTGCAGCTCGAGCCGTTGCATACGTGCAATCTCACCTGCACAGGTTGCGGACGGATTCGCGAATACTCCACCTCCCTAAAGGATATGATGAGTCTGGAGGATTGCCTGGCTTCAGCTCAAGAGTGCAATGCCCCGATGATTTCGATCTGCGGCGGTGAACCGCTGGTCTATCCGCATATCGAAGCATTGGTCGAAGGAGTGCTCGCGCAAGGACGGATCGTTTACATTTGTACTAACGCGGTATTCATGCGGAAAAAAATGCGCGAATGGCTGGCAAAGGAATTAAGCAGCGCGCAAAATGGCAGCGGTAAAAGATTCGAGGAGAAAATCGATGTGCTGCTTAAGGATGGATTGCTCTCCGAAAAAGACGCCGCTGAAATCCGCAAGGGACCGAAAGACCCGGCCAAGCCGACGATCGGGCCTAGCAAATGGATGTACTGGAACGTTCACCTCGACGGCTTGGAGCGAACACACGACCTGATCGTCGAGCGCGAGGGCGTTTTCAAAGAGTGCATTCTGGCAATCAAAATGGCGAAGGCGCTCGGGTATCAAGTCGCAACCAACACGACGATCTACAAAGAGACCGATATGCAGGAAATCGAGCGAATGTTCGATTACCTGTCAGACCTTGGGGTTGACGGACACACGATCACTCCTGGGTACGACTATGACGCTGCGAAGAAAGACATGACCAAACGGCTCAATTTGCGGCCCGAAGATTTCTTTCTCACTCGAGCGATGACCGTTCAGAAATTCCGGAAAATCGAGGACTGGATGAATCGTTATGCATTTTTCGGAACTCCCGTCTATTTTGAATTTCTCGCTGGAAAACGCGACCTGACCTGTTCCGCCTGGGCAATTCCTACGCGCAACATCCGTGGTTGGAAGGGTCCTTGTTATTTGATGACTGACGGCCATTTCTCCAGCTATGCAGAGCTGCTGAAACAGACGGACTGGAACCGATACGGAGTCGTCGATGGCATTGCACGCGACAGCCGGTGCGAAAATTGCATGGTGCATTGCGGCTACGAGCCCACTGCAACGCTCGGTTTGCAAGCTCAGCGCGGCGATACTTGGAAAACGATCAAGTTCAATTTTGGACCGAAGCCGAAGGCGGCTGGACGCGGCAGCGAAGTGCTCGCGTACAACGGTGTCAGCTCAGGAAATGGTCATCTGACTGGCAACCGCGCTGAGCCAACAGCGAAAGCCTCTTAAACGATCGACATGCCGTCGCCGCAATTGCGAGTCTTACCAAAGTCGCCCGACGCCTCGGAATCGGACTCCGCGGCGGACCAGGAGATTTCGCGCGCGATTTCTCTCGCACAGGAAAATCTCTTGCGGCAGCAAAAAGCGGACGGGCATTGGTGCGGCGAGTTATTGGTCGATAGCACGTTATGCTCCGACTACGTCGTGTTCATGCATTGGTGCGGGGAAGTAAACGCGCAACTACAGCGGCGTTGCGTTCGTCACATTCTTAAACGCCAATTGCCTGAGGGCGGCTGGAACATTTATCACGGCGGACCAAGCGAGATTAATGCGTCGGTGAAGGCATATTTTGCGCTGAAACTCGCCGGTTGTTCCATGGATGCGCCGTTTATGCAGGAAGCGCGCGCGACCATCATGCGCCTGGGCGGCATTCCGCAGATGAACACGTTCAGCAAGCTTTACCTGGCATTGCTCGGCGTGTTCCCGTGGAAATATTTGCCCTCGATTCCGGTGGAGATGGTGCTCCTGCCGAGCTGGGCTCCTTTTCACATTTACAAAATGTCGTCGTGGAGCCGGGCGATGCTCATTCCGCTGGCCATTATCAATCATTTTAAGCCGACCCGGATTTTGCCCGGCGAAAAACAATTGCACGAGCTGTATCCACTCGGTACAGAGCAGGCCGATTTGCGCCTGCCGCGCAGCGAAAAATTCTGGACGTGGCGGAATTTCTTCCTCCGCCTTGACGATACCTTCAAATTTCTGCAACCCCTTAGGATCGGCTTCCTGCGGCAACGGGCGCTGGAAACAGCAGAGCACTGGATGCTCGAGCGAATCAAAGAGGGAAGCGACGGTCTTGCCGCCGTTTTCCCCGCGATGCTCAACTGCATGATTGCTCTGCGCTCGCTTGGGTATTCGAAAACACATCCAGTTTACGCGAAGGCGGAAAAAGATTTCGCCGGGTTATTCGTTGAGGATCCCGAGGATTTCAGAATTCAACCGTGTCTCTCGCCCGTTTGGGATACAGCCATCACGATCATTTCACTCGCAGATTCTGGTCTTTCGCCGGAACATCCCGCGCTGCAGAAAGCTGCCGAATGGTTAATCAACAAGGAAGTGCGAATTCGCGGCGATTGGGCGATCAACAATTCGTATTCCGAAGCCAGCGGCTGGGCCTTCGAATACAATAATGTCTGTTACGCCGACACTGATGACACCGCGATGGTGTTAATGGCACTCAGGCTTGTTCAACCGCAAGACTCACAATCACTGAACGATTTGTTTCGTCGCGCGCTTGGCTGGCAGCTCAGTTTCCAATGTCGCGACGGCGGCTGGGCTGCGTTCGACAAAGACGTGACAACTGCGTGGTTGGAAGATATGCCGTTTGCGGATCACAATGCGATTCTGGATCCCACTTGCAGCGATTTGACTGCGCGCACGCTCGAGTTGCTCGGCTACATCGGTTTCGATGGCAATGAGAAATGCGTCCGCGATGCGATCAAATATTTGATCGCCACTCAACATGACGATGGCTCGTGGTACGGGCGCTGGGGAGTTAATTATATTTACGGCACCTGGCAGGTACTGCGCGGCCTGCGAGCAATCGGCGAAGATATGACTCAGGACTGGATTTTGCGCGGACGCGATTGGCTCGAAAGCTGCCAAAACAACGACGGCGGCTGGGGTGAGACGTGTGGCACGTACGAAAATCCGTCGACAAAAGGAATTGGCCCAAGCACTGCGTCGCAAACCGCTTGGGCCATCATGGGCATCTGCGCCTGCGGTGACCTGGATCGGCTGAGCATTCAACGCGGCTTGCGTTACCTGATTCGCTCGCAAAAGCCCGATGGCTCATGGGATGAAGATGAAATCACCGGCACCGGATTCCCGCGCACGTTCTATCTGAAGTACGACATGTATCGCCAGAATTTCCCGCTCTTAGCTCTCGCGACGTATGTGAATCATCGCAGCGGAGTCGGATATCATCCGGGGTTTTATCGCTGCGAACGGTAGGGTCGGCGCGCTGCGCCGACCGGACGCCGCAGCTCGGCGTCCCTACCAGATTAGGGACGGCTTCCCAGCCAAAAATAAACCTATCGCTCGCCGTAATTCGATCTAACAGTAACCATTATGGCTTACGAACTACCCAAATTACCCTATGCGTACGATGCCTTGGAGCCGCACATCGATGCGCGCACAATGGAAATCCATTACACGAAACATCACCAGGCTTACGTCGACAACCTGAACAAGGCAATAAATGGCAC
This sequence comes from Candidatus Udaeobacter sp., assembly GCA_045809725.1. Classification (GTDB taxonomy): domain Bacteria; phylum Verrucomicrobiota; class Verrucomicrobiia; order Chthoniobacterales; family UBA10450; genus Udaeobacter. The sequence goes on along the minus strand of JBJMXF010000246.1, from coordinate 3,779 downwards.
TGATCTGGAGAAGAAAACCGTAGAAGATCTCATCGGTGATCTGAATTCTGTGCCGGAAAACATTCGCACCGTCGTGCGGAATAACGGCGGCGGTCATGCCAATCACTCGTTCTTTTGGAACATCATGGGACCGAACGCTGGCGGCGAACCTAAAGGCAAACTCGCCGATGACATCAAATCCGCTTTCGGCAGCTTCGATCAGTTTAAGGAAAAACTCAGCACGGCCGGTGTAGGCCGTTTCGGGAGTGGATGGGCATGGCTGATCAGGAAGAGTGGCGGGCTCGAAATAATTTCCACCCCAAATCAGGACAGCCCTCTGATGGACGGCAATTCGCCTATTCTCGGCGTCGATGTGTGGGAGCACGCCTATTACTTGAAATATCAAAACCGGCGCGCTGATTATCTCAAGGCGTGGTGGAACGTCGTTAACTGGGATGCGATCGCCAGGAACTACTGAGAGGACGCTGCCGATTCGCTTCTGGGTAGCGCACGCGTCTCGCGTGCTGGCGAACGCGTCCTCGCGGTCGTGGACTTTCTCTTGAGATCGTCATCGCCGGGGTTAAACACCAGTTCGAAAAAGATTGTTTCGGCGTGACGCCGAAACCCGCACGCGGGACGCGTGCGCTACCCAACCATGGCTTACCTAAACGAAAATTATCTTAAGCTTCAGGCCGGATATCTCTTTCCAGAGGTCGCGCGGCGCGTGCGCGAATTTTGCGAAGCCGATCCCGAAGGTGCCAGCCGATTAATCCGCTGTGGGATCGGTGATGTTACCGAGCCACTTCCAGCCGCAGCTATCGACGCAATGAAACGCGCCATCGATGAGCTGGGACACCGCGAAAGTTTTCGTGGTTATGGTCCAGAACAGGGCTACGAGTTTCTCAGATCAACCATCGCTCAATGCGATTACCGCGATCGGAATATTCAGATTGCTGATGACGAAATTTTCGTTTCTGACGGATCAAAAAACGATTGCGGTTACATCCTCGACATCCTCGGCCGCCAAAATAAGGTCGCGGTCCCCGATCCAGTCTATCCAGTGTACGTGGATACAAATGTGATGGCTGGCCATACCGGTCCTTCACGAAAGGATGGCAGCTACGAAGGGATTCGTTATTTGCCGTGTACGGCGCAAAACAGTTTTGTGCCCGAGCCACCTAAGGAGCATGCCGATCTCGTCTATCTTTGTTTTCCAAACAATCCAACTGGTGCCGTCGCATCGCGCGCACAGCTCGCGCGCTGGGTCGATTACGCGCACGAACAAGATGCGCTTTTGCTCTTCGATGCGGCGTATGAGGCGTACATTTCGGATCCGGAAATTCCGCATTCTATTTTCGAGATTCCCGGCGCGCTCGAATGCGCGATCGAGTTACGCAGCTTTTCGAAGAACGGCGGTTTCACCGGTGTGCGTTGTGGATTCACGGTGATGCCGAAATCGGTGCTCGCGCGAAGCGCTGACGGACAACGGCGCCCGTTGCATCCTTTTTGGCAGCGTCGTTGGAGCACGAAATCGAACAGTGTCGCTTACCCAGTACAACGCGGCGCCGAAGCGTTGTACTCCACTGAAGGCCGTGAACAGGTTCGTCAGCTAATTGATCATTACATGGGCAACGCCGATGTTCTTCGTAGCGCCGCGGCTGATGCTGGCTTGGAGGCTTTTGGAGGAGTAAACGCACCTTACATTTGGGTGAAAACACCGGATGGGCTGACAAGCTGGCAACTGTTCGACCGAATGTTGCGCGAATTGAATGTCGTCATCACCCCCGGCGCCGGTTTCGGCGCACAAGGCGAAGGTTACTTTCGCATCTCGGCGTTCAACAGCAGGGAAAACGCCGAGGAAGTGGCGCGGCGTTTGAAATCTCTGCGAAGCTCGTGACGCAGACAATTTCGTCTGTGAACCAAATCTGCGCACGCAGGATTGCCTGCGTCACCCCAGTCACGTAAAGTGCGCGAAGTTTTTCGGGGACCATCTGGCGTGCCGGAACGAAAACAAAATCTGCCACAGCTTTATCGCTTCTGTTTCCTGATGCTCGGCGACTCGCGGAAAGCACAGGAAGTTTTTCACGCCACGTTGCGCGAGGCTGCGGTGCGCGCTGCTCGCGGGGAACTGCCGAGTGAACCGTTCTGGCTGTTCCGCGACGCGCGATGGCGCTGCCTGGAGACGACGAAAAGTGACTTGCAACCGGAGCCGGTGCCAATGGATGAACGCGATGTCGCGCCGAAGGCTGAATCACAAATTCAGCGTCTAGATCCTTTGCAGCTGGCCACTTGGATTTCAGCTGCACCCGATCCGCAGCGAAGCGCGCTGGCGCTTTTTTATTTGGACGAATTCGACTACCAGGAAATCCTCGATATCGCCGAGCTGAAGCTCAGCGAGCTTTCGCGCTTGCTCGCTAAAGGCCGGCGGCAATTGCAGGCGTGGCTCGATTCGAAGTTTCCTCAACCGAGCAAGGTATGAAGCTACTCTCGTTGATGCGAAGGCAACGCTCTCTTTTGAATTGCGCTCCAATCAGCGCGCGTCATCTGAGCGACCGCGCCATGCGCTCGGCAATATCCCGTGCAGACGGCTCCGCCGAATTTTCCGATCAACAAAACTTCGATCGCGCCGTTGCGAGCGTAGTTAGTCTTATTTCCATTCCGGCGGAGTCTGCCGAGTGGTTTTCGGAAAAAGACCTGGTCCCGGTCTCCAAGCGGACTTGGAAAAACACTCTGCGCAATCCCGCCGTGCTGGCGATCAGCTTCGCTGTTGTGGTGATCGCAGGAGTATTCGTGTTCAATTTTGTTAGCCACTTTGATGATTTTCCTGGCTCGGCGACAGCTCGCAAGTTGTTGGGGGTCGCTGCTTCCACGCGACCGGTGATGCTGGATCCGGTGACCGCTGAGGCAGGAACATTAAGCGATCTGTTTTTTATGAAACACGGCTTGGAGCATTACGATGTTCCGGAACAGTTCGCCGATTTTGGCACGATTGGTTGCCGCGTTTTTGAAGACGACGAATCACGGCGTATCGCCCAAATTTGGGTTTCAGAGAAACGAATGCAGTTCTTTCTCTTTCCGGCCGAGAGAGACAGCAAGACCGGAACAGTGCTGCGGTTTCCTGGCTGGCGCTATGTTCACCAGGAAGGCTGGACAGGTGCCGTGATGGAACGCAGCGGCGTTTGCTTCATGGCTGCAGTCCGCGGCGGAGATAAGGATTTACAGGCATATCTTTCGCAACCCAAGGAGTAGGGAAGTGCCAGGGGGGAGAGTCGAACTCCCGACCAAGGGCTTATGAGTCCCCTGCTCTACCACTGAGCTACCCTGGCGTGAAGGCAGGAAAACTGAATCTCATCACGCTTAGTGTCAACGTGCACCAACACGCGACTGCCTTTGCATTGTTCGTGCGCGTGCGCGTTGAACGTTGAAGCTGACTCCGTCAGCTGGTAAGCAGCAATTGAATGACTAACACCCGAGCCATTCTTCAAAAACTTTTCGCACTAGGAAATTCCTACTGGCTGACCCGATTTGTCATCCTGCGGCTGCTTGGATTTGTCTATGCCGTTGCATTTCTGGTCGCAGCGAACCAGCTCGTCCCACTCATTGGCGAGCATGGGTTGACGCCGGCCACGCGTTTTCTGAACGAGGTTCAAACGCAGCTCGGGTCACGAAGCGCCGGTATGTTTCGGGTGCCTACCTTGTTCTGGTTCGGAATTTCTGACGGTGGATTATCGATCTTCTCCTGGGTAGGATTCGCACTGTCGCTCATTGTTCTCGGCGGATACGCGAACGCAATCCTGCTC
>JBJMXF010000245.1:0-9855 GCA_045809725.1 Candidatus Udaeobacter sp. | reverse complement strand
ATCCTAAAAGTAAAGCGCCGCCAAAAGGTTGTTACTCCGGGCGACAAAAAAACCCGCTTCAGGCCGCGCAATAAACTCTCTCGCGCTCCTGATGCGGTAAGCGCCGAATATAGAGGCAAGATCACGATCTGCAAAAAATATTTTGGCCTTCAATTGTCATTCCGAGCGAAGTCGAGGAACCTCTAATTCACATGCAGAATGACTTTGAACTCATCGCAAGCGATCAACATTCAAAAGCCCGACGCGGACGATTAAAAACTGCGCATGGCGCGATCGATACTCCTGCATTTATGCCGGTGGGAACACAAGGCAGTGTGAAGGGCGTCAGTCCGCGCGAACTCCGAGAGCTGGATGCGCAGATTATTCTGGGAAACACCTATCACTTGTTCGTTAGGCCTGGACTCGAAGTCATTAAACATTTTGGCGGCCTGCACAATTTCATGAGTTGGGATGGGCCGATTCTCACAGACAGCGGCGGGTATCAGGTTTTCTCGCTGGTGAAGTTGCGCAAGATCACCGAGGAGGGAGTGCAATTCCAAAATCACGTCGACGGCTCGCGAGCGTTCATTTCGCCGGAGATCGCAATGGAAATTCAGACCGCGCTCGGCAGTGACATTGCGATGGTGCTCGATGAATGTGTTCCGTATCCGTGCGAGTACGATTACGCTGCGAGAAGCGCTGAGTTGACGGCGCGTTGGGCAAAGAGATGCCGGGCTGTAGCGTCCGCTGTCTCAGCGGAATTTCGGGCGGATGCGCTGGGGACAGCGCACACTACAGCACGTCAGCTTGTTTTCGGCATCGTCCAAGGCGGCACATTCGAAGATCTGCGGAAGCAAAGCGCGCAACAGATTGTCGATTTAGATTTCGACGGCTACGCGGTCGGCGGGGTGAGCGTGGGCGAGCCGGAAGAAGAAATGATGCGGGCTGTCGAATCGGCAGAACCATTTTTGCCCGCGGAAAGACCGCGTTACGCGATGGGCCTCGGCACGCCGCCGCAAATGTTGGAGCTGGTCGCCCGCGGGATGGACATGTTCGATTGCGTGCTGCCGACGCGCCTCGCGCGCAATGGAACGGCGTTCACCAAAGCCGGCACGGTCAACCTAAAGAATGCCGAGTTCGCGCGAGATAAAACGCCCATCGAACAAAACTGCGCGTGTTCTGCCTGCCGGGAATTTACGCGCGGCTACATTCGCCACCTCATCAAGGCGGAGGAAATTCTCGGCCTTCGTTTGGTCACGCTCCACAATTTGCATTTTTATTTAGATCTGATGAACCAGGCGCGCACAGAAATTGAACGCGGGACATTCGATCAATTGCGCAAGGACTTTGTCGCACGATACAAAACGCGAGATATAACGGCGATCGCCTAATAAAGCACGTAACAATCGTCGTTCCGAGCGGAGTCGAGGAATCCCGAGGCAGACTCTCAGACCACGTCGCGGGATGTCTCGACTTCGCTCGACGTGACAGAGTCGCTATTCTTCGCCAGCTGCGCTTAATGCCGCCCTAAGATCGGCGACAAAATGCTTGTATTCGCGTTTGCGCGATTCTGCATCGGTTTGGCGAAGAAGCGACGAGGGATGAACAGTCGCGAGCACCCTTGGCGCGAGCTTCGACGACAACACTTTTCCGCGCTCACGCGTCACGCGAAATCCCGGACCGAAGATGGTCTGGGCCGCTGTCGCACCCATCGCCACGACGAGCTTGGGCTTAACGATCCGGAGTTCCGCTTCCAGCCAGGGACGGCACGCTGCGATTTCGCGCGAGTTAGGCTTCTGATGAATCCGGCGTTTGCCACGAGGTTCCCACTTAAAGTGTTTCACCGCGTTGCTCACGTAAACCTCCGAGCGATCGATTCCGGCTTCTTCCAGCGCGCGATCCATAATTTTCCCAGCCGGACCAACGAATGGTTTGCCCGCCACGTCTTCGTAATCGCCCGGCTGTTCGCCAACCAGCATCATGGCTGCACGCTTCGGCCCTTCGCCAAAGACAGTTTGGGTGCCTCGCTTGTACAAATGACATGCAGTGCAGTGTGCCGCTGCTTGGCGCATCGCCGCCAGACTTGACGTGTCTGGTGGCTGCGCTGGTCGCGCGTATTCCTCGTTCTCTTCGCGCATTTCTTTACTGATTAATCGTAGTTGGCGGCGGGATTGTATGTTGCGAACACGCGACGGTGGAACGCGTTGTGCTCAACGCGTTGGCCGCGATACTTCGCCAGACACTTGCGCCTGCGGCGAATTGACATCGTCTTCGGAGAAGCCGATGCACCTGAGCAGCGCATTGTTATGATGGAACTGCAAACCGAACGACTAATCCTGCGCTCCTTCCGCGAGGAAGATGTCGACGCGATGGTGGAGTTATTCGCGAATCCTGACTTCATGCGCTTCTCGTTAGGCGTTTTCACCGAACGGAACAAGACGGTTGAATTCATCGAGAAGGTGATGGGCTGGGATCGCGCGGGTATGCCGTCGCAGTTTGCGGTCGTTTTGCGTGGCGAACACGCGGTTATTGGTTACTGCGGTTTCCATCATCATCCTGAGGTACCGGGAGAGATCGAGATCGGGTATCGATTGCATCCCGATTACTGGAATCGCGGCCTCATTACTGAAGGTGCGCGCGCCGTGCGCGACTACGCCTTTGCAGATTTAAGACTGCCTCGCGTGATTTCGCTGATTCATCCGGAAAATATTCCGTCACGTCGCGTGGCGGAGAAAAATGGAATGAAAGTGGAAAAAGAAATTACGTTTCGCGGTTTTCCGACACTGGTGTTTGCGATAACTCGCGAACAGTGGCTGGCGAACCGTGACGTTTCATGAACTCGCGCGCCAGCGCCCGATACGCCTGTGCGGCAGGTCCGCTCGAAGCGTATTCAAGAATCGATTTCCCAAAGCTCGGCGCCTCGCTCAACCGAACGCTCCTCGGGATCACAGTCTCATAAACGCGTTCACCGAAATGTTTCCGCACGTCGGCAACTACCTGTTGGCCGAGCTTGGTCCGCGCATCGAACATCGTCATAACGATGCCGCCCAGTTCGAGACGGTCGTTCGCGCCTGAATCCAGTACTTGTTCGATGAGCCGCACAATCTTTACCAATCCTTCAAGCGCGAAATATTCGCATTGAATCGGAGTCAGTAGTTCGTCGGCGGCCGCGAGAGCGTTACTCATTAAAATTCCAAGTGACGGCGGACAATCCAGGAAAACGAAATCAAACGTTTGATCGGTTTGCAGCGGTTTCAACGTTTCAGCAAGCCGCGTGAGATGATTCGGCATGCGTGCGATCTCCACCTCTGCACCGGCCATATCCAGATCTGCGGGCACGATGAACAGGCCTTCCCGTCGAGTCGGCAAAATCTTTTCGTTGATCGAAGCCTCGCCAAGCAGCGGCTCATAAAGACTGATGTCCTCGATTCCCTGCAAACCGAACGAGCTGGTGGCATTCGCTTGTGGATCGAGGTCGACAATTAAAATGCGCTTGCCCAGCTCCGCCAATGCAGCGCCGAGATTTACGGCCGTGGTAGTCTTGCCCACCCCGCCTTTTTGGTTGGCGATCGCGATAATTTTCATTCCGGGGAGCGCATGCCTCTGGCGTGCTGGCAAACGCATCCTGCGTTGGCGAACTTTTTAAAGATTGTTTGGGCAGAATGCCGAAACCAGCACGCTGTAAGCGTGCGCTCCCCGGAATGAGCAATCGCTTCGAGTCTTATCATTACGCAATCTTTCGCACGATGATGTTGCCGCTCGCCGAAAACGGAAACTAAATTTTTCGAATTTCAGGTTTGGAGTTTCAGGAGTAGCGGTTTAACGGTCACAGAGCTGTGAAAGCTTCTCCAGCAACCATTCAATCGACATCGCGTCCGAGAATGTCCGAACCGGAAGAGCCCCTCATCTTGCGAACTCAGGACGCTCGCGGCGTGATCACGTTAACGCTGAATCGTCCTCAGGCGTTTAACGCTTTATCTGAAGCGATGCTCGCCGACTTGCAGCGGGAGTTCGACGCGATCGCGTCTGACGAGTCGGTGCGTGTAGTTATCATCGCCGCCGAAGGCAAAGCTTTTTGCGCGGGTCACGACCTCAAAGAAATGCGTGCCGATCCGTCCATGAAGTATTACGAGCGGCTCTTCGGCCAATGCTCCGACCTCATGCTCACGATCCAGCGATTGCCGGTGCCTGTGATCGCGCGCGTCCAGGGAATTGCGACGGCCGCCGGCTGTCAGTTGGTCGCGATGTGCGATCTCGCCGTCGCGTCTAGCACGGCCCGCTTCGCCGTAAGCGGGGTAAATGTCGGCCTTTTCTGTTCCACACCCGGCGTGGCACTGTCGCGGGATGTTCTGCGCAAGCAGGCGTTCGAAATGCTCGTCACCGGGGAATTCATCAGTGCACAAGATGCAAAACTACGTGGTCTCATCAATCGCGTCGCAGAACCCGAACAACTCGACGCCGAGCTCGAGAGGCTAGTCGCGGCAATCATCAACAAACCGCGCGTCGCAATCGCAATCGGAAAACAATTTTTCTATCGCCAGGCGGAACTCGGTATGGCCGAGGCATACGGCGCGGCGAGTCAAATCATGGCGTGTAATATGATGGACGAAGCCGCGCTTGAAGGCGTGCAAGCATTCATCGAAAAACGTCCGCCTCGCTGGAACAAGAGCTCGAACGGGTGACGAATTAGAGCTAGCGTCAGTAGGCCGCGCCGAACAGCCGACGGCACGGCGGTGCGTCTACCAATTAATCTGGCTCGCGAATTCTTCTTCTCGTACCGTCTTCCTGATGAGTTTAACTGTTAAGCAATTGGCAGATTTTTCCGGCGGCGAATTAGTCGGCGATTCGACGCTGAAGATCACAGGCGCGGCATCGCTGAGCGAAGCGACACCGGGAGAAATTAGTTTCTTCACGAATCGAAAATACATCGGGCTGCTGCGCAAAACGCGGGCATCAGCGATTTTTGTTCCGCCCGATTTCTCTGAAGCGATTAGTGCGTCACAGATTCGCGTTTCCAATCCGACCAAGGCATTCGAACAAGTGGTGCTTAAATTCGCACCGAAACCAATCACCTTCGCACCCGGGATTCATCGCAGCGCGATCGTCGATCCAGACGTTCAGCTCGGGGAGCGCGTTTCGATTCAACCGTTAGCAGTAATCGAAGCCGGATCAAAAATCGGCGACGACACGGTGATTGGGGCAGGCAGCTACATCGGACACGAGACGGTGATCGGGGCCGCGTGCCACATTTATCCGCGGGTGACAATTCGCGAGCGAACCCAGATTGGCTCGCGCGTGATCATTCACAGCGGCGTTGTGATCGGAGCCGACGGCTTTGGCTTCGAAATGGTCGATGGTCGCCAGCAAAAAATTCAGCAGCTCGGTATCGTTCAGCTGGATGACGACGTCGAGATCGGTGCAAACACGACCATTGATCGCGCGCGGTTTGGCCGGACCTGGATTCAACTAGGCGTAAAGGTCGATAATCTCGTGCAAATCGCGCACAACGTGGTGATCGGCAGGAACACCGTCATCGCCGCGCAGACCGGAATTGCTGGCAGTGTACAGATCGGTCAGCGTGTCCAGATTGGCGGGCAGGTTGGTATCATTGGGCATATCGAAATCGGCGATAACACCGCTATCGGTGCGCAAAGCGGTATCTCTAAGAACATTAGCGGCGGAGCATGGTGGGCGTCGCCGGCCGTGCCGCTTGCAGAAGCAAAGGAACAGATTGCCTGGGTGCGTCGCCTCGGGAAACTCATCGCGCGAGTAAAAGAGATCGAAAAGAAAGTGGGATTGTAAAGGCGGTGTGTAGCCACGGCCCTGTGCGCCGTCTCCCAAACCTCAAAGGTTAACACCGAAAGACCGGCCACAGGCCGGTGGCTACAGAGCTCCTGCAACAGTTAGCGTCGGGCGTCAGAAAGAAGTCCTCGTAACCCCTCAGGCGAAATCGATTCCGCGCCGCACGCACGCACAGTCTCAGCTTCCATCGAATCGGAAGTGGCAACCATAATCTCAAAGCGGTTGGCGTACTTGCTAGCTAACCGCTCAATAATCGCATCGGCTGATTGCCCACTGCGCGAGTAGAAAACCTGCACCTCGGCTGGATCCGAAATCGCGTCGACCTTTTTGCCTTTGCCATCGAAAACGACGACGACATGCACGCCGGTCCAATCCTGATAATCGCGCAATTGCTTGAGCAACGCTTCGCGCGCAACGGACGACCGGCGCGCGTGAACTTTGCGCAGCTCCGGCCAGGCAAAGATAACGCTGTGCCCATCAACGATTAGATAACGCGCCCGCGATTGCATCGATATATCTATACGCCTAGTCGATTGAATGAACCTTCGATTGTTCGAACGGCCGTCTTTCTCTGATTAACACCTCGCGTCAGCGAGGTGGTGCAACGCAGGATCCTTTCGCAACCGCTTCAGGGGTTTTATACGCCAGAGAAACCGCTGAAGCGGTTATCGGCGCACATGCCACCTCGCTGAAGCGAGGTGTTAATGAGATGGCGGAACAGCCGACGGTTCGGAACCGCGAAGTAATCGAACCAGAGTTACTCCGCTGCTGCGGATTCTTTGTGTGCCGGTTGCTTGCCCGGTGCCGGCCGCGGTGTGGCAGCTCGCTTCGATTCTTTTTTGCGTAGCAAATAAGCTCGGCGTCGCTTGCGCTTAATTTGTGCCCGATGCTGCTGTCCCATGGAATCTCTATGGATTGAAAATCGCAGAAACGCAATTAGCAATGAAACCGATCGTATTTTTTTCAAGAAAGCCTTGTCGGCTTGACGGGATCTGTCCAGGCAAGCTGGGTGACCGTGGAAATGATAATTGCTTTTTCACGAGATTTGTTGTTAAAAGGCTCGCCTATGGCGCAAAAAGAATCGGCGCTGGTTGCGGTCACCCCAGGAAACTTGAGCGGCTTGGCCGTGATTTTTCTATTGCTCGCGGCATTTTTTGCTCTGCTGAACGGGAACAAAGTGAAAACTCTTCGCGCGGACGCGGCGACGGCGGGCGCGCCCTTGTCTGCGAAAGTTAATGCGGTAACGAGTCAACCAACTGGAGACCAACGACAGGATAAAATTGCCGGCACGACAGAACGAGCCTCAAAAGCCGAAGCAGCGCTTGTCGAAGCGGAAAAAGAAAAAGCAGAACTCAAAGGCAAACTAGACGCCAGCCAGCAGGAAATTGCAGGGTTACGCCAACGCGCAGCAGGAGCCGAAACGAATTCGACTGAGTCTGCACCCAGCACTTCGGCGCCAGCCGACAACACGCAAAGCGGCGACTTACAATCGCAACTCGATGACCTTCGGCGTCAACTCGATAGCGCTGAGAAAGAAAAAGAACTGCTAGCCGAAAAACTCCAGGAAGCCCAGCGCCCCGCGCAAGCCAAAGAAACTTCCAAAACAGAAACAAGAAAAAAACGTGAGACTGCAAGCGTCCAACGCCAAGGCAGTAACAGTCATCGCGCGGGTGTGCACGGGACGGTGCTTGCGTACAATCAGGCTTACAACTTCGTGGTGTTAAATCTCGGCGCACGCAACGGAGTGGAACCGAACTCCGAAATGCTCGTTTTGCGAGATGGGACGCTGATTGGAAAAATTCGCATTTCTTCGGTTGAACCAGCCACTGCTATCGGCGATATCATGTCCAACAGCTTGGCGCGTGGCGTCCAAGTACAACCTGGAGACAGTGTAATCTATGCTGGCACAAGTCCTTAAACTCCGAACAATCGTGGTTCCTGTTTTGCTCTGCGCCTTTGTGGTGGCGCTTACTTCTTGCGCAGCACAAAAACAAACGGCCCTGGTCAGCGATCCCGACGATCATGGTGGGTCCGCGATGCCGTGGAATAAGCAGGAACCATGGGAAAAAGGCGGGCAGTTCCAGGCAATGACCGACCGCCGGTAGATCCATTTTCGGATCAGGGTCCCACATTCGGGCCGCAGTTCTTGGCGTTCGTTAGGCCGTATAGCATTCTCGAATCAGTTTCCGCTTCCACGCGCTATCGATAGAGATCCTGTGAATCGCACGTTCGGAAACGTGTATGAAGACGAGAAACGAGCGCGCGCGTATGCGACGCTTGAATTTCCTGGAACGTACTATCTCGCGTTTCGCGACTTGCCTGCGTTAGTTCGGCGTTACAATCACGGCTCTCGAGCGCTCGATTTCGGCTGCGGCACCGGTCGGTCGACTCGCTTCCTTAAAAATCTCGGCCTACGTGTTGTTGGTGCGGATATCTCGCAGGCAATGTTGGATCAGGCACGTTCGCTTGACCCTTCCGGAGAGTACCACCTTATCCGTGACAACATTGCCGACGAATTCGAGCCGAACAGTTTTGATATCATTCTGGCTGCTTTCACATTTGATAACATGCCTACCGAAGCGAAAGCGTGCGCGTTGACCGCGCTGCGCACTCTCCTCGCATTAGACGGATGTTTGCTTTTGGTTGTCTCTGCACCGGCGATTTACGTCAATGAGTGGACATCCTTTAGCACGCGTGATTTTCCAGAGAATCGCCACGCACGCGACGGTGACCGAGTACGCATAATCATGCTGGATGTTCCTGACCAGCGTCCTGTCGAAGATGTGTTTTGCACTGATGCTCTTTACGGACGCTTGTTTGAAAACGCCGGGTTGAGAGCGCTTGATGTGCAGCATCCGCTGGCCACCGGTAATGAAACCACACCATGGATCAGTGAAACGAAAACAGCCGCATGGACAACGTACGTCCTCAGCGCAGTGACGCTGTCGATGTGACGCAACCGAAACGGGACGTTACCCTGCGAGCCCGCTGGGAGGCTCAAGGCCCGCAGGGCTGGAGGGGTACAGGCGTTAGGAATATCGCTTAAAAGGCAACGCAAACTTGAGCAGGCGCGCCATGAAGTCGTCCCGCGGTTTATGGGACGGCACTGTCGTACTGTTGTCAGTAGTCACGGCGGCTGGTGGCAGCTCACGAGCTTTGCGCTCTTCGGCGACCAGCTTTTCTATTTTGAAGAGGACTTCGTTCGTCGGCACCACCCAATCCATTGTAATGGAATTGCACTTTTCCGTTGGACACCCAAGTCGCAGCGGCCCGTTGCCGCGGGTTCCGCCATCGACTTGGATTTGCCGTCCCGAGATGAGTTTCCCGCAAACCAGACAGTAACGTTTCTCGTCGAGTGAATGCCAATGCCGAAATTGATCGAGCCGGCGCAGCACCTCCAGTTTTTCGTCATCCGCCATTGTAGCTGCCGTAGATAACGTCACATTTGGATACTACCTTCCGGTCAATGATGCCGACAATCGGGGGCACGGTGGATCCCCGTATCAGTGAAAACCCGATCCTCTCGACACCAAGGCCACGATAAAAAATTCCCATCCAGTCTCACGAACGCAGGCGTTTTGTAGAGACAGATGAATCAAAACGGTCATACATCGCGCCGACACCGGGTGATGGACTATGCAGCAGCGTCCACCGAGGAAATGGAGCGCTACTGCGCCCAGCATCCAGGAAGCCCATCTGCGGTGCGGCGCCCGCAACTGTTTGTCCGAGGTGATCTGTGGATTGCGCTTCTTGGGCCAAACGTAGAAGAAGGCATCGTAGGAATCGGCTCGACCGTCTGGGCTGCCCTTCGCGCGTTTGATGTCCAATACCTCGCGGGCCAGCATTCGCCTAACGAGAGAATCAGTTCTCAAATCAAGCCTCGGCATTACACGGTGCAACTGCGCCGGCTGCCCGAGTGCTGAAATCGCGACGCTCATTGTACTGCCCCCACCGGTTTGAAGACGCGAAACTTCGGAGTGCCACCGCTGTTAAAACATTGGGAGCGGAAAAACCGTTTACCACGGCCGCTCTCGAGTTGTGACGCGAATTAAGGGCAAACAGAACAAAGGAAGG
>JBJMXF010000244.1:0-5464 GCA_045809725.1 Candidatus Udaeobacter sp. | reverse complement strand
TTCAGCGCCTGCTTGGACGTGGAGGCGCTATGAATCCGCATTTGTTCCATCGCAATGGCCTCAACCATACTGTCCCGCTGCGCCTTTCCTCCGGCGGCGACAAGGACGTTGCGGAGTTCACGGCCCATGAATCCGCGTACTTGAACTAACGCCTCTTGCAACGTTTCGCGATTCGACGGTTTGTGCACCATTCCAAACGCGCACATGGATGCATAGCCATCCTGGCGTCCGTCGAGAGCGATCATGTTTACCGGAATGTGCCTGGTATCCGGATCGCGCTTGAGCAGGTTACGCGTCGCCCAGCCGCTCATATCCGTTGGCGTAATTTCAACAATAACGATGTTCGGCATATACTCGTTCGCCATAGCGAGCGCCGTATGGGCATTGGGGGCGCTCAATCCTCTGAACCCAAGTTCCCGCACCTGATGAAGAAGCTTGTCTGCGAACAATTTTTCTTCCATGACTATCAACACCACCCGGTCGGCGGGACGAATGTTCTCGCGGTCGTCTATCTGGTCCACGTTCGCCAAAACACGGGCTGTAATCCTGTTGGGAATTCTTGCATCCGCAGCGAATGTGGGTTCCGTTTCAGGCGGAGCACTTTCTGCGATGGTGTCGTCGATTCGTCTGAAAACGTCAGGCAGGTAGAGCGTGAACCTGCTGCCCATCCCAGGGGTGCTGTGAACCGTGATTTCGCCACCCAGCAGGCGGGCCAGTTCAGCACTGATTGACAGTCCCAGACCGGTACCCTCGAACTGGCGACTGGTCGTTCCATCGGCTTGCCGGAACGCCTCGAAAATGATTCGCTGCTTGTCCTCGGCAATACCAATTCCGCTGTCACTGACAGAGAACGCGATTACCTTTCCTGCCTCGTCCAGAGACCCAAGCCCGGGTCTCCATCCGCCATGCGCCACTGACATGTCGAAATAAACTCTGCCTTGCAATGTAAATTTGAAAGCATTCGACAGAAGGTTTTGGAGGATTTGGCGCAACCTTTTCATATCGGTCCGAATAAGGGACGGCAGAGCATCACCCATGGATATATCGAATGCCAGGTTCCTTTCGTTAGCGACTTGACGAAACGCCCGCTCAACATAGTCACGTAATTCAACAAGGCTCTCGTTTGAAACGCCCAGGGTAACCGTCCCCGATTCGATTTTGGACAAGTCGAGGATGTCATTGATCAGCGCCAGAAGATCCTTCCCCGATATACAAATCGTTTGGGCATACTCAACTTGTTTCGGAGTGAGATTGCCGTTGGCATTTTCCGCAAGCAACTGCGCCAGGATCAGCAAACTGTTCAATGGCGTCCGTAGCTCGTGCGACATGTTGGCAAGAAACTCCGACTTGTATCGGGAACTCAGTACCAGCTGTTCGGCTTTTTGTTCGAGCGCCATTCTTGCGGATTCTATCTCCCTGTTCTTGTATTCCACCTCCTTCATTTGCTCGGACAGTTTTTGGGCTTGTGCCTTGAGCTGTTCATTTGTACGTTGGAGCGCTTGCTGTTGCTTCCGGGACAGTGCATCCGGCATTGGAAGCGCCAATCGGTCGACCAACGCATTAATCGCGTCCAGGCAAGTAACCCAAGATCCTGCTGCCCCAGGAATAATGGCTTTTTGGGGAATCGTTCGTTGCGCGCTGACCTGGTGGTGGACTCGCTCCAGTTCCCTCACCATGGCAACGTTCATTTCCATGATGTCATTGAACAGCCGTACGACCTTGTGATCCGGCCCAGCCACATTCTTTGGCATTCGATATGCGAAATTGCCGTTCCGGAGGGCGTCCAATGCCGAAAGAATTTCATCATCTACAGATGCAGGTTGTTGGAACTCCGCATTCGTCACGTGGCGCGACCCCTTAGTTTTCTAATGTCTGGCTCAATGCGGTTCGCGGCAAGTCTTCAATGATGTGGTCCAGCCGAGTCGTGCAGCAACTCTTTGAGCACCGCCATGACGCCTTCAATTTCGCTCGATTTGTCGAAGAAATAATCGGCTCCCGAATTCAAGCATTTCTCGCGGTTTTCCGGGGTGGGGAAGTTTGTAAGCATTATTATCTTGGGCGGCTGTGGGCCGCTCTTAACGTCTTCTATCAGATCCATTCCGCTTCGTTTTGGCATTCGCAGATCCAGGATTGCAACGTCAGGTTCAAGTTGTCTTATCAACTTGGCAGCGTCATAGGCGTTGTCCGACTGTGCAACAATTTCGATGCCCTCCAGCTCCGTGAGCAGTTCTGCTAAGCGAACCCGGATGAGCGCCGAATCATCGACGATTAGGACTTTCATGAAGCAGACGTCGCACTGTGGGACTGTCGCACGTGATTCAAGTCATCATGCATAGGGTAGTAGCCTTGCCTGGATCAGGCAAAACTAGGGAGCGTAACTTAGCGGCGGACGGTGGTTTTGCCACTGACAACGTATTTTCGATTAATGGACCACTGAGAAGGTTGTAAGAAAATCGCTACAACACGGACATGCTGCGAATTACAAGGGAATTGGGGCCGTTACTCAACCAGTCCATGCTTTATAGCGTAGCGGACAAGGTCCGAGTTGTTTTCGACTTTCAGCTTCTTGAAAATGCGGATTCGGTATGTACTGACGGTGTTTGGGCTAAGGGCCAATTCATCAGCGATGTTGGAAATTGATTTTCCCGAAGCGATCATCCACATTACCCGGTATTCCCGATCAGACAGGGATTCATGAGGAAGCCCTTCCGATCCTTCCTCAAGCTCTACTGCCAGCTTTTCGGCGAGCGATGCGCTGACATACTTCTTGCCGCTGACGGCCTTTCGGATGGCGATCGTTAATTCTTCTGAAGCGCACTCTTTATTCATATAGCCCGCCGCGCCGGCACGCAACGCCGAAATTGCAATTGCGTCTTCCGGGTGCATGCTCAGGATAAGCACCGGCCGCTGTGGAAAGGACTGCTTGATCTCCTTGAGTACTTGAAGCCCATTTCCACCTGGCATGGAGTAATCGAGTATCAAAACATCCCAACTCAGCGAGCGTACCACCTTGAGCGTTTCAGTGAAGTTCTTCGCTTCTCCGACTACGAGCATATCCGCTTCCGCAGCGAGGATCTGCTTCAAGCCTTGACGAACCACTGTGTGATCGTCCGCAATAATAATGTTCATCTGCCGTCTCTCTGCGTTGCGCGGCGTGACTGCTAAGTTGTAGAGCGAACGAATCTAGGGCTTGGCTGGAACTTTTAGCGGCACCGTAAGGAATACCGATGTTCCCTTTCCGGCGCCACCCTGGATTTGCACATCTCCTCCAAGGATAGTCGCGCGCTCTCGAATACCCAACAAACCGAGTGACCTCGAGCTGCGAAGGTGCGATTCTGAAATTCCCACCCCGTTGTCCGCCACATGCAACATGATTCGATCCGCCTCCAACCGCAATTTTATGTCTACTCTTGTCGCTTTTGCGTGGCGCGCTACGTTGGTCATTACTTCCTGAAAGATGCGAAATATAGCAGTTGATCTTTCAAGATCCATTACGAATTCTTCTTCGGGCAATTCGACTTTGCACCGAATACCCGTACGCGCCTGAAATTCCCTGGCCTGCCATTTTAGTGTACCCGTCAGCCCAACATCGTCCAGAACTTGCGGCCTGAGTTCGGCGGAAATCTTTCGTACGGATTGAATCGTGTGGTCTATCAGATTGAACATGGACTTAACTTTTTCTCCTGGTTCGGGGGGGTCCTTCGGCAATCTTTTCTCCAGCCACGATAGATCCATCCTGAGGCCAGTTAATGCCTGCCCCAGCTCATCGTGTATCTCGCGCGCAATACTCGTTCTTTCTTCTTCACGCACCGCTTGGATGTGCGCGGCAAATTCCCTTAGTCTTTCTTCAGACTTGCGAAGATTGTCCTCAATGAGTTTTCGTTCGGAAATTTCCTTGCCTAGCTTTGCGTTGTATCGGTACAGATCGACGAAAACTGCAATCTTCGATCTGAGTATTTCGGGGACTAAAGGTTTCAAAATGTAATCTACGCCGCCAACTTCGTAGCCGCGAAAGCCCGATACCGTATCGTCATAAGTCGCAGTTAGAAAGATGATGGGGGTGTATCGCGAGCGCTCGCTTTGGCGAATGACCCTGGCGGTCGCGAAACCATCCATGTTCGGCATCCGGACATTCAACAAAATGACAGCGAAGTCAGTCTCGGAAACGAGCTGTATAGCATCCTCCTGCGTAGCTACGTTCGCTATCTCCAGATCCAGGTTGGCGAGGATTTCGCGGCACGCCTGGACCGTGTTTCCATCATCGACGATCAACACGTGCGGATTATTCGGGCGAGGCATGGCTGAATTGCCGGTTCGGTCGTATTGCAACGTCGAGAGATAAGAACGATATCACGCCCCAGCACGTGTTAATTGACCTTCGGTATCGTCAATCGAATGCTGTCTTTGCTCTGTTATCTCACCAGTCATAACTGCGCTGCCACGCTCTTATGACCGCCTTCGCGTTGATGGCGACTGAATAACGTCGGAAAGAGCCGGCAATTTCTAGCCGCTCGAATCCCGCTCATCGCGTCACGAAGGTTGTGAGAAACGCGGTAAATCTCATCGCCAGCCCTTCGGCGCGCCAGCTAGGCGCCACGGCTTAGCGCCCTCATCCCGCACTAGTTCAGACATTTAGGCGCGGACTCAACAAGCCAGACAACGACAACTGTGTCGTCATACCACGACACTAAATACCTGTAAAAACAATGGCCATTTGGCGGTTATCGTATAAACTGCGCGACCAATAACTACATTCGTGTAGGTATTCCCCTACATTAGTAGTCGTTTCTAAGCGAGGGACCGCCATGAATTTTGTTTTCCAGCCTTTTGACATTTCTTTATTTCGCATTCCTCCATCTTCGAACACCGGAGACATTAGCGCACCAACTGTCATAGCTCAGCGCTCCAGCTGGTTTCGCGCGGCGTGCGGTGTGGTATCGACCGCGTGCATCTGTTCTCTTACTGCTTGCGGCAGCGGTGGTGGTGGAGGAAATGGAACGGCGTTGTCCACCGCGGACGCTGCCCCGCTCTCCGCGCTACCAACTGGCGCGCAGGCACAGTCCACCAAATTCATTCCGACGTTTCTGGTTTATTACGGAGGCGGTCGTGCGCTGACTTCCGGCGATTTGCCGCAGCTGGCGAAGTACGACATGATCGATATCGATCGTTTCCGCTATAACAATATCGGCTCCAATACCTGGTCGGCGATCAAGGCAGCCAACCCGAACTCCAAGATTTTTCTCTACGAGATGGGACCAGAATCGCCGAGTTACCTTGATAGTCAGGATGTGCTCTATATCAATGGCCTTGGCCGGCACAATAATTCACGCGGGCACCCGATGGGTAGCCTCAACGGCAATCAGCCCGGTCTGTTCCAGAAAGACGCCTCGGGCAACCGCATCTATAGCTCGGCATACTCCAATCCCGGCGCGAACCAATACTGGTATCTGATGGATTTCGGCTC
>JBJMXF010000243.1:0-4482 GCA_045809725.1 Candidatus Udaeobacter sp. | reverse complement strand
CGCGCCGCTCGCCAGGGGAATCAGGGCGAGGGCCACACCAGTGTGCGCGAAAACCATTCCCTTTATCTCGGCCCCAGCGAACAGCGCGCGATCGCGCTGCGGCAATTCAATGCGCTCCTCGAATCGGCCCATGAAGGCGTGACGCTCACGGCCAGTCTGGTGCAGGAAGATGCGCCGGAACGCTTCTGGAATCCGAGCGAATGTTTCAGCGAGCTTTATTTCAACACGCGGCGTGCGCCGCTCACTCAAGCAGCGTTGAAAGATCTCCAACGCGCCACTGCGCTGTTGCCCAAACCCGCGGTTGTAGCGACTGATGTGCAGCAAACGCTGATCGCTTTCAACGCGCGCCGTGACTCCTCTCAACCTGCCGGCGAATACGATTTCGCGTTGCGACCGAATGGGTTTCATCGATTGCCACCTACGCTGAGTGTGACCGATCTTCGACGAGTGGTTTCGTCGCCGGCGATTGTTTGGATGAAACATTATGTCGGCGTGGAAGCGCCGGAGAATGCCGCGAATGCATGGGCGGCGACAACTGGTCAATGGGTGCATCAGTGGCTGGCGAATATTATCGAAAAGCGGAACGGAAAGATTCTCTCGGCTTTTCCGGCCCTGGCAGACATCGACGAGCGCATTCAGTTTGCGGCGGACGAGCAGTGCGCGGCACTACGGCGCCTTTGCGTCTTGATAGGCAAAGTCGTCCCTGATTGGTGGACCTCCGGTTGGTTAAACGCGCGCTATCTCGCGCGGCACCTTGGCGCCAAAATCGCATCGGTGAAAGAGTGGACTTGGATGGCGACGGAGTTGGCGGTCGGTCGCGGCGACACTGTCAAAATCGCCGATGGCGTGGAACTTCAGCTGCGCGGCCAGATCGATTTGGTGCTCACGCAAAAAGATGCGGCTAGCTTCGCCGGACAAACTATTTGGATCGTCGATTATAAGACCGGTTCGGACAAGGAACTGAAGACCTCTGATCTACATGACAATCTGGTCAGAGGCACAAGCTTGCAGCTCGGTCTTTATGCGTTAGCCATGCGCGAACTCGGCGCCGCCGAAGTGAGCGCGAGCATTATTTCGCTGAGGGTTAAGAACGTAGCGCCACAATTGTCCGTGGACGATCTCGCACCGCATACCGACGTCTTTGCCGATCTCGCGGAAATGCAGCGTACCGGAATTTTTGGAATGAAAGGCGAAATCCGCCCGGCATTCGGTTGCAGCGCGCCGTACCCGCTCGCGACGTTGCCGATCGACAACGACATTTTGGAAGACAAATGGGCGCTGACGCATCCCGCGCTCGTTCTTGAGAAAGAGGAGTGGGAAACATGGTGAAGCCGCGCGACCAATCTGTGCGCGCTCGTTTCGCCAACGAGTTGGACCGCAATTTTTCTGTAGTCGCATCGGCCGGCTCCGGCAAAACCACTGGGATCATCGAGCGCATTTTATCCATAGCGCGATCGCCCAGTGGGGCGGAAATTTTGCCGCGCCTGGTCGTCGTCACCTTCACCAATCGTGCGGCAGACGAAATGCAACAGCGCAGCCGGCAAGCGCTACTCCAAGACAGTTTGGGACAGGAAGTGCAGACGGCGTTCAACCGTGCCTTCTTCGGCACAATCCATTCGTTCTGCATGAAACTCCTGACCGATTTCGGTCATTATCTTGGCTTGCCTGCGCCGCTCGATTTAGTCGAAGACGACGAAGACCTGTGGCAGGAGTTTGCGCAAAACCAAAGTCGAATTGGCAGATCGTTAGGCGACAAGGATCGCGCGATGCTCTTGCGTTTTGTGCAGGTGCGCGAGCTCATGGAGCTCGGCCGACGCGCGAGCTCGGCTGTTTTGCAGGTGCCAGAGTTGACACCATGTCCACCGCTCGATTTCGCTGACGTTTACCAACAGGTAGATCAAGCGGGCCGCGACAACATCGCAAAATCGCAGGCCGAATTGCGCGAATGGGAAAAGCGTTTCGGCGGGAATTGGGAATATCTGCGCTGGCCGATTTGTTTCACGGCGGCAAATGCAAAGTTTACTCAGCTATGGCAGGACAAGTTTGCACCTCTGCGAAAATGGATTTGCGCTGCCGCCACGTGCGTCGCCGCAGAGGTGCAGCGTGATTATCGCGATTTTCGACTGGACCACGGAGTGGTGACTTACGACGATCAAATCGCACTCGCGGAAGAGTTGTTGCAGCATCCGATTGCTGCCCCAAGAATTCGCGAGGAAAGCTTTCGTGTCATCCTCGATGAGGCACAGGATACTCAGCCGCTGCAATTTTCGGTGCTGCTGGAAATGACGCGCGCGCCCGAAGCGAAGGACCTTTGGTGGCGAGACCGGCATTTGGGTCCGCGTCCGGGGCACTTCTGCATGGTTGGCGATTTTCAGCAATCAATTTGGCAGCGGGCGGACTTAAATTATTACCGAGCAGTTCATGAAGCGATGATTTCAGACGAGAACGGTGAAAGCCTGGAATTCGCCGTCACGTTTCGCCTGGACCAGAAGCAGCTCGATTTCGTGAATGAAACTTTTCGCGAGATTTTGAATAACAAGGACGGACAGGTGCGGTTCGTCGAATTGCAACCGCGGCCGGACATTCTTCCAGGGAAAGTCATTCGCGTGCCGCTCGCGAAAGAACTGTTGCGGCAAGGAAAAAAGCTCAAGGACTACCAAAAGGCACGTATCGAAGCGGAGTATCTTGCACGCTGGATCAAAGACGCGGGATTAAAAGGACTCTCGGCCGATTCGTGGCAGGAGGTGGCAATTCTTTGTCCGCGCAAAGCCTGGCTGCAAACGATGGCCGCAGCCTTACGTCGGGTAGATTTACCGGTCGCGATCCAATCTGAACATGATGTCAAAGGCGACAGCCCAGCTTACGCGTGGCTGACCGCGCTTCTTGCGATCATGACTGACCCTCTCAATGCCTACGAAATCGTCGGTGTCCTGCGCGATATCTTCGGCGCGTCCGATCACGATCTTGCAGTTTTTTCCGATGGGCAGAAGGCGAGATTTCGAATCGACGAGATTGCGTCGGCAACGGGAAAGATTTCATCGGTTTTACATACGCTGGCAGAAATTCGCCAACGCTCGGAAGGTCTGGCGTTATTTGACGCCGTTACTTTGATTATTGAGCAAACGCAATTGCGCGAGCGTTTGCTCCTATTGCCTGTGGCGGAGTTTGGCGATCTCGCGCGCGAACTCGATGCTTTGGTGGCACAGGCGGCGGAAGCCGAAGCGAACGGAATGATCCTGGCCGGGTTCGCCGAACAGTTACGCAATGATTTCACATCGAAACGCGGCGTCCGGTTTTCCGCTGACGACAACGCGATCCAACTGATCACTTCGCATAAGGCAAAAGGGTCGGAATGGCAGGCTGTGATCTTACCATTCCTCGCGCGCGATCTGCGGCCGCCATCGCCGCGTTATCCACATTTCGTAAAATCGCCAGCGGATGGCGAACTGATTATTGCGTTCGCCAACCAAGACAAATCGAAGGATCTGAAAGACGCGATCGAGCGCGCAGAACGGCAGCAACTTGAGCGCCTTCTCTATGTCGCAACAACACGGGCACGCCGCACTCTCGTTGTTGTGCTCGATCATGAAATCTTCTCCAGTAGCGAGGGCAAACTGCTCAAGACAGCACAACTTCGGCGATTGCTTCGCGACAAGGATCTTTACTCAGACGAATTCGAGCAACACACCAGCACAATCGATCAAGTCTCTGAATCTTCGCCGACCGTAGAGCATGCGTCACAGAGAAACGGCTCTGAGACCGAGCCGTTAACCAACCACGAACTCAAACGTGCTGCGAAACGCGCTTCGGATTTTGTGCGAAAGATCACACCGAGCGCTCTCGATCCGGAAGTTCCGGCAGACGTGCGAACGCGCTCGCGGTTCGATACTCTGGCCACACTCTACGGCCGTTGGTGGCATAAATTCTTCCAACGTCTGGATTGGAAAGGTGGAATCGATTCTGCACAAAAGTTATTTGAAAAGGAATTGCCGGTTTCTCCCGATCGTGGAGCCGCGGTGAAAGACTGGAACGCCACGCGGAGGAATTTGTTCAGCGATGCCACCATCGCCGGTTTTGTTGAGAGCGATGAAACGCTGTGTCACGCAGAATTTCCCTTTTCGTGGAGCAGAAACAATCGCAGCGTGCTCGAAGGGTTGATCGATTCCATCATGATCAACCGCAAAGCTGGCAGGTGTCTCCTGCTTGATTGGAAAACGAACGACGTTTCCCCGGGCGACGTCGAAATCTTCCGCGAAACTTACCGGCCACAGTTAGCCGCTTATTGGAAGGCGGTCACAGAGATTACCGGGCTTGGAGTAGAAGCCGGCTTGTTCTCGACTGCGCTTGGCCATTTGCTGCTCTATTCGACTGAGGAACTGCAAATGGAATGGCGCCGGCTGGAACAACTTTCGCCCACGCAATTGGAGAATGAAATCATGCCGGATTTAGCCGGTCGCCTTGACGGCAGACCGAACTGAAAAA
>JBJMXF010000242.1:0-13314 GCA_045809725.1 Candidatus Udaeobacter sp. | reverse complement strand
CATTTCAGTAGATAATCCGGTCATGTCGAGCGCAGTCGAGATGTCCCGAGACATCAGCTTTGCGTTTTGTCCAGGGATTCTTCCAGTCCGCTCGGAATGACGTGCATCAATTGGCCGGAGATAGAAACAGCACTTCTGTTGCGCCGTAAGCTTTCTGTCGAACAACGCGCCAAAGGTTCGTTTGAGGGAGAATGTCGGTGGGACTTTTCTCTAAAACGAAAATGCCTTCCGGCTCGAGCAACTGTCGCAACGTTTCGTTCTTCAAAAGCTTCTCAGCAGAGCTTTCGCCGCGCTTTGTTGTTTCATAAGGCGGATCCGCAAAAATGATTTGAAAGTTCTCGGCGTTCGCTCGTTGACGTAGAAAATCAAAAACGTCCTGGTCGCGAACACGTCCTTGTAAGTTCGTTTTGACGAGGTTTTTCTCGATTGCTTCCGCCGATTGGCGGTCATTTTCGATAAACACCGCCGAGGCCGCCCCACGGCTCAGCGCTTCGATCCCGAGCGCGCCGCTCCCAGCGAAAAGGTCGAGCACTCGTGCACCAATGACCGCGTCACCCAGGCTCGAAAAGATAGCCGCTTTGACGCGATCCATTGTCGGCCGGACACCGCGCCTCGGAACTAGCAGGCGGACTCCGCCGGCGCTGCCGGCGATGACTCTCATGGCGACGCAGCTGGACTTGGCGTCGCAGTGGCTTCAGGCAGCGCTGTGTCGGGCGGCAGAGAAGGCGACGGACTGGCGGTCATTGGATTCCCAACGGACTTCTTTTTCTTTTTTGATCGATCCTTCTTCCCGCCAAAGAAGCTGTTGAGCATGCTGGTGATATCCCGGCCGACCACTTGTTCCACCAGGTTTGTGCTGGGCCGTTCAACAGTCCCCCCCACCTCAAACTCGATGGCTGAGTAGGCCGGATCGTCGATGCGGTGAAAGTTGTCGCGAATTGCTTTGAAAAGTTGACCGCGAATTCTGTCGTTGATCGCGAGCTGCGAATTCAGTTGAAGCGTCCCGTCAAACGCCACCGTGCCCGACGAGGTGAGGCGAATATTTGGCGTACGTAAAACCAGCTCATCAATCTTGATCAGCCCCGGAGCCAAATGATATTTTGCTTCCGCCTGCTCCAAGTGAAGCTCCTGCAGCTCCTCGATCTGTAAAATCTGGCCGAGTAACACTAGCAATCTGTATTGCTGAACGCGCCCGTCCCGCAGAGAGATTTCGCCTCGTCCGACAAGCGCCTCCGGATCGCTGGTTTTTCCAGAGGCTTGAAAACTTCCTTCCAACTTGCCTGTCACCATTCCCTTCGCACCGCCGGCATTTTGCACGAGTTGATCGGCGAGCACGTCATGAAAGTTTACGCTCGTAGTGAATGGGGAATCTTCTGTCTCTGGCTGCATCGCAAAGTAACCGTGAACCTCGCCCTCTGCGACGCGGGCAGAAATCTTCGACAACTCGAGGACGTCCGGCTCGTAGTGAATCGGAGAGCGGAGCTGGTCCAAAAAAAAGCGGTCCCGCAACGAAACTCGAGCAACCTTTGCATCTCCTCGAAGCGCCTGCGCGCTACGAATGTTGGTCCGAAAATCTACCCCGTTAAAACTGGCAATGAGTGTTCCAGTTTGATCCAGGAAAGTGAAATCGCCGTCCTTTACGGTTACTCGACGAACTTCTGGAGCGATGGCCAATTTCGGTTCGGGTTGCGAGGATTCATTCTTCACAGTGACTTTTGGTGAAGATGAAATGGAGACCGGATTGGTCACAGCGGCGGTTGTTTTCGTTTGAACAACTTCTGTTCGTGCTTCCGGCTGAGGGATCGCTGGTGCTGGATTTGTCGCAATTTTTCTTGTGCGCGCTCCTCGCGCATCAGGCAGACGCCATTTTCCTTCTGTGTTCTGCGGCCACACAACTCTGGGAGCAACCAGCGAAACTTCCTTGATCACCAGCCGGCGGGAAAAGAGGGAAAGGAAACGAACGCGCAGCCGGAATGTTCTAGCCTTCAGGAAATCCTTCGGCCCAACCGGGACAATTTGAGGAATCGTGATGCCGCTAAGTTCGAGTCCGCCCCAGGGAGTGACACTCATGCTGCGAATTTTGAGCGGAACGCCGAGGCTGCGAGTCAGTTCCTGTTGAATCTTTCCTTGTGCCCCTTGTGATTGCACATACAGGTTCACGCCGAGCAAAACCACTGCACCAAGTCCAATCAATGCCCCCAGAGCGACCACCGTCAACCGGCGCAATTTTTGCACCCTCAGATGTTACGCAGCCCCAGTTTGAAGCAAAGACCAAAGCCTGTTGCTCATTCAGGGCGAACCGGAGAATCTCAGGTCCATTTTGAGCCAAACGCTCAAACAGAATTAGACCAGAGATGTTTCGCTACGCTCAACATGACAATGGGTGCTGGGATGAATAGATAAGTTGTAGTTCCTTTTTCGCGTGACTGATATTGTTGTCATTGCCAATCCAGCAGCGGGAAATCTCGAAACTATTCGAGACTGCCAGGAGCGAGTCGAATCCATCGTCGGACGTTGGCCGGTCCGCATCACCTCGCATGCTGGCGAAGCGGAAGCGCTTGCGAGACGCGCCGTCGAGGAAGGTTTTGGACGCGTAGTTGCAGCTGGTGGGGACGGAACTGTGAATCACGTCGCAAACGGAATCGCCGGAAGCGACGCCGCTCTGGGCATCCTCCCGATGGGCACGGTCAACGTTTTCGCCATGGAGCTCGGTCTGCCCGTGAACGATCTCGATCGTTGCTGGGAGATTATTCAGGCCGGAACCACCCGTCTCGTCGATCTACCGAGCGCGAATGGAAAATACTTCGTCCAACTCGGCGGCATTGGCCTCGATGCGCAAGCGGTGAAAGAAACCACTCTTGCTTTTAAGCGCAGTCTTGGACCACTCAGTTATCTCATCTCCGCAGCACACATCGCAGCGCGCCAACCTCCGAAGCTTTTAATCGAGTCCGAGGATGCGCCAGTGCAGGAAGGATCGTTTGTGCTTGTTGGCAACGGGCGCTTATACGGCGGACCTTTCCCCTTTTTCAAGCAGGCTGTTGTCGATGATGGTTTGCTTGATGTGGTCCTGTTCAAGCGTCTCGGTTTTCTGGAAATCCTTAAGTATCTTCACGACGTTGTATTCAGCTCTGACATCCGTGTTCCGGAAATTGAATATTTTCAGACTCGCCAACTGCGGGTAAGCAGCGAGCAGGACGTTCCGGTAGAGCTCGATGGTGAGTTAGCCGGCAGTTGTCCGGTTGACTTTCAAATGCACGAAAAAGCTCTCCCTGTCTTATCGCCTCCGCCGTCGCCATAGCTTCAGTCTGAGCACTGGGACATTGGTTTTTCGCCCAGAATAGCGTGATGTTCTGCGCGATGGAGCACCGCGCGGGCTGGATTCGGAAAAAAGCAGTTACATCGCTGAACCCTTCACAGGTAGAGACGACGTTGGTTCAGCTTAATGAACGCTGGCCCGCAAACGCGACGTCCCTTGCCGAATTGCTTCAAGGATTTCCGTTAGGTGAAACCGCGCTGCTGCATCTTTTGGCCGTCTCGAGCGTCTGCGCGACGCGATTGACGCGCAATCCTGAAACGCTGCTGTGGCTTGCTCAGCCTCAGGTGTGCCGCGCATCGCGTAGCCGCGCGGAAATGCTCGCTGAAGTGGACGCTCTGACGAGTGATTCCGGCATCGACAACAATTTCCAGTCACTACGTTTCTGGAAAGGCCGTGAAATGACGCGCGTGGCGGTGCGCGAACTGGCTGCCGTCGCTCCTTTGGAGGAGACCACAGGTGAGCTGTCGCTGATAGCAGAGATTTGCCTTCGTCGCGTATTCGAATTTCGGGACGCCGAACTGCGACAACGTTATGGCTCGCCAAAAGCGGACTTTGCCATTCTTGCGCTCGGGAAACTCGGGGGAGCGGAACTCAATCACAGTTCAGATGTCGATCTTCTTTTTCTCTACAGCGACGAAGGCCAGCTCACGCCGCACATTTCTTATCACGAATTTTTCAATCGACTGGGAAACAAGATTCTCGAAACATTTTCGAAGCCGGATCCAGCCGGCTCGCTGTTCCGAGCGGATCTGCGATTGCGTCCCGAAGGCTCGGCGGGTCCTTTGGCCCGGTCTCTGGAGAGCATGGAAAACTATTACGCCGGATTCGGCGAAACGTGGGAGCGAATTGCGCTCATCAAGGCGCGCGGAATCGCCGGCAGCCGCGAGTTGGCTTACGATTTCGTACGGCTACATCAGCCGTTCATCTACCCAAAAAGTCCAACGCCGGATTTGCTTGAGGAGATTGCGAACATCAAGCACCGCATCGAACGCGACATCGTTGGGCCGGAAAAACTCGATCGCGATGTAAAACTTGGCCGCGGCGGCATTCGCGACATCGAATTTGTCGTGCAAACGCTGCAGCTCATCCATGGCGCGCGCAATCCGTTTCTGCAGGAACCGAGCATGCTTAAGGCGCTCCGCGCATTGCGAGAACTGGATTTGCTCCCGCCCGATGAAGTTCTGGCCCTGGATAATGCGTATCGATTCCTCCGCCGCGTTGAACACCGCCTGCAGATCGAAGCTGAGCAACAGACCCACACTATTCCGGACGAACCGGAGCCGCTGACCCGACTCGCGCGCAGTCTTCGCTTTTCGTCGGCCAGCGATTTCACCGCGTCACTCCACAAGCGAATGGGATCGGTGCGTCCGATATTTCAACGGATTATTTCGGACAATCCCGCGCAGAGTCCCAAAATCACCATCGAGTTTTTTAAAGATGTAAAACGAGCAGAAAAAGCGCTGACCGAGCTTGAACGAGGGCCAACGAGTTTTCATGTTGGCACCCGAACTCGCCAAATATTCCAAAGGCTGCGCCCCATTTTGCTCGAACGGATGTCCAAAGCTGCCGATCCGGATGCGACTCTGAACCAGTTTCTTCGATTCGTAGAAAGCTACGGTCTGCGCAGTTTGCTTTTCGAACTTCTTGTTACGAACCCGAAGTTGCTTGAATTGGTCGTAAAGACTTTCGATGCCAGCCGGTTCGCGGGTGACCTTCTGGTTCGCCGGCCGCAACTGTTGGAAGACATTACCAGGGACCCAACCTTTGATGAACCGCGGTCAGTGGAAGAAAATTTAGGGCGGCTGGATTCGTTAGGCGCATCTGCGAACAATCTCGATCCGATACGCGCCTACCGTCAGCGGCAACTCTTGCGCATCATCCTGCGCGACGTACTTCGACTCGTCCAACCGGCAGGAACTTTTGTCGAGCTATCCGATGTCGCGGAAGCATGCCTGATTTTTGTCGCGAAACTGTTCGCAAGCGAGCGGTTGACCATCATCGCGCTCGGAAAGTTTGGAGGACGCGAGATCAGCTACGGCGCGGACCTGGACGTTTTGTTCATAGGTGAAGACGTTCGCGCCGCGCAGAATCTCATGATCGCGATGGCGCAAGGAACTGCCGAGGGAAATATCTGGCCACTCGATGCAAGGCTGCGGCCTGAAGGCGAAAAAGGACCGGTGGCCTGCTCGCTCGCTACGTTTGAAACATACTACGCAGGCCGAGCGCAACTGTGGGAGCTACAGGCGCTTAATCGGGCGCGTCCGATCAGTGGACCGCTAAAAAATGAATTCATGGCAATAGCAAAAGCCGCATGGGGTCGCGCTTGCCAGGATCCCGCCCTTTTCCAAAAGATCGATGACATGGTGCAGCGAATCCGGCGAGAGCGCGGAAGCGGATCGGATTTTCTCGATTTAAAAACCGGATCTGGCGGCATCATAGAAGCGGAGTTTCTCGTTCAAGCGTTGCAAATGCGCGCGAACATCTGGGAACCGAATTGGGAACGTGCCGTCGACGCATTGCACCAGAGCGGGCATCTGGAGAAGTTGGAGGTTGCGAGGCTCAAAAGCTCCTACGCATTTCTGCGACGCGCCGAACTTGTGCTGCGTCGATACGACAATAGAAGCATCTCAACGCTTTCGAGCGATCCAGATGAACAACGAAAGTTTGCCATCCGTTTTGGCTACAACGAATTCGCCGCTTTCAGTCGCGATTATCTGGAATCTCGTCAGGCGATTCACGCACTCTACCACCGGCAAATTATACCGGCTTAGCCGCCGTTAGGATCAAAGTTCGCCGATCAGCCAGGGATGCCTCTAAGCATCTCAGTGTTGGTCGGGAATTTTTTCACAAACATCAACAGTCGCTGAATTGCTTCCTCTGGCTTGTGTCCGGCTAAACCGCGACGGATGAGATTAATTTTCTCAAGCTCCCACGCCTGTAACAACAGTTCTTCACGGCGTGTCCCAGACAAGAAGATATCGATAGCCGGGTAAATGCGCTGATCGCTGATTTTTCGATCGAGCACCATTTCCATATTTCCAGTGCCTTTGAACTCCTGAAAGATCAGCTCATCCATGCGGCTGCCGGTTTCAATCAGGGCCGTGGCAACAATCGTGAGCGAACCAGCTTCCTCGGTATTGCGAGCGGCTGCGAAAATCTTTCGTGGTATTTCCATGGCGCGCGCATCGATACCACCGCTCATCGTGCGGCCGCCACCGCCCATAGCATTATTAAAAGCCCGAGCGGTGCGCGTGATGGAATCGAGAAGGATGAACACATGCTTCCCAGCTTCGACGAGTCGTTTGGCGCGCTCGATCGCCAACTGAGCAATGCGTGTATGACTCTTTATGTCGGCGTCGTTGGAGCTGGCCATGAGCTGCGCTGTCGGATGCGAACGACGAAAATCGGTGACTTCTTCAGGACGTTCATCAACCAGAAGAATAATGAGCTCCATCTCAGGATGGTTCTTGGTGACCGCATCGGCGATGTGATGCAACAATGTCGTTTTGCCTGTGCGTGGCGGCGCGACAATCAGACCGCGCTGCCCCATTCCCAGCGGCGTCATTAAATCCATGATCCGCGTCGTGTAACGATCCGGGACAGTCTCGAGTTTGATCCGTTTGTCAGGATTGATCGTCGTTAATTCTTCAAACGGGCTAAGCCCCTGATATTTCGTGGGCTCATCCGCGTTAATCTGCAGTAACTTCGTCAATTGTGGGCCACGGCTGCCGCGTCGAATTTCGCCGTTGATCCACATGCCATCGCGCAAAGCGAAGCGGCGCACGATTTCCGGGGTGACAAAGATATCCTGTGGTGTCTGAACAAAATTGCGTTTGGGATCCCGTAAGAACCCAAATCCTTTGCCGGAGATTTCAATGATGCCCTCACCAAATTCCGGTTCGGCTTGCACCGGCTCGCTGGCTTCGCCACCACTCTCAGTGCCTTCTCGGGCGCCTCCTGAGACGGGCTGATCGAGCGTCTCGACCGCGACTTCGGCGCCGGTGCCATCGGCGTTTGTTGACGATGAATTTGGCGATTCTTCGGAATTGTCGCGCGCAAAGCGGTCGCCGCCGCGGTAACGCCTCCGCGGGAAACGACGACGCGGACGAGGATGGCGTTGCTCCGGCGCAGCAGACTGAGTTTCCAGCGGCGCAGGCTGGTTTTCGTTTTCTTCGTTCATAAGTTAAGAGTGTTCGCTGCAGTTCGGGGGACAGCGCCCTAAAGGTCTTGTAAGCAGTAGTTTTTCAAGCCGGCAACCTGGCCAGCAATTCGTCGGGAATATCTAGATTTGAATAGACGTTTTGCACGTCGTCGTCGTCTTCGAGCTCATCACACAATCGCAACACCTGGCGCGCCACGGTCTCGTCCCTGACCGCGACCGTACTATCCGGAATAAACGTAAACCTTTGCCCATCGGTACTGACGCCTGCATTCTTGAGCGCTTCAGCTACGGCGTAGAGCTGATCGTGGGAAGTGATGATAACATATTGATCCTCCTCGATTGTCAACTCCTCGGCCCCGGCTTCCAAAGCGATTTCGAGCAGTCGATCCTCGTCTATGCTCGAGCGCGGAACCGTGATTTGCCCTTTTCGGTGGAACATGTACGAGACGCTGCCACTCGTGGCGAGATTGCCGCTGTGCTGGGTGAAAATTCGCCGCACTTCCGCTCCGGTGCGGTTTCTATTGTCTGTAGCGGTCTCGACGATAATGGCCACACCGCCGGGCGCGTAACCTTCATACGTGATTTCTTCGAGCTGTTCGCCGTCTTTGCCTGCACCGGTGCCGCGTTTGATCGCCCGCTCAATATTGTCACTCGGCATGCTCTGGGCCCGTGCCGCCAGAATGGCGCTGCGCAGGCGCGGGTTGCCGTTTGGATCGCCACCGCCGGTCTTCGCCGCGATAGTGATTTCCTTGGAGAAT
This sequence comes from Candidatus Udaeobacter sp., assembly GCA_045809725.1. Taxonomy (GTDB): domain Bacteria; phylum Verrucomicrobiota; class Verrucomicrobiia; order Chthoniobacterales; family UBA10450; genus Udaeobacter. The sequence continues at coordinate 5,078 of JBJMXF010000242.1, read as the reverse complement.
TTGCTGAAGATCTTGCCGCGTTTGGCGTCGATCGCGCCCTTAAAACGTTTGACCTTCGACCACTTGCTATGTCCCGCCATAGGTGTGCGGAGTTATTTTCAACCTGAAAACTTACGAGTTGTATTCACCTCGCGAGAGAACGACCTGCGAGGGGAGAAATTTCCGCGCCAATTAATCGCACGGAAACTTGCTTCGTCAATCGCCCCGACAAGGGACCACCGCTGATATCACCTCAGGGTGATCAGGGGTTAACGGCGCGCACTGTCAACGCCGGGCGACCGTTCAGAATGCCGTATGTGGCCTCTGCGCTTCCGTCGCTCGTTTTGAAATGCCGCTCCGTTCCCCTGTTAACGGGCAGCCATGTCGCACGGGAGTTTGCCTTCAGGAACTTCGTAATTTCCTTTTCGGAAAGATCGGTGCCGTTTGCGCGGGAGTAGCTTTCCGTAATGCTCCGGCTGTCAGCAAAGGTAACCATGTACAGATAGCGACCCTTGGTATAGACAACACTTACCTTTCCGTCGTCCCGCAAGCGTCGTTGAACGATCGTTCCGTAGGCATCTTCGATCACCTCACTGTCGGCGCCGAGATTTGCCGACACCGAGCCTGGGATTAGGCATACAGCGAGAACCAGTGGGATCGATTGCTTCAGTTTCATTGTGACATTTTCCGGAGTCCGCACGCGGACCGCCGCCTTTGACTCTAACGTCCGAAATGTCTGTTCCTTTTGCAAACGCCGCTTTTGAGGAATAGGGTCGATCCCGCTGCCCACGAGTAAAAAACCAGAAATAAGTCCACGACTGCGCATGGCAAAGAAAACCAAAGCTCAGCGGCGTGCTGTGCAGCTCGAAGTTCGCGAATCCGACGTGCACGGCCGCGGTGTTTACACCTGTGAGTTCATTCGCAAAGGGACGCGTATCATTGAATACACGGGTGAACGCGTCTCCTGGGAAGCCGCTCCCGACGACAAAGACAATCCACATACTTTCAATTTCGGTCTGGACAACGGCGATGTAATCAATCCAGAAGTTGGGGGAAACGACGCGCGCTGGATCAATCATTCCTGCGATCCAAACTGCGAAACGGTCGAGGAAGACGATCGGGTCTTTATTTATTCGCTACGAGACATCCACCCGGGCGAGGAACTCCTCTATGATTACCACATGGAGCTCGACGAACCGATTACCGAATCAGCCAAAAAGAAGTTCGCGTGCTATTGCGGCGCCTCAAATTGCCGGGGCACAATGGTTGAGCTCCCGGAACCCGGTGAATAGGCAAAGCCTATCGCGCCTAGACGAATAAAGTCTTTCAATCCGCTCCTGGAGTGTGGCCGGTTAAGACATGGAAACTAGAATACCCATAGGACAGCGCATCTCACGCTTCCTCGAGGAACGATATGTCCACAGGGCGCAACCTCATTATCTACCTGAGCTCGCTGCCTTTGGCGTCATCGTGATCCTCGCCGTTTGGCCCATGTTATCGATGGTAGCGACGGCGTTGGAGACGATGAGATAAGCTTAGTTTTTCACGTCGTCAGTTGTCGGCGAATGATCGCCTGACAATAAAGCTGCGGCCTCGCGATGGAAGGCTGCCGCCGCTTTGCTCTGGAACCGTAGCGGGTTGCGAAGAAAGTTAAGTTCCCGCTCGGGGACTGGCGGAGCGAACGGCAGACTAACGCATCCAGGGGTCTCCTGATGTTTTACCATCATGTGCGGCACGATTGAAACGCCGATGCCAGCCGCGACCATGTGCGCAATGGTCGTGAGCTGGCTGCCGGCCAGCCCAATCTCCGGCCGCAGACGACGTGACTCGAGCAAGTGATGCACTTGCTGAGACAGGCAGTGCATCTCGTGGAGGAGGAGAAACCGTCGCGATTTAAGATCGTCCAGCTCTACGACACTTTGCTTTGCCAGCGGGTCCGCTTGCGGCACTAACGCGAGCAACGCTTCGTGGCCTAACGACTCGGGTCGCAGACTTGGACTTGGCTGGCAAGTGGATGCCAACGCCACATCCAGCTCTCCGGTTTCCACGCGCCGCGTGATGCCATCGGTCACGTCCTCCACAAGCTCCAAGGTCACTTCGGGATAGTCTTTGTGGAACTTCTTAACCAACTCCGGAAGCACGTAGGGAGCGATCGTGGGAATTGCGCCGACGGCGAGCTTCCCGGTTACAGCATCTTTAAGATCATCGACGCACCGACGGGCATCGCCGATGGAGGCTAAAATTTGTCGCGCATAGTCGAGGAAACATCGCCCCGCCTCGGTCAGGACGACCGATCGGGGCAAACGATCAAACAACCGTTGACCGATTTCCGATTCCAGCTTTCGAATCTGCTGGCTCAGTGAAGGCTGAGCTACGCGCACCTTCGCAGCTGCACGGGAAAAGTTCCCTTCGTCCGCCACCGCCACGAAATAACGCAGTTGATGAATCTCCATAACTAACTCCGGCTCAAGGCACTCACAATAGCGCGAGCATTGCCGCTTTTAAACTCGCTGATGCGTGAGCTTCGCCGGCGAGCTCGCGCCGTCCCTGTCTATGTTCGCGGGTCACGGCCCGCTTGGGCAGTGATAACTCCCTCAGCTGGCCTTCGTCTTCACCCGGGGGCGAGGCGCCCCAGTTGGTCGAGGCCTCGGCGCAGGCGTTGATCTCGGTGTCGACGTGGGTGTGGGTGTCGCTGTAGTTATCGGTGTCGCGGTCGCCGTTACAACCGGCGTTGCCGTTGCTGTCGGAGTTGGAGTCGGAGGTACAGTCGCGGTGGGCGTAGCAGTTGCTGTGGCCGTCGGCGTTGGCTTAGGGGTGGACGTCGCGGTAGCAGTAGCCGTGGCTGTCGGAGTAAGCGTTGGAGTGTGAGTCGCTGTTGGTGTAGACATCGGTGTAAATGTCACCGTTGCCGTCGCAGTAGCTGTCGGGGTCGGAGTTAATGTGGCTGTCGGGGTAGCCGTCGGGGTGTGAGTGACTGTTGGGGTGGGTGTAAATGTACCGGTTGCAGTCGCCGTTGCCGTCGAAGTCGGAGTAAACGTAGCGGTCGGCGTAGGTGTCGGGGTGTGAGTAGCTGTTGCTGTTGCTGTTGCGGTTGCTGTAGGCGTAAACGTGGCCGTGGCTGTTGTGGTAGGTGTCGGCGTGTGAGTAGCTGTTGATGTAGCCGTCGGCGTAAATGTCGCCGTTGCCGTTGCCGTTGCCGTTGCGGTCGCAGTGGCTGCCGGAGTCGGTGTCGGCGTAAATGTGGCCGTAGCGACTGCAGTGGCAGTAGGTGTTGGCGTAAACGTCGCCGTAGCGGTAGGCGTTGCGGTAAAGCTCGCGGTAGCGGTCGGAGTCGCAGACACCGTCGCAGTCGCTGACGGCGTAGGCGTAAACGTGGCAGTCGCTGTCGGCGTCGCAGTGAATGTAGCAGTAGCCGTTGGGGTGGGGGTGTTAGTAGCTGTTGCCGACGGTGTGGGCGTAAATGTGGCCGTAGCCATCGCAGTGGCAGTAGCGGTAGGCGTCAACGTCGCCGTAGCGGTAGGCGTCGGGGTAAAGCTGGCCGTAGCTGTCGGCGTTGCAGGCACCGTCGCTGTCGCTGATGGCGTAGGCGTAAACGTGGCAGTCGCGGTCGGCGTAACCGTGTGAGTAGCTGTAGGAGTAGGCGTCAATGTGAAGGTGGCCGTTGCTGTCGGTGTGGGCGTGGGGGTGGCGCACGCACCCGGCATGTAGATAAAGTAAGCACCTGACACTACACCACCAGGTGGATTGGTGCCTGAAGGATCACATCCTACCTCGGTGAAATTAGTTGTGTTCTGTTGTACGCCCACTGTGAGAGCATTTGGAGTGCCTCCTGTGTGGGTGGTCACCAGTTGGTAGGCTACGTCGTAACGTCCTGGGGAAGGAGGCGTCTCATACAGAATGACCTCGTAGTCAAGGTTCGGAGTGGGATTGCCGGGGTAATAGGCATTGCGCCATTCGATATAGAATATTCGGTTAGGCGAAGCGCCCGTTATGGCGCTGAACGCTCCGCAGGTGGGACATTCGCTCGTGAGAGGATTCTGATCTACCCAGTAAGGACCTATCGAGTAGGTGGCCTGCGATTCCGGCAAGCAGGTGATGCCAGAATTGGTCAAGGCAGTGCCGAAGGCCAGCATGCCATTAGAGCCTACGGTTGCAGAAGTAAAGCTCTGCCCGTACAAGGTGACCGGGAACGGCAGGGGTATGCCGAGACCGCAGTCGTCGCAATTCATCCCGAGATTACTGGTGCCTGAAACAAACGCGCCTGCGCCTATGGTGTATGTATAGGGAGGAGTGCACGTCGCCGTTGCCGTTGCGGTAGGAGTCGCGGTAGGTGTCGCGGTGGGCGTTGGACACTCAGTGAGTGTGTAGATGAAGTACGCACCGGACGCTACACGGTCAGGGGGATTGGCGCCGATCGGATCACAGCCTACCTCGGTGAAACTGGTCGGGTTCTGTTGCACGCCTACCGTAAGTGAACTGTCAGTGCCCCCAGCGTGACTGGTTACCAATTGGTAGGCTACGTCAAAGCGCCCCGCCGATGGTGGACTCTCGTGCAAGACTATCTCGTAATCCAGGTTTGGAGTGGCATTGCCGGGGTAGTAGGCATTCCGCCATTCTACAACGAATGCGCGATTAGGCGCAGTGCCTGTAATGGCAGTGAACACGCCACAAGTCGGGCAAGTAGAAGTGACGGGACGCTGATCTACCCAGTAAGGTGCGATTGAATAAGTGGCAGAGTCCACCGGCATGCAGGTAGCGGCAAAGTCGTAGGCCGTACCGAACGATAACACGCCGTTCGATCCCACGATAGCGGAGGTGAAGGTCTGTTTGTAAATGGTGACAGGGAACGGCAGCGCGATGGGAATACCACAGTCGTCACAGTCTATACCAAGGCTAACAACGCCCGGCACAAATGTGGCCGTGCCAGTGGTGTATATGTAGCTGCAACTTGCCGTCGGCGTAGGCGTAGGCGTAGGTGTGAAAGTAGCCGTAGCTGTAGCAGTAGCTGTTGCTGTTGCCGTCGCCGTAGCCGTGGGGGTAAACGTAGCTGTCGCAGTCGCAGTTGGCGTTGAAGCAGGCGTCGGAGATGCCGTTGGAGT
>JBJMXF010000241.1:0-4280 GCA_045809725.1 Candidatus Udaeobacter sp. | reverse complement strand
TGCTGGCGGAACTGCAAAGTGGCGAAATCAAGAAGAACGTGATCAGCGAGTCACTGAATTGGAATCCTCTGCCGCGATTTTTCTTGCAGGCGAATTTCTCGTACGTGCTGAACCAAACAAACACGCCGGCCAATAACATCGATCTGGATCCGCTGACCAGTCCGACGGTCGTGAATTTTAGAAACGATTATTGGACTGTAACCAGCGGCTTTGGCTACATCATCGACGATAAAACGGACTTCTACGCGGACTACTACTTCTACTGCGCCAATGACTATTTTAAAAACGCAGCCGTCGCTGTGCCCTACGGAATGGGCGCGACGGAGCACGCGGTCTCAGCAACTGTGACGCGCAAAATAAGCAAGAACATGCGCCTGCTGCTGAAGTACGGGTACTTTAACTACAGGGACGTCACTTCCGGCGGCCATAACAATTACCAGGCGCACTCACTATTTTCGAGCTTGCAGATCAGGTTCTAAGCACGTCCATCGCAGCATTGCCATGTCTGCGCTTCCACCCCGCCTAAATAAATTGCCACGATGCCTGAGGCCATAAGTCCACCGGCTCGATCGTTTCGCCGTCATTTTCAGAACTGGCTCAGTTGGGCGGGCATTGTGCTGGCGGCCTCGGCGCTATTCGCTTTCGTGTTTCTCTTCGCGATCGATTTGTTCGCTCCCATTCAGAATCCGTATGTTGGAATCCTCGCGTATGTGGTCGCGCCAATTTTTTTCCTTCTCGGCGTGGCGCTCACGCTTGTGGGCGCAATCCTGCACAAGTTTGAGGAGAGTCGTGCAGCGGTTGAAGAGAAACAGCGGATTCTGCGGATCGACTTGTCACGTAAACGCGACCGACGGATTCTCGCGGTTTTCGCTTTTGGCGCCGTTGGGTTTCTTTTTCTAACTGCGCTAGGCAGTTACGAAACTTATCAATACACCGAGTCGGTCGATTTTTGTGGTAAGCGCTGTCATGTGCCAATGGAGCCACAGTTTATCGCCGCCCAACACACTGCGCACGCGCAGGTGGCTTGTGTCGAATGCCATGTTGGTCCCGGCGCCGCCGCTTACTTCAAGACCAAGCTCAATGGCGTAAAACAGCTTTACCATACAGCGCTCGGCGATTTCGATCGTCCGATTCATATTACGGCCGAGACCCGGCCGGAACAGGAGATCTGTTTGGAATGCCATTGGCCGAACCGTTATGTCGGCACGGTCGATCGCACGTATCAACATTACCTCTCGGATGAGGCGAACACACCATTCGCCGTGCGCTTGTTATTGAACGTCGGCGGCGGCGAACTATCGCGCGGTCCTGTGGGCGGTATTCATTGGCACATGAATATCGCTAACAAGGTCGAATACATTACGACTGGTAAGGATGCCGAAACGATCCCGTGGGTGCGCTTAACTAATGCCCAGGGTCAGAGCACCGAATATCGCACAGACGATTTCAAAGACGAGCCGTCGCAACACGTAGTACACCGCATGGATTGCCTGGATTGTCATAGCCGGCCGGCTCATAATGTCATGCCGCCGAACGACGCCGTGGACGTTGCATTGGCCGCCGGCCGAATCGACCCGAAGATTCCGTTCGCAAAAGCAAAAGTTGTCGCCGCACTGACGCAGCGTTACACATCCGAACCGCAAGCGTTACAGGCGATCGCCACTTCACTGCACACGTCGTATCCGGATCCTGCGCAAGCCGATCCGCTCATTGCGGAAGCGCAGACAATCTATCGTCAGAATTTCTTCCCCGAAATGAAGACCGACTGGCGCACCCATCCCAACAACATTGGTCACAAAGACTGGAATGGCTGTTTCCGTTGTCATGATGGCAATCACAAGACTGCCGATGGCACAAAGACGATCGCAGCGAGTGACTGCAACTCGTGTCACCTCATCCTGGCGCAGGGCAACGGCGAGCAGCTCAAGAAATTAAACGCCGACGGCTACACATTTTTCCACATCGATTCAGAATTCTCCGAGTTCTCCTGCACAACGTGCCATACCGGCGGACCGCAAGTTCCTTGAGGCGGCTGGCACGCGACGCCTGGTGTCAATTACTATTCGAATGAAATCCCGTTTCCTATGACGGCTATTCGATTATTTTTCCGCTCTTATTCGAACTGAATCAACGTAATGAGTTAAGATGCTACGCATCGGGCACTTTTTGGGTCATGCGAAATAGAAAACATTTTATCGTTTATCTGGCCTTGTCCGCTGCGTTGCTCGTTAGCTGCAACAAAAACTCAGAGATTAAGGTGTACCGCGTTTCCAAGGCGCCGCTGGAACAAGCCGCGCCTCAGCAACAAGACGCGATGCCGACAAACACAGCCGCGCCTCGGATGCCAGCCGGCTTGGCGCCGCCGGCGGAAACAGCGGTGACGACACCGCCGAATTGGGAAGCACAGCCGCTCTCGCAAATGCGGCAGGCAAGTTTTCTAGTCAAAGGCGATAACGGCGCAGTCGCGGACGTTTCATTTGTGAGTCTGGGCGCCGCTGCGGGGAATGTCGTCGAGAATGTGAATCGCTGGCTGGGTCAACTCAATCAACCGCCAATCACCGAACAGAAACTCGGCGAAATGGCGCAGCGACTGCACACCTCGTTAGGCGACGTGACGATCGTCGATCTCACAGGACTTCCCGACAACGCCGACCCGGCAAGAGATGGGAGAATCATTGCCGCAATGGTAACCACCGCTAACGCAACGCTCTTTTTCAAAATGCGCGGCAACGCCGATCTGGCCGAGGCGCAAAAAGGCGACTTCATCAAATGGGTCGCAGGAGTTTGCGATTCACAGACTCAAACAGGACCCACGGAAATGGCAGCGGCGCCGCCACAGACGACGAGCGCGCCGCCGATTAAATGGGCAACGCCCGAAGGCTGGAAAGAAGTTCCGCCTACATCGATGCGCTATGCCAGCTTCAGTGCTGCGGCAGATGAAGGGGGTAACATCGACATCTCCGTTGTGACGTTTCCCGGGGATGGAGGGAGCGATGCCGATAACATCAACCGGTGGCGTGGCCAAATGGGTCTATCTCCCGTCGATCCGAACGCCGTGACTTCGCAAGTGGCTCCCCTCAAATCTGGCGACACGACATTCTCCACCACCGACATTACTGGTAACAAAACGCGCACCATTGCCGCTTGGACGCGACGCGACGGACGTGTCTGGTTTTTCAAAGCAACGGGACCAACCGCGGCAATTGAAAAAGAGAAACCGAATTTCGTGAAATTCATCGAATCCGTTCGATTTTAGAAAACATGCTGCGCCAAATCGTCGACATCTTTACATCGCTGAAGCTGACGATCGTGTGTCTTGCGGCTGGCATGGCGCTGATCTTTGCCGGCACGCTGGCACAGGTCCACCTCGGCATACACGAAGCGCAGCAGCGTTATTTCCAAAGCATGTTTGTGTGGTGGCCACCGGACGCGCGCGGATTCCAGATCCCTATTTTTCCGGGCGGCCATCTCATCGGCGCTGTGTTGTTGATCAACCTAATCGCCGCTCACCTGAAACGTTTTCGCTGGAACTGGCGGAAGTTGGGGATTCATCTCACGCACGCCGGCTTAATCATCATGCTCGCTGGAGGTTTGTTCACCGATCTGTTCGCGGTGGAGAGTCATATGCAGTTGGCAAATGGCGACACGAAAAATTATTCCGACGACATGCGCCAGACAGAATTGGCCGTGATCGACACGAGCGACAATGACCTCGATCAGGTGACCGCAATCCCTGACACCGTGCTACGGCATAACCAGGTGATCGACCACTGGAGCTTGCCTTTCAGGATTGCAGTTAGAAATTTTTATGAAAATTCGCGATTAAAAATGTTGAGCCAGGCAGGAGAAGGCGCGCAACCGATCGCGAATCAAGGACCCGGTGCAATGATCGCGGTCGAGCCTGTGACGCGCGCGACCGCTTCCGATGAACGCGATGTTCCGAGCGCAGCGATCGAGATTCTGCCGAAGGAGGGCGGTTCGTTAGGCACGTGGCTGGTTTCGGATGCGCTCGGTGCCCCGCAGACATTTTCGTGCGGCGGGCGCACTTGGAGGATCATGTTGCGACCGGTACGCTATTACAAGCCTTACAGCGTCACCTTGCAAAAGTTCACGCACGACAAATATGTCGGCACCGAAATTCCGAAGGATTTCTCAAGCAAAGTGACTTTGGTCGACCCCGAGCGTTCTGTGAACCGCGACGTGTTGATATATATGAATCACCCGCTGCGCTATCGCGGCGAAACGTGTTACCAGGCCGGATTTCAAAAAGACGATTCCGC
>JBJMXF010000240.1:0-19621 GCA_045809725.1 Candidatus Udaeobacter sp. | reverse complement strand
GTCAGGCGGCGGGACAACCGCCTGCGCGCTTCCGCAAAAGCCCAATCCAGATAATTCCGATTACAATGTGAATACGATTTTTGGGGTTCATGTTTATTTTACCTCTTCTAGTTTTTCCCGAATGGGTTGGCCCTCGCAGTGCAACGTCTGGAAAAGAGAAATAAATTTCCGAGAGAAAAGCTTTTTGCCGTGACCTCCAATCCAGTTCGTTTGCTTGATGTGTGAGCAAGTTTTGAACGCCTCTGAGAAGCCTAGCAAGATTAAAACTCAAACGAAATGAGGCGCGCGTTCTTTGTCGTCGGACCAACTGCTACCGGGAAATCCGAATTGGCGGCAGATATCGCGGGCGAGATAGACGCGGAGATTGTCAGCGCCGACGCGTTTCAAATTTATCGTGGGCTCGACCTGCTTACCGCGAAACCGGATGCGTCAACGCTTGCGAAAGCGCCGCATCACCTGATCGGCACCGTGTCAATGACCGAGGAAATGAACGCCGAAAAATGCCGGCGGTTGGCCTCGCACGCAATTGACGAAATCAATTCGCGTTGCAAGCTCGCGATCGTCGTCGGTGGAAGCGGTCTTTACATCAAAGCGCTGACGCACGGACTTGCGGCTCTACCCGAGTCTGATCCGGACCTGCGCGAGAAATTAAATACCGCCAGTTTGGATGATTTGCGCTCGCAACTGGTCGAACTCGATCCCGAAACGGCGCGAAAGATCGACCTCAAAAATCGCCGACGCGTCGTTCGTGCTCTGGAGATTTGCCTCCTCAGCGGAAAATCTGCGTCTGCGCAGCGCGAGCAATGGACCGGCGATGCAGGCATCCTTGAGGCAACCCAGACAGGATTGTCTGCGTCACCGGCGACAGGCGTGTTCGTCTTTCGCGACCGGGAAGAGCTCTACGAACGAATCAATCAACGAGTGGAAATGATGTTTGAACGCGGCGTGATCGAAGAGGTGCGCACTGCTACGGAAATAAGTGCGACTGCTTCACAGATGATCGGCCTGCGCCAAATTCGTGAGCTGCTCGCTGGAAAAAAGCCGCTCCCGCAGTGTGTTGCGGAGGTTCAACAGGCCACGCGCCGCTACGCCAAAAGGCAGTTGACCTGGTTTCGGAGGCAAACTAATTTTTCGCCGCTGAACCTGTCGTCTCTTACTCACAATGAAGCTGTGAAATGGATCTCGCTCCGAATTCTGTCGGAGGCCGGAACGAAGAGATGATTGAAACGGGTCCGCGAAAGTCACGGGAACGCGCGCTGCTGATTGGGCTGGAAAAGCAAGGTGTTTCGAAGTGGGACTTACACGATTCCCTCGATGAATTGCGCGAATTGGCGAACTCGGCAGGGGCAGAGGTCGTTGATACGGTGACGCAAAAATTGCAGAAGCCGACCGCACCCTACTACATCGGCCGGGGCAAGGCCGAGTCGATCAAGGAATCGTGTCAGGATCAACACGTCACCTCGGTGATTTTCGATGATGAACTTTCGCCTGCCCAGGGACGGAATCTGGAAAATCTATTCGCGCGGAAGGTGCTCGACCGGACGCAATTGATCCTCGATATTTTCGCGCAACGGGCACGCAGCCGCGAGGGCCGCTTGCAGATCGAGCTTGCGCAGTTGCAATATCTTTTGCCGCGCCTGACCCGGATGTGGCATCACCTCTCACGGCAGACAGGTGGCATTGGCACACGGGGTCCGGGTGAAACGCAATTGGAAGTTGACCGCCGGCGAGTTCAGGAACGAATCGCGCGCCTCGAGCGCGAACTGCAAGCGGTGCGGAAGACACGAGCGATTCAGCGACAGGGACGAAAACGCCATCAGTGGCCAGTAGCAGCGGTAGTCGGTTATACCAACGCGGGGAAATCGACTTTGCTAAATCTTCTTACTGGCGCCGATGTGGTAGCGGAGAACAAACTTTTTGCCACGCTTGATCCCACGACGCGCAGCTTTGCTTTGCCTAACAAGCAGCGGGTACTTCTCACGGATACTGTTGGCTTCCTGCGCAAGCTTCCGCACACGCTGATTGAGTCCTTCAAAGCGACACTGGAAGAAGTCAGCGAAGCGGACTTGCTCATTCACATTGTTGATCTGAGTCACCCGCGGGTGGACGAGCAGATGGAAGCGGTCGATCGAGTTATCAAAGAACTCGACGCTTATGGGAAGCAAACGCTGATCGTCTTTAACAAGATCGATAAGCTATCGAATCGCGAAGTCGTCGTTTCGTACCTCAAGCGATTTCCCGCCAGCGTGGCGATTTCCGCGCGCACCGGCGAAGGAGTAAACCAACTCGTGCATGCTCTCGAGGGAGCGCTCAGTTCATGGCGATTGCGTTCCCGGTTTCGTATTCCGGCAAATGAAAGTGCATTGCTCGCAGAGATCCATCGGGTCGGCCACGTTCTCGAACTGCGATATGAAGAGAATGATGCTTTGATCGTCGCGCACGTTCCTCCTGATCTGGCGCAAAAGTTGGAGCGATACGCGGAACATTCGTGAGGCAGGTGACCCTGCCTGCGTGGCCAAGGCGTGCAGAGAGGATTGTCTGCATCACTTACCTAACTGCGCACTGCTGATTCTAAGTTGTGCCCGACTTCTAACCACCCGGCGCGATCGGCGGTCTTGGCTGTGGGCGTGCTGAGGCTCGGCGACACACTTCGCCGGCGATAACAACTCCGGGAGCGTCGCGCATTTCGTCGCGACACAGATTCGCTCCCTTCTTGCACAGTGCCCCTTCCTTCGGGATGATGCAGAGCCATGCCTGCAACGCTGGAGCAAACCGGGCCGAGTGTACTCACGCCGCGTTCCACGTTCATTCTGCGATTCACCAGCACCGTCGCCTTATGGACAGGCGCCTTGCTGATCATGTTCTCCGGTTATGAGATCCTGTTCTGGCTCTTGATCAGCGTGTGCGGAATGATCGGGCTTTGGGAGTTTTATCGAATGCTCGACCACAAGGGCCTGCCGAATTTCAAAATCACGGCAATGATCTGTGGAGCGGTGATGCTTGCCGGGAGTTTCTATTATTTCTCCAAAATCGGACCGGCAGGCTCCTATGATTTCGAAGTCGCTGTCCTGCTTTTCTTTCTGCTGACGGTATTCGGACGGCAAATGTTTACGCGCCTGCGAAATGACGAGCCGTTGCAGACGATGGCTTACACTTTGTTCGGCCTGCTCTACGTGCTTTGGCTTTACAATTTCATCACCAAAATTGTGTATCTCACTCCGCGTTCCGTCAGCGGTCAGCTTACCGGCCAGTTCTACGTCTTGTACCTGATTGCAGTCACCAAATTCTCCGACATGGGCGCGTATCTGACTGGGAGTGTGATTGGGCGGCACTTAATGGTGCCGCACATCAGCGGGAAGAAAACCTGGGAAGGTTTTTTCGGCGCTATCATGTTCGCGTTGCTTTGCAGCCTCGGGCTTTACAAGCTCATGCCAGGCCATTTGTCCATGCTCAACTGGACGCATGCGACAGTGCTCGGCTTGCTTCTAGGAATTGCCGCAATCCTCGGCGATTTAGCCGAGTCCATTATCAAACGCAGCACCGGCGTTAAGGACTCCGGGAATCTGCTCCCAGGAATTGGCGGAGCGCTCGATCTGTTGGACAGTCTGCTTTTCACCGCGCCGCTGCTGTTCTTCTACATGCGACTGGTTATTCGAGTGCCGTAAGCAATTCTGTTTTTCGCAAGGGACAGTAAGGGGCGCAAAGCTTCCAAAAAGAACCTTCTTTACCCGTCGTGTGCCGTTGTGAACCTTGTGTGATGTCTTGTCCAAATGAATCGTAAACGTGTCGTTGTTCTGGGCGCGACTGGATCGATCGGCGAGAGCGCGTTGAAAGTCGCGCGGGACATTCCGGAGCGGATGGAGATTGTTGGGCTCGCTGCGAAAAGCAATGTACAAAAGCTCGCTGCCGCTGCGAATGAAGTCCGGCCGGAATCGCTTTGCCTCGTTGATGAAACTCAAATCGATGTGCTTGGAAGAGCACTCAAGTACGAGCCGAAAATTTATTCGGGCGAGTCGGGTTTGCTCGAGATCGCCTGCCTAACCAATGCGGACATGGTTCTGGTGGCAATCGTCGGCACAGGCGGTTTGCGGCCCGCGCTGGCGGCAATCAAAGCGGGCAAGGATCTCGCCGTGGCGAGCAAGGAAATTTTGGTAATGGCCGGTGAGATCGTGATGCGCGAAGCGCAGGACACGAGGGTGCAGATCTTGCCGGTCGACTCTGAGCATAATGCCATCTTTCAGTGCTTGGAAGCGGGCCGCGGTGGGGCCACGCGCGACGAGGGCGTCGCGTCTCCAACAGACGTTCGCCGAATCATCCTTACCGCGTCGGGCGGCCCGTTCCGCGAAACGCCGCGAACAGCATTTGATTCGATCACTCCTGAGCAGGCGTTAAAACATCCCACTTGGAATATGGGACCGAAGATCACCATCGATTCTGCGACGTTGTTCAACAAGGGCCTGGAGATGATCGAGGCGCACTGGCTTTTTGGCGTGGAGATGAAGCGGGTCGAGGTCGTAATCCATCCACAAAGCATCGTGCATTCAATGGTCGAATTCACAGACGGTTCCACGCTTGCCCAACTCAGTTATTCGGACATGTGTTTTCCAATTCAATACGCCGTGACATGGCCGGATCGTGTCGCGAACTCCTTGCCACCTCTCGATTTCGCAAAGCTGTCGAAGCTGGAATTTTCTATTCCGCGCTACGACGACTTTCCCGCATTGAATCTGGCACGCCGCGCAGGCGAAATCGGCGGCACATTGCCAGCGGTGATGAACGCCGCGAACGAAATCGCGGTTGCGGCGTTTTTAGATCGTAAAGTGCGGTTTCCGGAAATCTGGAAGATTGTAGAAGATGTGATGGATCAACATCCGCACGTTGCGCACGCCGATCTCGATGCAATATTGGGAGCCGATCAGTGGGCGCGAGCGCAAGCGCAGGGATGCGTTGAATCGGCAGAACGTTAAGAGATTTACAACGGCAGAGAGCATGGCGTGTCCAACGATTCACTGATCACCGGCTGACTACATGATTTTGAATATCGCTCGCGTCATCTTCATCCTGCTCGAGGTTCTCATCCTGTTTAACCTGCTCATCGTGGTGCACGAGCTTGGGCATTTTCTCGCGGCGCGGTGGCGAGGTCTCTACATCGAGAAGTTCGGCGTCTGGTTTGGCAAACCGCTTTGGAAGAAGACAATTAACGGCGTCCAATACTCGCTCGGATCACTGCCATTCGGAGGTTTTGTTGCACTGCCGCAACTTGCGCCGATGGATATCATCGAGGGCAAAGCCGACCTTGACCGGGCGAACCTGCCGAGAATTTCGGCGCTGGACAAAATCATTGTAGCGGTCGCCGGGCCGGTGTTCAGCTTGCTGCTAGCGTTGTTTTTTGCCGGAATCGTTTGGGCCGTTGGCCATCCGGTGAGCGAAGGCGATTCGACAACTGTAATTGGCTACGTCATGCCGGGTTCGCCAGCGGAAAAGGCCGGCTTGCAACCGGGCGACAAAATTTTGTCTGTGGATGGCAAATCGGTCAGACGTTTCATGGGAATGAACGACAGCATCAGCTGGGATGTGGTGCGGAGCGAGGGCGACAAAATTTCGGTGAAATACGAGCGAGATGGCAAGGTGCAAACGGTATCAGTTGAACCGTACAAAGCCGAGACGCGCGGTTGGCGCAGGAAAAGTGTGCGGCAGTTGCTGATCTACCCGGCAGAAACGCCGATCATCGAGAAAGTCGAAGCAAAAAGCCCGGCAGCGGCAGCTGGACTTCGTCCCGCAGACATCATTCGCGGGTTTAACCAAACGCCAATCTACAATCCCATCGCGTTGCTGGAATACATCAGCAAACATCCAAATGAAGAGCTCGTGCTGCACGTCGAGCGCAGCGGTTCGAAGCTGGATGTTCCAGTGAAACCAACCCTCCTGCCGACCGCTGGCGAAATGAAGCCGCGAATCGGAGTTCAATGGGATACGAGCGGGGTTGTGTCGATCCAGCATCCAAATCCTATCGAACAGGTTTACAACAGCGTCACCAGCACTTTGAAAACTATCGGCGCCGTCGCGTCTCCGAAGTCGGACGTAAAGTTGCAACACTTAAGCGGACCGGTCGGAATCGGCCGTATCTATTATCTTCTTTTCCAAAGCGAACGCGGCTGGCAACTGGCGCTGTGGTTCAGCGTGATTCTCAACGTGAACCTGGCGATCCTGAATTTGCTTCCCATTCCGGTGCTTGATGGAGGCCACATCGTGCTGGCGCTTATCGAATCGGTCCGGCGCAAACCCGTGAACATGCGCGTGCTCGAGGTAATTCAGACCAGCTGTGCGGTGGTGATTATCGGTTACATGCTCTACATCACGTTCTTCGATGTGCAGGATTTGCCGTTCGTCCGAAAAAAGCTCGACCAGTTCGAAGCCCAGACGCCGGGAAAAAACTCGCAAACGCCATAGGTCGCCAGCGCGATTGCGAGGTTGCTCGAGTCTTCGTACATTTGGTTCTTGTGAGCTATTGCAGTAATCCTCTTCAGTACCATCGTCGCGCCACGCGCGAGGTGAAGGTTGGAAACGTCGGCATCGGCGGAGAGAACCCCATCCGCGTCCAGTCGATGATCACCTGCGACACGATGGACACCGAAGCGTCGATCCAGCAATCGATGGAGCTCGCGCACGCCGGCTGCGAAATTGTCCGGATCACCGCACCTACGGTAAAGGATTCGCGCAATCTCGAGCACATTGTCAAAGGCTTGCGTGAACGCGGCTACGACGTGCCGATCGTCGCCGATATCCATTTCAAACCCGACGCAGCCATGGAGGCGGCCAAATGGGTGGAGAAAGTCCGCGTCAATCCCGGTAACTACGCGGATTCGAAAAAATTCGTGATCCGCGAATACACTGACGAACAATACGCAGCGGAGTTAAATCGGATCCGCGAGCGGTTTTCGCCGCTTGTTGAGTTGTGCAAGACGCGCGGAATCGCCATGCGCATTGGCACAAATCATGGGTCGCTTTCGGATCGCATCCTGAATCGCTACGGCGATACACCGCTGGGCATGGTGGAGAGCGCGCTCGAGTTCGCGAGGATCGCCCGCGAGCTCGACTATCACGATTTCGTTTTCTCGATGAAGGCCAGCAATCCGAAGGTGATGATTGCTGCCTATCGACTGCTTGTGGCGCGATTGAACGAACTCGGGCCGGACTGGAATTATCCGCTGCATCTCGGAGTAACCGAGGCCGGCGAAGGCGAAGATGCGCGCATCAAAAGCTCGATCGGAATCGGGTCACTGCTGGCCGATGGAATTGGCGATACGATCCGCGTATCGCTCACTGAAGATAGTCCTCACGAAATTCCGGTGGCGAAAGCGCTCATCGAGAATATTCGCAACACATCCAACGCCGAACATCGAGCATCGAACGTTGAATTGTCATTTGATCCATTCTCCTATCAGCGGCGGGCGACGGAGAAGATCGAGCGCGACGGAGTGAAACTCGGCGGCGACGAATTAATTCGCGTCGTGGTGCGGCAGGCGAGCTTCGACAAGATCGCGCACAAGATCGAGCGAATGGGCGATTACAAGCCCGAGATCGTTTATGAAGATGCGAATGTAAACGAAATCGATCCACGAGATGACGCGGCGATTGCGAAGCTTAACGCGCAGCGAAGTCCGCAGTTTGTCACCGTGACGGACGAAATCGATCTTGCAGTAATCGCAGCATTCCGTTTGCTGGCGGCGAAGTTGCAGGCGCGCCATCCAATTTTACTGAAGGACACTTTGAATTGTAGGGCGTCTGTGTCAGACGCCAACCAAAGCGATGGCGTTTCACCGAAACGCCCTACAGATTTTCTAACGACCCTTCTCCCCGCTTCCACCAATATCGGTTCGCTGCTATGCGATGGGATCGGCGACGCGATTTTAGTGCAAGGCGAGGAGGCGCCGGGGCAAGCACTCCGTTTGTCGTACAACATTTTACAGGCGGCCGGCTCGCGCATCTTCAAGACTGATTATGTCGCGTGCCCGTCCTGCGGACGAACACTGTTCAATCTGCAAACCACGACAGCCAAAATTAAAGCAGCTACCTTGCACCTGAAAGGCGTTAAGATCGCGATCATGGGATGCATCGTGAACGGCCCCGGTGAAATGGCTGATGCGGACTTCGGCTACGTCGGAGGCGCACCAGGCAAAGTGAACCTCTATGTCGGTAAGACCGCAGTGAAATTCAACATTCCCGAAGCAGAAGCCGTCGATCGACTTAAAGATTTGATTCGCGAGCATGGGAAATGGATGGAACCTGCTCACCAGGCAGCCACGGTCGAAGCTACTTAAAAGCGTAGCCTAACGAATCAACCAGAGCAGCGATCGGGTTTAACTTTTGATCGCTCAAGCAATGTCTACTGGTGCTCTGTGCCAGCATCAAGAACGTCTCTCCATTACAAGAATGTAAGACTAAAAGGCTTGACCCAATTTTTTGTAGGGCGCCACACTGCATTTTACCTGGAGACTGCAGAGATAAGCAACTCCAACTTCAACTAAAAACATATGAAAACACTCCATCAACTCAGTAGAAGTCGTGCATTCACGCACGTGCGCATTCTGGCTGCCATCGTGCTTGTGCTAACCGCGGTAGCATTGGTGTTCCTGTCGGTTTCGCCACCCGCCGTTGCTCAGCCGCGACCGCGCATGCATCCGTTAACTCCAACATTCTCCAAAGCGGTGGCTTTTGACGTCTCACCTGCGGTGCGAACTTTAAAGCCAATCGCGAGGCCTCGGGCGTACCTAGCCGGCACGATGCTGGAAATCCGACCAGAATCTGAGGGCCCCGCCGCTCACCGAGCGAAAGCTCGAGGTCTCGATGGCGCGTTGCAGCTCTTGTACCCAACGCCAACCATCCCTGCTCCGCTGCTGACCTTCGAGGGTTTATCAAATCAAGACAATTTTAACCGCTTCGGAGGCCGGGTGAATCCACCGGACCCGAACGGCGAAGTAGGCCCAAACAATTTTGTGGAGATGATCAATCTCCTTTTTGCTGTGTATGACAAGGCGGGCAACCTGCTCGCGGGACCGTTTGATACTGGTTCGCTTTTTGCAGGATTTCCGATTGCGAATTGCAGTCTAAACGCGGGCGATCCGGTTGTTCTGTACGATCAGTTCAAGGATCGCTGGTTGCTGTCGCAGTTTACACCGTCAAACTCTGGTCCGGAGTTCTGGAATTGCGTTGCGATCTCGACTACCAGCGATCCGACCGGCTCCTACTACCGCTACGCGTTTTCGACCGGACCCAACTTCCCGGACTATCCGAAGTACGGTAACTGGACGGACTCCTATGTGATCACAACACGTGAGTTCGGACCGACTATTGAGTACGGCATCGGCGTGTATGCGCTTGAGAAAAACAAGATGACGGACGGAGATCCGAACGCGCGAAGCGTGAGGTTCTTTATCGATGGAAACGATCCAGACTTGCTGCCACTGGTTGGAGACGGTCTGCTGCCGGCAGACGTCGACGGTAAACAGAAGCCGAAAACAGACACGGCAATTCCGATCATCGGAACACAGGACGACACTGCCGATTACGGCGCGACTTTCGATGCTATCAACATTTTTGATCTAACAATTAAATGGCGATCGACGCCCATCGCGTCTTTGCAGTTGAACACTCAACTTCCCACGGCGCCGTTCGACTCGATCTTTCCATGCGGACCGGACTCACGCGACTGCCTGCCACAGCCTGGCATTACAAACCCTGCTCAGTTTTTGGACATCTTGTCCTACCGGCAGCGGCCCACCTTTCGGCTAGCTTACCGGAACTTTAAAACCTACGAGAGCCTGGTGACCAACCAGTCGGTTGAAGCGACTCCCGGTGTCGCCGGAGCACGCTGGTACGAGGTCCGGCGTGATGGGAATGGGGTCTACAGCCTTTACCAGCAGGGAACGTACGACCCCGGCGATGGTGTTCATCGCTGGATGGGAAGCGTCGCCATGGATAAGAAAGGGAACATGGCCTTAGGATACAGCGTAGTGAATGGGACGACCGTATATCCGGGCATTCGGTACACCGGCCGACTCGCGGGCGATCCCTTAGGCCAAATGACTCTCGGTGAAGGCACGATCGTCGATGGCACCGGCGTACAAAGGACAACGAACTCACGATGGGGAGACTACACGGATATAACGGTCGATCCGACCGACGATTGCACGTTCTGGTACGTGGACGAGTACTACACGTTGGCGGGTCAGCAGTCATCAACGGCAGGTTGGCAAACGCGAATCGGCAGCTTCAAGTTGCCTGGTTGCCAGTAGCGGTAATCACACGGCCAGCGTAGCGCCCACAACAGCGCCACGAAAAAGCGTTTGGGATCGCCCATTTCGGGCGATCCCAAATTTTTTCGACGTCTTGCACTGGAATGCACCGGTGTGTACGGCAATTCTCCCATAGTCACAGACGTGATTTGCGAACGTCTGATTGCTGCAGTTCTTTGCATCCGCCAATCCAAATCCGAATGGGCAACTAGCACATGTCTCGCCAATACACGCTGCAACGCGCGCCGGTATCCACGTCAGTCCACATTGATTACGCTGCTGAACTGAACGAACAGCAGCTTGCCGCAGTGACCGCTCCGCCGGGCCCAATCCTTGTGATCGCCGGCGCGGGCTCGGGGAAGACACGCACCCTCACGTATCGCGTGGCCTACCTGCTCGAGAACGGGATCGATCCTCGAAATATTCTGTTGCTCACGTTCACCAACAAAGCCGCCCGCGAAATGCTGAATCGCGTCGCTAACCTGCTGCCGGTTGACGCGAGCGGGCTCTGGGGCGGGACGTTCCATTCAGTCGGGAATCGAATCTTGCGCAGGCACGGCGCTGCGCTCGGTTACTCGAACGGCTTCACCATCATGGATCGTGAAGATCAAAAGGATTTGATCAATACGGTGGTGACGAGCGCAGGAATCGATCCAAAGGAAATCCGGTTTCCAAAAGGTGATGTGCTCGCGGAAATTTTCAGTTTCGTCGTGAACACAGAGATGCCAATGGAAGCTTTGCTCGCGGAAAAGTTTCCGTACTTCCTGCCGTTGCTCGGCAAAATCCAGGACGTTCGGGAGCGATACGAAAAAAAGAAGAAGGCCACGAACTCGGTGGATTTCGACGACCTCCTGCAAAAGACGTTGTTGATGATTCAGCAGAACGAGCGCATCGCGGAAATTTATCGCCGCCAGTTTCAATTCATCCTGGTCGACGAATACCAGGACACGAACAAAATCCAGGCTGACCTTGTGGACCTGCTCGCGCACGACCATCGCAACCTGATGGTAGTCGGCGACGATGCGCAATCGATCTACTCGTGGCGTGGGGCCAACTTTCAAAATATTCTCGAATTTCCGAAGCGCTATCCGGATGCGCAGGTGTTCAAGATCGAAATGAACTACCGCAGTGTGCCGGAAATTCTCGGGGTGGCGAACGCGGCGATTGCGGCAAATGTCCGCCAATTTCGAAAACACTTAAGCGCAACCCGCGAATCAAAGACGCTCAGGCCGGCATTAGTCGCACTCAATGATAGCTCCGAACAGGCGCAATTTGTTGCCCAGCGGATTCTCGAGTTGCGCGATGAAAACATCGATTTGAACGACATCGCCGTGCTTTACCGCGCGCATTATCACGCGCTCGAACTGCAACTGGAGCTCTCGCGCCGAGGCATTCCGTACCAAATCACCAGCGGTATCCGCTTCTTCGAACAAGCGCACATCAAAGACGTGACATCTTTCATCCGCTTCGTCGCCAATCCGCGCGATGAAGTCGCCTTTCATCGCATGGTGAAATTGCTTCCTGGAATCGGTAACCGCACAGCTGAAAATCTCTGGCGCGCTTGGGAAACAGGGGCTGTAGCCGCGGGCGGCCCATCCGCCGTAGCCTTGGCCAAGGCGGACGACCGCGGTTCCGAAGGAGAAACAGCGGCAGTCGAGGTCACCGCCCGCAACTATAAATTTGGCGAACGCCTGCTCGCAATGAATGTGCCGGCGAAATCGAAGAAAATGTGGACGCAATTGGCGCATACGCTTGATGAAATCGCACCCGGCGGCGAACCGAATCCGCCGTCGCAAATGATCACATCTGTTGTAGAAGCGATCTACGACGATTACGCGAAAGTGAACTTCGCGAATTACCAACTCCGTCGCGAAGATCTGGACCAGCTCGCGGCATTCGCCCGCCAATTCAAAGACGTACACGAGTTCCTCTCGCAGTTGGCATTGATCAGCAATGTCGACGCCGAAGCCGCGCCAGCTCAGGGAAGCGAGAAAGAAGCTGTCAACCTCTCCAGCGTACATCAGGCCAAGGGTCTCGAGTTTCATACCGTCTTCGTGATTTGGCTAACTGACGGCATGTTTCCCAGCAGCCGCTCGCTCGATACCCGCGATGCCCTGGAGGAAGAACGCCGCCTGTTCTACGTGGCAATCACACGCGCGCGCGACGAGCTTTATCTCACTTATCCGCACATGCGCCTGAGCGGCGGCTACGGCGATGTGTTTCAGCGGCCATCGCGTTTTCTACAGGAGATTCCAAATGATCTGGTCGAAGACTGGCAGGTGCGGAGGAAATGACCAAATCCGAATGTCGAATGCCGAAGGAAGCTCGGATGATCGAATGACAAATAGTCTCAGCGTCATTGCGAGCGAAGTCGAGAATGGAGCGGCTGGGGAAGCGGCGACATGGACGGGAAGGCCGAAGGCTGAGCGAACGGGAAGTGAGCGAATCAAATCCCGTAGCCACAGCGAAAAGCAATTCCGCAGGATCCTTCGAGTGCGCTTCGCTTCGCTCAGGATGACAGTCAATTATTCGGACTTCGTCATTCGTTCGTCATTCGTCATTCGTCATTCGTCATTGTCTTCATGAACCTATCGCCGGAGAAAAAGATTGCTGGCGTCCTCGTACCGATTTTTGCGTTGCGACGAGAGAACGATTTGGGAATCGGCGATCTCGGCGCATTGCGGGAGTTCATCGATTGGATTGCAGAAATCGGATTCACGCTTGTTCAGCTTCTGCCAATTAACGAAACCGGCGCGGATAATAGCCCGTACAATGCCATTAGTGCGATCGCGATCGACCCAACGACTCTGCATCTCGCGCCAGGTTCACCCGAGGATTTAACACGCGATGATTTCGAGAGCGCACTTTCCGGGACTGACCTTACGGGCCTGCGCCGTGGCCGCGTTCGATATCAGCAGGTCAAACAACTAAAGCAGCGCATTCTCGAAAAGGCCTTTGCGCATTTCTCTGCTCGCGCCGACGAAACGCGACAATCCGAATTCGAAAGATTCTGCCAAAACAAATCGTCTTGGTTGCGCGATTACGCATTGTTCCGCGTACTGATCGAGCAAAATAAGGGCAGCACCGCGTGGGACCAGTGGCCGCAGCAGCATCGGACGATCGAAACCGCTCGTAATTGGCTGCGCGATCTTCCGCTTAAGGAGCAATCTGACGTGACGCGCCGTCTGAATTTCTTCTGTTACGTGCAATGGATCGCGCAGCAGCAATGGCGCGATGTCAAAGCGCACGCGGAGCAACGCGGCGTCGCGCTGATGGGTGACATTCCATTCGGCGTCAGTTATTACAGCGCCGACGTGTTCTCGCGTGCCGGCGAATTTTTGCTCGACTGGTTCGGTGGCGCGCCTCCCGAACCGCATTTCAAGGATGACGCGTTCACGCAAAAATGGGGACAAAACTGGGGCGTTCCGCTCTATCGCTGGAGCGCTATGCGTAGCAACAATTTTCAATGGTGGCGAGAACGGGTCCACGCTACGCGGCGCATCTTTCATCTATTCCGAATCGACCACGTCCAGGGATTTTACCGCGTGTATGCCTTTCCGTGGCGGCCGGAGAGAAACAAAGAATTCCTCCCGCTCGATCAGCACCAAATGTTGGAACGAACGGGCGGGCATGCGCCGCATTTTGTCCCACGTGACGACAACACACCCGAACAGCGCGAAGCGAACAAGCACGAAGGCGAAGAATATCTGCGCGTCATCATGGACGAAGCCGGCGCAGCGCGTGTGACCGGGGAAGATCTTGGCGTCGTGCCCGATTATGTGCGGCCCAGTTTGCATTCGCTTGGTATCGCGGGATTCAAAATTCCGCAATGGGAAATTCGCGATGGAATAGTTATTCCCGGCGACACATACGAGCGGTTATCCGTAGCTACTTACGCGACACACGATCACCAACCAATTCGCGCTTTATGGGACGAGTCCCTGGAGCAGCCGAACTCCGAGACAGGACAACAGGCGCGGGGGACAATCGAGAAGATCGCGTTTTTCGCGGGTTTGGATTCCAAAATCGAACAGCTCGATTACGAGAAGGATTTTTATCCCGCAATCATGGACGCGCTTTTCAGGTGTAACTCCTGGATTGCAATGGTGATGATCACCGATCTGCTCGCGCGCAAATACCGATTCAACGTTCCGGGGACAAAGGCGAATCTAAATTGGACACGACGAATTCAACGCTCGATCGCAAAGCTACGTTCCAGTCCGAAAGAACAAAGACGGATGCAGCTAGTTCGCAAGCTGCTGGAAAAAACCGGGCGCGTTTGAATCTCTGGGGAGCGCACGCGCCCTCGCGTGCTGGCGACGGCGCCTCGACATCGCGAACTTCAAACGTTCTTAATCCGCAGCGCTCGTTATGCGAGGCATTTCGGCGAGGCGCCGAAATCTGCACGCGAGCGGCGTGGGCTCCCCAACGCGTTAAGCGCTTTTTTCAATCGGCGCGCCAACCTTGTTGCCCCACTCCGTCCACGAACCATCGTAGTTGCGGACATTGTTAAGGCCTAACAAGTAAGTCAGCACAAACCAGGTGTGGCTGGAGCGCTCGCCGATTCGGCAATAGACGACTGTATCTTTGTCGGGGCTGACGCCGCATTGCTCGAAATAGATCTTTGCCAATTCGGAGGCTGGTTTAAATGTCGCGTCATCGTTTGTGGCCGTTTTCCAAGGCATACTCTTCGCGCCGGGAATATGACCGCCGCGCAGCACGCCTTCCTGTGGATACTCTGGCATGTGCGTGATCTCGCCCCGGTATTCGCCCGGTGAACGCACGTCGATCAGCGGTTTACCAGCCTTGCTCTGCTCGAGCGCTTCATCAAAGAATGCGCGAATCTCTTTATCGAAACGTTTGTTCGGCACCGGATAACTTGTCTGCGTGTATTTTGGAATTTCGCGCGTCATCGGGCGGCTTTCGGCTTTCCATTTGTCGCGACCGCCGTTGAGAATTTTCACTTTCTCATGACCAAACAACCGGAACGCCCAAAGCGCGTAACAGGCCCACCAATTCGCCTTATCTCCGTAGAAAATACAGGTGGTGTTCGGCGTAATACCGTGACGGCTGCAAAGCCGCGTAAATTTCTCAGGTGAAATGTAATCGCGAATCAATGGATCCTGAAGATCAGCGCGCCAATCGATGTGCACCGCGCCGGGAATATGCCCGGTATCATAAAGCAAAATGTCCTCATTCGATTCGATGACCCGGATCGCGTCATCCTTGAGATGTTTTTCCAGCCAATCCGTCTCCACCAGCGCTTCGGGATGCGCGTATTCAGTTGGATGCGTAGCCATAACTAAATTTCCGCTGGGGTGCCCGGCGAGCAAGACATTTCACTCGGGTAGTCGTGATCGCGGAACCTCTGGGGAGCGCACGCCTCTGGCGTGCTGGCGATCGCAGTCTGCGATCGCGGACTTTTCGATCATTTGCACAATTCGCGTTACGCTCGGAATCGAAGTGAAAATTCGTCGCCGCAGAATGCGGCGACCAGCACGCTGCAAGCGTGCGCTCCCCGAAGGGATCATTTCAAAATCGAATCCGCTGGATACGCCACGCCGTTCTTGATCACAGTGGCGATATCAGAAGCATGTGCGATGTCGTCCAACGGATTTGAATTGAGAATCACCAGATCGGCAAAACACCCGTTTTCGAGTTTGCCAATATGTGCACCGGTTTCGCCACCGAAAAGTTTTGCCGCGTTCGCTGTCGCGCTTTGCAGTATCTGCAGCGGCGTGAGGCCGGCTTCTTTCATTAACTGAAATTCACGAAAGAGAGCAGGTCCGTGAATGGTCCCGATGTTCCCCGCATCAGTGCCGGCAGCGATAGTCACACCGGCGTCTTCGAGCTTCTTCAAATTCGGCAGCGCGACATCATATGTCTTTTTAATCCGATCCAGCGCGGCTTTCGGATCACTCACGGCGTCCTTGACTCTTTGTGGCAATTTATCCTGCGGAATCTTCGTTACGTCGAGTGACGCGATCACTTCCGGGTTGCCCCACTTTTCTTCCTCTGGAGTGAGATTCAGTTGGTGCGAAAACGTTCGGCCATACCGTTCAAACACCACCAGCGTCGGACACAAAATGACGTGGCGATCCTTCAACAGCTTCACAAATGCGTCATCGATCGGCTTATCAATCACGCTGTGGACAAGCACGTCCGCGCCTTCTTCCACTGCCGCTCGCGCAGTCTCAAGCTCGGTGGCGTGCACGGCGACACGAATTTTGTGCGCGTGACTCTCTTCGATCGTGGCGCGCACGATCGGCCGAAAGGCATCAATGGGATGATCTTTGTCGACGATGTACCAGATCTTCACCAGATCCGGTTTTTGTTCCGCCAGTTTGCGCACGAACTCGCGCGCCTGCTCGGGCGTATCGATCTTCACGATTGGCGGATCGCCGACATCGAGTTTCTCGCGCGACACGCTTGAGATGAGCGGGCCCGCCACGGCTACGCGCGGGGCTTTGGCAGTTGCGTTGGCCCTCTTGCGGACCTCGAAATTCCACATCGGTCCGCCGACATCAACGACGCTGGTTATGCCGCTGCGAATGTAGCGTGCGAAGTCGTCGTCGAGGTGCGATTTGATCCACGCGACTTCATCTTTGTACGGCCGAACGCTGTTAAAATCCGCGCCGTCCGGCCGGGTAAACAAATCAGCCGATTGAAAGAAGTGAACGTGCGTGTCGATGTAACCCGGTAGAATGAATTTGCCGACGCAACTGATCTGTTTCCCGAGCGTGGCAGCATCCTGTTTCCCCATCGCCACGCGCTCAATCTTATCGCCGTTAATAACAACCGTAGCGTTCGGCAGGACTTTGCCGTCGGCCGGATTAATGACCGTCGCGCCAACGAGCGAAATTTTTTCGGCTTGGAGCGTCGCGACCAAGAGTGAGAACGCGAGCACGAGCGCGAGTCTAAGTTTCATTCGAGAGATTCCTCGACTTCGCTCGGAATGACAAAAGTTATTCCTTGGACTCCGGAACCGCTTTCTCTGCGGCTTTGAAGCCGATCTTCGAATGCGTGCCGTCGCAAAACGGTTTCTCCGTGGAAGCGCCACAGCGGCAAAGAGCCATTCGTTTTTCGACAGGGAATTTGTTTCCATCCGCGTCGATCAATTCCACTTCGCCAGAAACGATGTAAGGGCCATTCTTGATTGTTTCGATTTTTACCATGCCTGCACGATAACGCGGGTAAATGAAGCGTCGAGCGGCGAGGTTCTGGGGAGCGCACGCTTGTAGCGTGCTGGTCGCCGTATTCTACGGCGACGAACTTTGTTTGATTCGCGCTGCTAGAAGGAGGAACACCGGCAAAAGTTCGCGATCGCAGAATGCGATCGCCGGCACGCCAGAGGCGTGCGCTCCCCAGAAGGCTGCTTGCGCAGCTCGGAGTTAAACGGAAGCTTGGCCGCCTATGAAGAGTCTTCTCGCAGCACTCCTTTTGCTCGCCACCGCGGTGCTCGCCCAAACCCCATCGCAAAAACATCCATTCACGTTCGAAGACATGATGAAACTGAAGCGCGTCGGCGCGCCGGTGCCGTCGCCGGATGGTAAATGGGTCGTGTTCGATTGCGTAGACGTCGATCTGGAAGCGAACACCAGGATTTCGCATTTGTGGATCGTGCCGTCGAACGGCGGTGAATCGCGGCGTTTAAACCAAACGCCGAACCACGAAGAGCGGCCACGGTTTTCTCCGGACGGCAAACGACTGATCTGGACATCGAAAGCGACTGATCCGACGCAAATCTGGATGGGCGACTTCGATTCTGGGAACGGAATGCTGGCCGGTAAATCGCATCAAGTGACGAACATCTCGACCGGCGCGGATGGCGGAATCTGGTCGCCGGACGGCAAGAACATTGTGTTCATATCGGCGGTTTATCCGGATTGCAAAGATGATGCGTGTAACAAGCAACGCGACGAAGAACTGAAGAAGAGCAAAGTGAAAGCGAAAATCTTTTCGCGTTTGTTCTATCGGCATTGGAGCGCGTTCACCGAATTCAAGCGCAGCCATTTGTTTGTGCTCGACGCGAATGCTCGCGCTGAAGGGAGCACAGACGTCTCGTCTGTGGGGCCGGCGGGCGTGTCGCCTGCCGAATCGCAGACACCAGACAAGATGTCTGGTGGCCCCACAGGCAAGATGCCTGTGCTACAGGCGCGCGATCTCACGCCGGGCGATAACGATGTGCCACCCTTCTCGTTAGGCGGTCAGGACATGTATGCGATTTCACCAGACGGCCAGGAGGTCGCATACACCAGCAACATCGACGAAGTCGAAGCGACCAGCACGAATAACGAAATTTTTGTCGTGCCGATTGATGTAGGACATGCCTCCGGCTTGTCTCCTTCAGAAACGCAAGCCAGAGGCTCGCGCTACTCTAAGAAGATTTCCACCAGTCCCGGCGCCGACACTACGCCGCTCTATTCGCCGGACGGAAAATATCTCGCCTGGCGTTCGCAGGGCCGGGCCGGTTTCGAAGCCGATAAATGGCGGCTCCTCGTGCAGGATCGACAATCAGGAACGACGCGCGATCTGACGGAGAAGTTTGATCGCTCGGTTGGAAGTTTCACGTGGTGGGCCTCCGGGGCGATCTACTTCGCTTGTGAAGATCACGGTCAAGCTCCGATTTACGTCGCAACGACAGAGCCTCGTCCCGGGGGCGACAACGCTGTCATTCCTTTACAGCAGCATGATATGGAAGTTCATGCTGACGATCTAATTCGGATTCCCGATGCGCTGTTCTTTTCGAAGATGTCGATCGGCGCACCAAATGAGATCTGGAAAACCGCCGTAAAGGAAACGTCACACGGCCAAACATACGCGCCCGTGACCCACATGAACGACGCGCTATTGTCACAGATCGACATGCAGCCATTGGAGTCATTCACGTTCAAAGGCGCGAATGACGAAGAGGTGCAGGGTTTCATGGTCAAGCCGCCGCGATTCGATCCGCACAAGAAGTATCCGCTGAAATTCTTGATCCACGGCGGACCGCAAGGTGCGTGGGGAAACGAGTGGACGTATCGCTGGAACGCGGAGTTGTTTGCGGCGAGCGGAAATTACGTGGTGGTGATGATTAATTTCCATGGCTCGACCGGTTACGGGCAGAAGTTTACGGATTCGATCAGCGGCGATTGGGGCGGAAAACCGTACGTCGATCTGATGAGGGGACTCGATTACATGGAGAAAACCTATGGGTTCATCGACAAAAACCGCGAGGCGGCGCTGGGTGCAAGCTACGGCGGTTACATGGCTAACTGGATCCTCGGCCACACGAACCAGTTCAGATGCATCGTGTCGCACGATGGGATGTTTAATACGGAGTC
>JBJMXF010000239.1:0-38803 GCA_045809725.1 Candidatus Udaeobacter sp. | reverse complement strand
GAAATCCGAATGACGAATTAAATCCGAATGACGAACCGGGGGATCGGTAATTGCAACACGCTGAGTTCATCATTCGCGCTTGGAGATTTCTTCGGGCTTCGTTTCATGCAATTCGAGTTGTTGAATATCGTGGCATCGAGTTCCACTTCATTGATCGAGCATCAGTAGTTGATTCCCTTTTTAGCGGCTTGGGCGTGAAGCGTTTCAGTCACCTTTTGATCGAAAGCGTCGCCTTTGCCTTCTGCGGCGAGGCGTTTGTTCTCCGATTTGATATAGGCTTCGCGTTTCTTCGATATTTCGGTGATCTGCTTTTGCAGGTCGACACGTTCATCACGAGCTTTAGCGATTTGCTTTTGCAACTCGTTGCGACTCAATTTCTGCAGCTCGGCCGGAAGTTGTTTCTGATCGATCTGGTCGAGGTTAAGTGTTTTGTCGTTAAGAGCGTCGACTAACTCACCGCGGCCCTGCACAGCTTTGCCAGTTTTGCTGTTGTAGCTGAGCCGGTCTGCCATTGCGGAAACGGGAGCACTCTTCGCCGCTGCATATTTCGCATGAACCTCAGCCTGCTGTTTGCTGTCGCCGTACGGAATGAGAGTGGCACCCATTCGTTCGTTAAGCCGGCTTAACTCCTTGTCCATGGGCGTGGAAATCACAGCGACGTTGCCGGATTGCGAAATGCCTACATAACTGCCTTCCGACAATTTCGCGATCTCCTGCCAGATCGGTTTGGTCTCGGCCATCTCGCCACATTGAATGGTATTAACGATGAGATCCTTTTTCGCTGCTTCCCGACAAAGGTCCGGATATTTCAGGCCGTTCGGATAATCCATGTGCGGCGGGGCGTCTCCGACGAGAAAGATGATCTTCAGCACTTTGGTGTCGCTGCTCCACGGCATCTTGTGAATTGCTTCGGCAAGGGCTTCGTTCACGCTCTCGGGGGTATCGCCACCGCCACCGGCCTGGAACTCGCGCAGATGCCCATACATCGCATCGATGTCATCGGTGAGACCGAACGATTTCACGACGTAGTCATCGCCGCGATCTCGATAACCAATGAGCCCGAGCTTTAACTCCGGCGTTGGTTGCGCGCTGATCATTTCATTAGCGATTGACCAGATCTTTTGTTTGGCGCCTTCGATCAAACCGCCCATTGAACCGGTGGTATCGAGAACAAAACAGACTTCGATGCGCGGTTTGGATTGACGTGTTGGCGAAATCGAGGCGGGCAGCGACTGCCAGAAGCCGAGCATTATGAAGGCAGACAAGATTATCGGCAGGATGTGGATGTTACGAGCGGTTAGCATTTTCATTGGATTGTTATTCAGCGATTTCATAAACAGTGTCGTCGAGCGTGAGCACGACGTTTTGACCTAACGCCAACCACGGGCCGGCTTCGGGATGTTTTGTCAGTAGGTTGAAGTATTCTTCGGAGTTAAATTGGACGCGCTGTCGTTTGGCGGTGTTGTTCTGCGCGGTTGAATCGATCCATTGATTCCCGTTTTGAAAAAATGCGCGCCCGTTCACGAACCTGGACTGTTGAGTATACTGACCCACGCGCGCCGCGGCGGGGCTGGCAACAGGAACTGCGGCAGCAAATCCTCGCAATGATTCCGAGCTACCGGAGGCGATCGATGCGGGTGCCTGCTGCGCAAACTTGAACGCATTCTGGCTTCGCGCATTCGCCACGCCGTCTTCACCGTCTTTCTTTTCCTTGAATCCAGTCCAGGCCTTGGCGACTTCGGTGCGTGTCGCCGCATCTGTGCTCATGTTCTGCATGGATCGATCAGCCATCGGCACGCGGCGGCGATCTTCGTCCTCGACGATCAGATAAGCCGTGTACGGCGTAACGATTCCGTACTTCCGGGCCAAGTCGGTTGTTTCATCGCGGAGCTCGGCAGTTTCACCGTGGGTTCGGATCTCATCGAGGAGAAACCCAACGCGGCGCGTTGCCCACAGCCGCGGTACGTAATCGTCGCTCCTTTTGTGATCATCGAAATGCAGCTTGTAACTAAACGTCTGTTCGCGGCCGCTGACGTTGCCGGTCAGCTTTGCTTCGACATCGCCCGCGCCGCTGTATCGACCCGCTACGACTAATTGGTCTCCTTTGAACAGATCCGGCAGATCTGCCGGATACATTTTCGATATGCGAACACCACCGCTCAGATCCAGCCTTACATTCGTTAGGGCGGGTTCTTTGATCCGCGTGTAGAAGTTCGAGACTTTGAGCTCGAGATCTTCATTCGCGAGCACGTACTGGCTGAATGCGCGCGTACTCTCGGCGATTTGATCGAGCAACTGTGTATTTACATCTGAGCCGATTCCGAACGAAAAGATCCGAACACCGCTCGTTTTTTTGATGTTCGCAACGATTTCTTCGGCATTGCGCGTTCCTACGGTCGGCAAACCGTCGGTTAGGAAAATGACAACAAATGGCCGATCGCTTTTGTCCGGTCGGACCTTGAGAGCGCTTTGCAGCGCGTCGGCAATAGCAGTGCCGCCGATTGGCTTGAAGTCGTCGATAAAACCATTGGCACGTTTACGATGGTCCGAGTCCGCTAACACCAACTCGCGGAAAAGCGGATCGGCTTCCGTCGAGAAGCGAACGATCTCGAAACGATCGTCGGCGTTGAGATTTTCCACACAACACCGCATTGCTTTTTGGGCCTGCTGCAGTTTGGCGCCGGCCATTGAGCCGGACGTGTCCACGACAAAAACGACGTCTTTCGCTGCCGGCTTCGCTTCGTTGGCAAGCGTCGGCGCAGCAAGAAGGAGAAAATAGCCGTCCTCAGCGTCTGGTTTGTAAGTGATTAATTTCAGACCGACATGTCGAGAGTCCGCGCTGTAGACGAGCAGAAAATCTGTGTCTGGCTTTTCATCTTTACTTTCGTACCCAATGACTGCGCGGTTAGAGCCGTCGCGTTTAATCTCAACTTTGTGGCTGGGCGAATAAATTGAGGCGAGCGGCTCCGCGCTCTTGAGCTCAATCTTCACGCTCAGATTCTTGATCGGTCGGGCAGAGAATTTTTCAGTGCTAAGCGGGTAGAGATAAGTGATCGCCCCTGCGTCGGAACGAAGCAGTTCCGTATACGAAATCTTAATCGGTTTGCGGCTGCGCGGTTCGATCGGAAAGATGCGGACCTTGAAGAGGTCGCGGCCTGCGTACTCGAGCAGCGCCGGATCGCGCATTTTTCGCACGATGTCCTCGTAAATGCCACGCGCCTTGTCGGCCGGAAGCAACTCGGCATCGACGGTCTTGCCGCCGATTTCCATGCTGAATTTATCGATGTGCGCCCCTTTCGGGACAGGGAACATGTAAAAGCCTTCGAGCCTTTGATCGTTAGGATTATAAAACTCCTGATCGATGGATGTGATCGCGACCTGCCCATCGATTTTGACGTTCACCTGATGACTGATCACTTCGAGCGGCGCGAATGGGAAATGGGTCGGAGGAACGTAGATCGGACGCTCGACCACAATGAAACCATCTCCGCGGGATTGGAGAATGCCTCCGAGGAGAAAGAGCCCGATCGCTAACACCAATTTTTTCTTCATGAAGCATTAGTCGGGAATTCCGGAAAAATGCTCCCGGCACGGCGAAAGCTGGGCATTCAACGATCGGCGGCGGACATATTATTTTTGATCAGAACGCCAGGCACGATAGTCTCACGTCGATAACATGCTTCGAGCGCGAGGTGCTGTGATCGATCAGGAACTTCCCAGCAAAGCCGCCCCGCTGCCGAAGGATGCATCAGCGTTCGCGGCGGAAGCTCAAATCATCGCTGAGTGCCGCGCGGGAAATGCGGGGGCATGGGATTCCTTGTTCGACAAATATTACGCGACGGTCGCTCGCTTTGTCTTTCAGCTCTCCGGCGATTTCAGCCACGAAGACACGGAAGAGATCTGTCAGGAAACGTTTTTATCGGTGGTGAGAAACCTATCGTCATTTCAGGGTCGAAGCTCGTTTCAGACGTGGTTGCTACGAATCGCTGCCAACAAGGCGATGGATTATGGCGAAAAAACGCGAGCTGTGAAACGAGGGGGCAACGCGGTGCACATTTCAATTGATGCGGGTCGAATTCATGACGAATCGCCGATCAACCCGGCATCTGGAAATCCTGGGCCCGACGCGTTATTGCAGATAGCCGAGACCTCACGCCTTGTGAGGACAAGCCTTGATCGGCTGGGCGAGCCGTGTCGCGAAATTGTCGAACTGCGATACTTCGGTGATTTGAGTTACGAGGAGATTGCAGCGGAACTGCGTCTTAATCCGAAAACTGTCAGCTCCCGCTTAAGCAAATGTCTGGACCGCTTGCTGGTTATCGCGAAGGAAATTTTTCCACCGGACAATCGTTTGCCGTCTAATTTATAGAAGCAATGGCATCGGAACCAAAGAAACCCATGGAACAAATGCTCGAGGCGCTGGCAAAGGCGCGTCGCGCACAATTTGGTGACGACCCAAAAATGCCGAATCCGATGCGGACGCGGCTGTATGAGGAGATCGCGCGAGTCGGAGCCGCCGATGACGAGGAAAGCGAATCTCGACCATCATGGATAACAATGTTCTGGCCACGACTGACAGTCGCGGCAGCGCTTGCAACTTTGATCGTGCTGGTCCCGGCGATTTGGTGGAATCAATCGCACCAGCCCGCTGACCCTGACGACGTTGCGCTTCGCGGCCGCGCTTCTGGAGCGGCCGATCGTGCTGTCGCAAGAAATCCGGCGGTGAACGCCCCGGAAGCAACGGTGAATCTCGCCGACAACAGTAAAATTAAAGTTGAACCCGCAGCGGCGCCGGCCTCTGAAGCGGAAGGTTTAGCCTCATCAGCTCGCCTTGCACAAGGACGCGCTGTGACGCAGTTGCCAAATCAAGTAAAGAAACATGAGATTGCCAGTGCGAAAATTCAGGCGGCACCGGCGGCCGCGCCTGCAGCCGGCGCGGATTCAAAAGCCAAATCAGACACGATGGCAGCAGTCGCTCCAGCGGTCACGCAACCATCACCAGCCGACGGTCTTGGCATCACACAGCAACTTTCCCAACAAGCATTAGTTCAAAGTTTTCGGAACAACGCGCAGGTAAGCCGGTCCTCGAATGTATTGAAGAATTTTCAAGTGGAGCAACAGGGGAGCGACATTCGCGTGCTCGACGCCGACGGCTCGACGTATACCGGTAAAGTCGAGCAATCAGCGAACAATGCGCAGCTCGATTCGCCCATCACTGCACGACGAGACGCCGCGAAGCAGAAGCGAAGCTACGCTGCTAAGGCCGTTCCTGAAAACGAATCAGCCACTCCTCAATCGTACTTCCGCGCGACCGGGTTCAACGTCAGTTTGAAAAAAAGGGTCGTCTTCGAGGGCAATTACGCCGCGCCGCCAGCGCAACAACCAGGTAAGCCGATACCTAACGAGAAAGAGCGATCGGAACAAAACGGCGGCCGGACACGTATCGTGGGAACGGTCCGCGTGAATGGCGAAGCCCCGGTAGAGGTAGATGCGATAGCAGAGACACCAGCAGCCAAAACGAAGAAGGATCAAAGTGAACAGATTTCTCACCATTAATCGACACGACCAAACACGAATCCGCGCAAATGACGAAATCCGAATGACGAATTAAATCCGAATGACGAAACCCGAAAAGGGGTCGGGCGATTATCTCACGCTGAGTTCGTCATCGAGCTTCGACATTCCTTCGTCAGTAGACATTCGAGCTTCGTCATTCCTTTCATTCATAGCGGAGCGCTTCGATCGGGTCGAGCGCGGCGGCTTTGCGTGCGGGATAAAAGCCGAAGAACACGCCAACGGCTGCGCTGAACAGGAATGCGATTGCGATTGAGCTGATGGAAATCAGCGTTGGCCAGTGGGCATAGCTCGATAAGACCTTGGACGTGGCGATGCCACAGATGATTCCGATCACGCCACCGACGGAACTGAGCGTCACGGCTTCGATCAGAAATTGTGTGAGAATATCGTTTCCTCGCGCGCCCACAGCCATTCGCACACCAATCTCGCGCGTTCGCTCGGTCACACTCACCAGCATGATGTTCATGATACCGATGCCGCCCACGAGCAGTGACACGCCTGCGATTGCGCCGAGCAGCACCGTCATTACCCGCGAAGTGGCCGTGGCGGCTTCGGCGATTTCCTGTTGAGTGCGCACGGTGAAATCGTCGTCACGTCCGGGACGAATGTTATGCCGTTGTCGAAGCAACGAGATGATTTGTTGCTGCGCGGCTTCGACCTGGCGAGCGTCGCCAATCTGCGCGTTGATGTTGCGCAACGTGGTCCCACCGATCACGCGTTTCATCGCGCTGGTGTACGGCATCACGACGATATCATCCTGGTCCACGCCCTGAGGGCTGAGGCCTTTTGGCATGAGCACGCCAAGAATCGTGAACGGCACGTTCTTAACCCGCAAAATCTGACCGATAGGATTTTCGTTGCCGTAGATTTGCATTGCGGTCGTACGGCCAATCACGCAAACCTTGTTCGCGCTGCGCACATCCTGCGCTGTAAACGGCACACCGTCGGCTAGCGGCCATTGACGAATATCGAAGTAATCCGCTGATTCTCCATAAATCCGGGTAAACCAATTTTGATTTCCAGCCGCCACTTGAGTCGTCGAAACAACTTCTTCACTTACGGCAATGACACCGGGCACTTCTCGACGGATTGCTTCAGCGTCTTCGATTTTCAACGTGCCTGCTCCGCCCCAGCCAGTGCGGATGCCACTCGACGTTGTGCTCCCGGAAAATATCAGGATGACGTTTTCGCCGAGGCTGGCGATCTGTGATTCGACCTGTGCCTTGGCGCCGTTGCCAATTCCCACCATCGCGATAACCGCGCCGACGCCGATGATGATACCGAGCGCAGTAAGCACCGAACGCATTTTGTTCCGGCGCAGCGCGCGATAGGCAACATTAAATGTGGGGCCGATTCGCATCGTGTTCGTTGAAGCGTTGAAAGGTTAAAGCGTTGAACCGAATGAGTGTTGAATCTGCGCTGCTGCGTGGGAGCGCTGCGCCACGAGGTGATCATCGATCACGATGCCATCGCGCATGATCACATTTCGCTTCGCATAAGCGGCAATGTCCTGTTCGTGCGTGACCATGATGATAGTGATGCCGTGCTCGTTGAGTTGCTGAAAAATCGCCATGATCTCCACGCTGGTTTGGCTGTCGAGGTTGCCGGTCGGTTCATCAGCCAGCAGCACCTCCGGATCGTTAATCAATGCGCGCGCGATGGCGACGCGCTGTTGCTGACCGCCAGAAAGCTGACTGGGAAAATGGTCCTCGCGACCTGCCAGCCCGACCGATGCAAGCACGCGATCCGCCTTTTCGCGGAGTTGCGCATGGGACAGGTGTTGCGCGCTGTAGATCAGCGGGAGTTCCGCATTCTCGCGCGCCGATGTGCGGCTCAGCAGATTGAAACTCTGAAAGACGAAACCGAGCTTGCGATTGCGAATCTCTGCGAGTTGGTCGCGATTGAGTCCCGAGACGTCTGCGTCATCCAGGAGATACTGGCCGAAACTCGGGCGGTCCAGGCAACCCAGGATGTTCATGAGCGTCGATTTACCCGAACCGCTCGCGCCCATTAACGCGACGAATTCGCCTCGTTTGATTTCCAGCGACACGCCGCGCACAGCTCGCACTTCCATTTCGCCGGTGCGATAAACCTTGTGCACGTCAAGCAGCCTAACGAGCGTGCCGTTATTCATGGCCGATTTTTACTAACACCTCGCTTTAGCGAGATAATTAAGCACGTCTACTCGCCCATGAACCGCTTTGTGGCGTTGCTGATCACCGCACTGAAGCGCGGCGTTAATGAGATGCCGTGGGCCATCGGCGTGTTTTCGCGATGATTTCATGGCGGTTACGGAAATCTTCGCGCACCGCCGGAGAATGGATTCGCCGGCGTGGATGCAGGCTGAGATTTTGCTGCGATCTCGGCGGTCACAACGCGATCGCCTTCCTTCAATCCTTCAACAACTTCGGTCACAACGCCGTCGCTGATTCCTGTTTTGATTTGCACCGGGGAAGGTCGGTTGCCGGACAAAACGTAAACCGTTCGCTCGCTCGTCGTCCGCTCGCGCCCAGCGCCGCCTCGTCCACCACGCGACGATGCCGATCGTGATCCCATTTCAGCCGGTCCCGAGTCAGTGGGGCGATAACGGAGCGCGGCATTCTTAATTTGAAGCACGTTGTCCTTGCGGGCGGCGATGATTGAAACATTGGCGGTCATTCCCGGTTTCAATTTCAAATCGGGATTGCTCACGCCGATCACGGTGTCGTAAGTAACGACATTCTGCACCGTGATGGGCGCATTTCGCACCTGCACAACTTTGCCGTGGAACGTCTGCGTGGGGAAAGCGTCCACAGTGAAATCAACGTCCTGCCCGACTTGCACCACACCGACGTCCGCCTCAGCCACATTCGAATCGATTTGCATCTTCGTGAGATCATTTGCGATTTGAAAAATCACCGGCGCTTGCAGACTGGCGGCAACAGTCTGGCCTACATCGACGCTGCGTGAGATCACCACGCCGTCGACCGGAGAAGTGATGGTGCAGTGATCAAGATCCGCCTTCGCTTTGTCCAACGCACCTTGCTTGATTTTCACGTTGGCCTCGGCTTGATGCAGAGTCGCCATCGCCTGATCGAGGTCTGCCTGCGACGACGTTTTTCTGTTGAAAAGGTCCTGAGTTCGCCTGGCATTCAACCGCGCCAACTCGAGCGCAGCCTGTGCGCTCGCGATGTCGCCTTCCGCCTGAGTCACCGTGGCCTGGAAAAGCGCGGGATCGATCTGCGCCACTACCTGGCCGGCTTTCACCTGTGAATTAAAATCGGCGTACAACTTCGAGATGTTCCCGGAGACCTGGCTGCCCACCTGCACATTGAGCACGGGATTCAGCGTGCCGGTGGCGGTCACCGCCTGTGTTATCGAAGCCCGTGTGACGTTCGCAGTCTGGTAAGTTGCAGCGCCGCCGGTTCGTAAGTGCCGAACAACAAACGCGATCAGCAGGAGTCCGCTGATTACGATGAGCCAGGGCAAAAAACGTTTCATTCAATTCGCAGGTTGACGCGCGTACTAGTAAAGACAGGAGAAACCGATGCGCCGTTACATCGAAATCTATTCCATCATGCTGCGCAACTCGCTCATCCGCGATTTGAGTTTCAAAGCGAACTTCCTGCTGTGGATGGTGGTCGAGATTCTGTGGTTCTGCGGGCAAATCGTTTTTTTCAGCATCATTTTTGGGAATGTCGATCACATCGGTGACTGGACGAAATGGGAAGTGGTGCTGTTGATCGGCACACACCAGATCATCGCGCAGCTTTTCCAGGCGTTCTTTTTCGTGAACCTCGCAAATATTCCCGAGCTCGTGCGCATGGGAAAAATGGATTCTGTTTTGGTGTTGCCAATCGACAGCCAATTTGCGGTTTCCACAAAACAATTCGGTCTGGACAGCATTCTCAACGCGCTGCTCGGCGCCGTCGTAGTTATTGTCTCGCTGTCAAAGCTGAGCATCGTGCCGAACGCGCTTTCCGTTTTGCTCTATGTAGTTGCGCTCGGCTTCGGGGTCGCGGTGCATTATTCCATCATGCTCGCCCTGGCTGCGGTAAGCTTTTGGATCATCCGCGCGCAGGGATTGGTGTATGGCTATTTCAACTTTCTCAATATCGCGCGTTACCCGGATGTCATTTACCCGTGGCTTTTTCGGCTGATTTTTGGCTGGGTGATTCCGGTGGTGATCATTGCGAACATCCCAGCGCGCCTGCTCATCAAATCACTCGGCCAACCGTTTCCCTTAATGCTGCATCTGATCATCGCGTCGACGATTGTGTTCTGGCTTTCTCGAGTGTTTTGGAACTTTGCGCTGCGACATTATTCCAGCGCCAGCTCGTGAGTGTAGGGTGCGCTGTCCTCAGCGCGTGCCCAGGTAATATCCGCTGACGACAGCGGACGCTACAGCCGCAAGATCACGTTTTATTGACGAAACCCGCCTCGACCGCGACTCTCGATTAGCTTAGGTAAATCTCAGCGATGATCATCGAAGTCAAAGTTCCGTCGGTTGGGGAATCAGTGACCAGTGGAGTCGTTTCGGCGTGGCATAAGAAGTCTGGCGAGTTCGTCAACGAAGGCGAACCGCTCTTTGCACTCGAGACGGACAAGGTGTCCACGGATATCGTGGCCGAAAAATCCGGCGTGCTCGAAACAAAAGTGGCGGAAGGCCAGGAGGTGAAGATTGGCGACGTCGTTGCGGTGATTGACGATTCGAAAGCACAGTCGGCAGAAAAAAAACTCCCCGAACCTAACAAGACTGAAAAGCGTGAACAAAAAAAGAAGGAAGGGTTCGAGGCAAGAAAGAGTGAACCTGAGCCGGCGAATAAGGGTGTAGAGAAACAGGAGAAGGCTGCGGCGCACAAGGACGGACCTCTTTCACCTGCGGTTCGCCGAATTGTCGAGGAAGAGCACCTCGAGCCGGAGAGAATTCATGGCACCGGTATGGCCGGCCGTTTGACTAAGGCCGACGTGCTGACAGCGGCCCAAGACCGCAAACCTGTAGGGGAAGCTGATAGCTTCGCCCGGACAGCAGCGCCGTCCCCTACAGCCGCTCAGCCAACCTCAGACATGCCCGCCGAAGACTCGGCTAAGCCGGAAGCTCGCTTCACTCGCAAAAAGATGTCGCCGCTGCGGCGGAAGATTGCGCAACAGCTCGTGATGGCGCAGCACACCGCCGCGATTCTAACCACCTTCAACGAGTGTGACATGAGCACTGTGCAGGAATTGCGGCGGAGCAAGCAAGATGAGTTCACAAAAAAGCACGGTATCAAACTCGGGCTGATGTCGTTCTTCGTGAAGGCGGCGGTGGAAGCGCTCAAAGCTGTGCCCGTCGTCAACGGCCGCATCGAGGGCGATGATTTCATCCAGAATAATTTTTACGACATTGGCGTCGCCGTTGGAACCGAGCGCGGACTTGTGGTCCCAGTCGTGCGCGACGCGGATAAGAAAAGTTTTGCTGAGTTGGAGCGCGACATCGCTGATTACGCCGGAAGAGCGCGCGACGGAAAATTGACGCTTCAAGATCTCCAGGGCGGCACGTTTACGATCACAAACGGCGGTGTATACGGCTCGCTCTTCGCGACGCCGATTTTGAACCCGCCGCAGAGCGGCATTCTCGGGATGCACAAGATCATGCCGCGACCCATGGCGCTGGACGGAAAGGTGGAGGTCCGCCCGATGATGTATCTTGCGCTCAGCTACGATCACCGCGCCATCGACGGCAAAGAAGCAGTTACTTTCCTCATCAAAGTGAAGGAGTGCATCGAGGAACCGAAAAAACTTCCGCTGGATTTTTAAGGTAGCGCGAGCCTCCGGCTTGCGCGTCAGTGGAACGCAAGCGTGGACGCTCGCGCTACTCTAAATATGGAAAAATTTGATGTTGTGATCATTGGCTCCGGGCCGGGCGGTTATGTTGCTGCCATCCGCTCGGGCCAGCTTGGGTTAAAGACTGCTCTTGTCGAAAAAGACAAGGAATTGGGCGGCACCTGTTTGAACGTGGGCTGCATCCCCAGCAAAGCGCTGCTCACCTCAAGCGATCATTTCATGTTCGTCAAAAAAGAGGCTACCAAGCACGGCATCGTGATCGACGGCGCGCGCGCGGATCTCGCTAAGATGCAGGAGCGAAAGAACAAGGTTGTAAAGACATTCAACAGCGGCGTGCGCTCGCTGATGAAGACAAACAAGGTGACGGTGATTGAAGGCCTCGGCACGATCAGCGCGCCGGGAAAAGTTTCGATCAAATCGTCCAGCGGCGAGACACAGGAGATCGAGACGAAAAACATCGTCATTGCGACTGGTAGCGCGCCGGTGGAATTGCCGTTCGCGAAGTTTGATAGGAAAACAATCGTCAGCAGTACTGAAGCACTGGAGTTCACCGAGCCTCCAAAGAAGCTGGTCGTTATCGGTGCCGGAGCAATTGGCCTCGAACTGGGTTCCGTCTGGAATCGACTCGGTTCGGAAGTGACGATGCTGGAATTTCTGCCGCGCATTGCCCTCGGCTTCGATCTAGAATTGTCGAACCTGCTTCAGCGGTTGCTCACCGGCCAGGGCATGACTTTCCACCTCGAAGCAAAAGTCAGCGCGGTACAGGTGAACGACGGCCGCGCTACTGTCACCGCAACGAAAGATGGCCAGGAACTGAAATTTGACGCAGACAAAGTGCTCGTTTCAGTCGGTCGCCGTCCATTCTCGGATGCATTGGGTGCGGAAAAAGTCGGCGTCGCGTTGGATGAAAAGAAACGCATCAAAGTGGACGAACACTACCGAACAAACGTTGAAGGTGTTTACGCTATCGGCGATGTGATCGCCGGACCGATGCTGGCGCACAAAGCAGAAGACGAGGGAATCGCTTGCGTAGAAATCATCGCGGGCAAAGCGGGGCACGTAAACTACGAAGCTATTGCCGGTATCATTTACACCAATCCCGAGTTAGCTGGCGTTGGTCTCACCGAAGATCAAGCGAAGGAGCAAGGGATCGAGGTGCGCATCGGCAAGTTCCCGTTTCGCGCCAACAGCCGCGCGCTTTGCAGCGATGATGTGGAAGGAATGGTCAAGTTCGTCGCTGACGCCAAAACCGATCGCGTCCTCGGCGCGCATATTTTGCATCATGCCGCTTCAGAGTTAATCGCTGAAGCCGTTTCAGTGATCGAATTCGGCGGCAGCTCCGAAGACATCGGGCGCACCACCCACTCTCATCCTACCTTAAGCGAAGCTGTCAAAGAGGCTGCGCTCAATGTCGAGAAGCGGGCGTTGCACATCATTAATAGATAACGCGCGTGTTCGTAGGCGGCCCGAGGGCGGGCCATCTCCATGGAGCCGACGCGCCCTCGCGTCGTCTTTCCGCTGCGACACACATCATTTCGCATTTTGCGTCTCTCGTCGCCGAATTACCAACAACGTCACCAACGCCGACGCGGCGCAAACGATTGCGCCGAACGCGAGCGCCAGGGGTGTGCCTGCGAAATGCGCAACGGCTCCGGCTTCGAGGCTGCCGAGAGGAATCATCGCGCCGAACACGAGCGACCAGACGCCCATGACGCGTCCTCGCATTTCATCCGGCACAATCGTTTGCAGCACGGTGTTGGAAGTTGAAAAGAACAGCAGCATTCCAAACCCGGCGGCGAACAGAAATATGAGCGCAATCGGAAAACTTTTGGTGAACGAAACGGCCAGCATCGCGATGGAAAATAACCAGACGCCGCCGAGCGCGATTTTGCGCGGTGTGAAAAGATGTCCAAACGTCGCTACCAGGAGGGCACCGACGAACGCTCCGGTTCCGCTCGCGGACATTAGAATTCCATAACCATTTGCGCCGCGTCCGAGCACATCGCGTGCAAACGCTGGCATCAGCACCGCATACGACCAGCCGAAAACGCCCACCGCTAGAAATAGCAGCAAAATGGTGCGCACACGCGGATGTTTGGTCGCATACAATATTCCTTGCCATGCATGCTCGCCTGCTGAAACAACTTCAATTGTCCGCTCGAAAATCGGCAGGCGCATCATCGCCAACCCCGCGATTACTGCGATAAAGCTGAGACCGTTGAGGAAAAAGCACATCGCCACACCGACGGCGCCAATCATCAAACCAGCGACGGACGGCCCGATCACGCGCGCGCCATTCACAACCGAGCTGTTGAGTGAGATCGCGTTGAGCAAATCTTCGCGGCTCGTCATTTCAACGGTGAACGCCTGGCGCGCGGGCATGTCGAACCCCATCGAAATTCCGTTTAGCGCGGCGACGATGATGATGAACGGGGTGGTCGCGAATCCAAGCCACACGCCCGCCGCGAGCAAAAACGCACAAATCATTTGAGCAGCCTGCGTCGCAACGAGGATCGAGCGTTTCGGGTAAAGGTCAGCCAGCGCACCGCCCCAGATGGATGAAAGCATCATTGGCGCAGAGCCGACCGCCGCCACTACACCGAGCAGAAATTTTGAGTTTGTGATTTGGTAAACGTACCAACTCATAGCGGTCTGCTGCATCCACGTGCCCGTGAGCGAGACGAGCTGGCCCCAGAAGAACAGCCGATAATTGCGATGGCGTAGCGCACGAAATGTGTGCCGCCAAGTGATTCCGCCCACAGGCATGCGTCTCTGTCGGCCGCTGATGTCTTCCGGCACGCTCGCGGTTTCTGTTGTCCCCGTGGGCATCACTCATCATGGCTGGTGAAAGAGACAACTGCAAAATGAAGCTCGGAACCGAACGTCTTCCCAGCGGTCGAGCAATCCCGGTGTGGTACCTCAAGCTAACATCACGGGATCCTTCGACTCGGCTTCGCTTCGGTCAGGGTGACTCTGTTTGCACACCGCAACGCTTCGATGGTTCATGTGTTACTTTGTGGTGAGTGGAAAGCACAGAGGCAATTCTCCTTCGGAAACGCAAATTCAGCGACACCAGTTTGATCGTGTCGTGGTGCTCGGAATCGTTAGGCTGCATTCAGACGATCGCCAAAGGCGCACGCCGCCAGAAGAGTCCGTTTGCCGGAAAACTAGATCTGTTTTTTCAGGCTGAAATTTCGGTCGTGCGAAGCCGCAAATCGGATCTGCATACGCTCGCAGAAGTCGTCCTGAAGAATCCGT
This sequence comes from Candidatus Udaeobacter sp., assembly GCA_045809725.1. GTDB lineage: Bacteria > Verrucomicrobiota > Verrucomicrobiia > Chthoniobacterales > UBA10450 > Udaeobacter. The sequence goes on along the minus strand of JBJMXF010000239.1, from coordinate 24,166 downwards.
TCGCTGGAATTCGAAGCAATTATCTGCGCACGCAGACTGCCGCGTATTTTGTTGAGTTGATTGAGATTTGCACCGAGCGCGATCATCGCGACCCGGAATTGTTCGGTCTGTTGCGCCGAGCTTTCGGTTATCTCGACACGAACAATCCGAATGCACGCGCAGTCGCGCATTTCGAGACTGAGCTGGCGCGTATCGCGGGCGTGCACGGCGCGAAACCAGTAGGGGAGGCTGCTAGCGTATCAAGGGAAGCTGTCAGCTTCCCCTACAGTGCGGCCTCTGCCTTGGGCAATTTGTTCGGGCGACTGCCTGTTTCCCGCACGCCACTCTTGAAAACGCTCGCGACGGAGGCGAAAGACAACGCGAAATGAAGTCACAAGCGACCTCCTACTGTCATTCTGAGCGAAGCGAAGAATTTCCGATTTATTTTGGATCGGCGCTTTCAAATCGGAATAGCCAGAGATGTTTCGCTTCGCTCAACATGACAGTCCGATTTACGAGGGTGAGTCTGCTCAGTGTGATTGCTGTGGTTACAATCACTGCTTTGGCTTCCGTCGCTTCAGCAAAGGAGAGCTACAAGTTCGACCCGTCAGGCTCCACCATCGGGTTTAGTGTGCATCAATTTCTTGGTACGACTCACGGCAAATTCACGAGCTTCAGCGGCAGGATCGAAGTTGATCGCGAACATCCCGAGAACTCCTCGGTCACCGCGCAGATCGACGTGCGGAGCATCGATACGCGCATCAAAAAACGCGACGATCACTTGCGCAGCGCCGAGTTTTTTGACGTCGAGAAATTTCCGCGGATGACCTTCAAGAGCCGGAGCGTAAAACGCACCGGCCCACAAAGCGGCGACGTCGTTGGCGACTTAACGATGCATGGCATAACGAAGCCAATCACGCTTCACGTGAAACTGCTGACACAGATTAATGGAACTGGTCCGACGCGCTGGTCCGTGACGACCGATCCAATCACGCGGCGTGATTTCAATTTGATGTTTGCTCCAGCGGCTGAATCCGTCTCCGGCATCAGCCAGACGGTGGCGATCAATATTGAGATTGTAGCGAAACGCGTGGAATAGACGCGACGCGCTTCGCTGCTCTTTTGTGTTAGCAATTGTCATTCTGAGCAAAGCGAAGAATCTCTGATCATTTTTCGATTAGCGACGATGAGACCTAAAACAGAGATGTTTCGCTTCGCTCAACATGACAGGATGAACTGATGCAAATCCTCCCCCTTGGAGATTCCGCGCTGGTTGTGCGCGTGCGCGAGCAATTTGAAGATGCGCCTGACGAAACGCTGAACGAAGTGCTGCGAGTTTTTCGATTGCTTCAACGCGCGGAGATCCCAGGCGTAATTGAGCTTGCTCCGGCTTACACGAGCGTTGCCGTTTTCTTCGATCCCATTGCCATTCTCAAATCGAAGGGCACGGATGAGGCGTTTAACGAGCTCGCGGCAAAAATTCAAAGCGCCATTGTTCCTGCCTCTCGGCGTCATCGCCGCAGCACGGCAGCCGGTGCCCCGCGCATTATCGAAATTCCCGTCTGTTACGATGCGGAATTTGGTTTCGACCTCGATCGCGTAGCTGAACACACAAGGCTTTCCAAACGCGAAATCATCGATCTTCACAGCACAGGCGAATACCGCGTGGCCTGCATTGGCTTCGTTCCTGGTTTTACATTTCTGGCAGGATTACCGAAGAACCTGGCGACGCCACGTCGCGGCGTACCACGCAAAGAAATTCCTCCCGGTTCGGTTGGCATCGGCGGCGCGCAAACGGGAATCTATCCAATGCGTTCCCCGGGTGGGTGGAATTTGGTCGGCCGAACTCCGCTGAAGCTCTTCAATCCGATTAAAGATCCACCGACGCTTTTGTGTCCGGGTGATCGCGTGCGTTTCCGCGCAATTACGCGGGAGGAGTTTGCCGCCTTCACCGAGGCTACGGTGGCCAGGGAGTCGTTGAAGGGTTGAAGCGTGCATCTGTCATGTTGAGCGAAGCGAAATATCTCTGATTGTTAGCTCAGCGCCGCCAAGACCAGTAACTGAGATCCTTTATTGCGTTCAGGATGACAATGCGATGAATGCAGTTGTAACCCGGGCAGGATTTCTAGCATGGGTACAAGACCTGGGCCGCACGGGCTTCCGCCAGTTTGGCGTTTCGACTAGCGGCGCGCTCGATCCGTTTGTATTGCGGGTAGCGAACCTCCTCGTTCGAAATGATGAAGGCGCGCCTGGGCTTGAAGTCACGCTCGGCGGCTTGCAGCTGCGGTTCGCGGACGAGCGAATTGTTGCGTGGTGCGGCGGCGAATTCGATGTCCAGAGTGGATCGCGGGTATTGCCCGCCGGGCACGTCGCGCATTTGCAAGCTGGTGACGAATTGAATTTTGGTCGCGCTGAAATTGGCTGCCGATGCTGGCTCGCGATCTCCGGCGGAATCGATGTGCCGATTGTTCTCGGTAGTCGCTCGACCGATTTGCGTGCCAATTTTGGTGGATTCGAAGGGCGCGCTTTGCGCGATGGCGACGTTCTTCCTCTATGCACATGGGCAGGATCATCCGCCTTCGCTAAAGCTATGGCGGACAAGTCGCCCCCGGCTACAGGAATTTCCTCGTGGACCGCACCACATGATTGGGCGAGTCCGGCAAAGCGATACCCGAATTTGCGTTTCATCCGGGGCGTGGATTGCAGTCGATTCAATGATTCAACGATTCAACGATTCACGGGTCATGACTTCAGCGTGTCACCGGATTCAGATCGCATGGGTGTACGCCTCGATGGTCCCGAACTGAAACGGCAGGACGAAACCGATCTTATTTCGGAAGCGGTCGCGCCCGGCACAATTCAGGTTCCACCAAGTGGCAAACCGATTTTGCTTTTGGGAGATTGCCAAACCATCGGCGGATACCCAAAAATAGGTCACGTGATCACGGTGGATCTAGGCATTGCGGCGCAGCTGCGTGCCGGTGATCGCGTCCGTTTTTCTGAAGTGGCGCTGCAAGATGCGCATCGGCTATTAATGGAACGCGAGAATGACCTGGATCGTTTCCGCATCGGCCTGAGTCTCCAAAGATCATGAACTTATCTATCGATCTGAACGCGGACCTCGGCGAAGGCTCAGGACACGACCCGGAGCTGTTCGAGCTAATCAGCTCCGCGAATATCGCGACTGGTTTTCACGCCGGCGATTCCGACACCATGCACGCCGCCATTGCCGCGGCGAAGCAGCAGCGAGTAGCTGTCGGAGCGCACCCGAGTTTTTTCGATCGCGAGAATTTCGGACGTAGGGAGCTGACGGTACCCGCCGAAGAAGTGTTCGACGCGGTGGCCTATCAACTTGGAATTTTTCAAGCGATCGCTTCGGCACTGGATGTGCAACCGAATCACGTGAAGCCGCATGGCGCGCTCTATAACATGGCCGTGCGCAACGCGAATCTCGCGGATGCAATTTCGCGTGCCATCAAATCGATCGATCCCAAATTGATCCTGTTCGCTCCCGACAAAAGCGAGCTTGCTCATGCGGGCGAAGCTCATGGTTTGCAAATCGCGCGCGAGATTTTCGCCGATCGCAATTACTTGAACGAGGGCTGGCTCGTTCCACGCACGCGGCCTGACGCACTGCTTCACGACCCGAAGGAAGCAGCCGAGCGTGTATTGCGGATGCTGCGCGAAGGCAAGGTTCGATCAATCGAAGGCCGAGATGTCGATGTCCGTGGCGAAACAATCTGTATCCACGGCGATACGCCTGGCGCGGTCGAATTTGCACGTGAACTGCGTACACGACTTGAACGGGAAGGTGTGAAAATCAACCCGCCGAAGAGATCGCCACAATAAAAGCATTGTCATTCTGAGCGAAGCGAAGAATCTCAGATCACTTCCCCGACGAGTCCGCGCAAATAGCCAGAGATGTTGTCGCTTCTCTCAACGTGACAGATTCGACTGACTTCACTGTGAACGAAAAGATCGGCAATCAAAGCGACACGACCAATCTCGTCCGCGCACTCGGGCCGCTCGACGCGACGATGATTGTCATCGGCTCGATGATTGGATCGGGCATTTTCATTGTCTCAGCGGAGTCCTCGCGATTGAGTGGCGCGCCGGGTTGGCTCTTACTCGCGTGGGCGCTCGCCGGTTTACTGACGATTACAGGGGCACTGTGTTGCTCCGAGCTGGCGACGATGATGCCACGCGCAGGCGGTGTGTATGTTTTTCTTCGCGAAGCGTTCGGTTCTCCCATCGGATTTTTGTATGGCTGGACATTGTTTCTCGTTGTCCAAACAGGTACCATCGCGGCAGTAGCCATTGCCTTCGCCAAGTTTCTCGGAGTTTTTGCCACATCAGTTTCACCTGATGAATATCTCGTTACCCCGATCTCGTTAGGCGGTTACGCCATCAGCTTATCTACGGAACAGTTGGTGGCGATAGCATTGATTGCGGTTCTGACCTGGACGAACACACGCGGGCTCGAGGTCGGTAGAATTGTCCAGAACACGTTCACCTTCGCAAAGACTGCGGCGCTGACTGCAGTCGTCGTGATAGGTCTGTCGTTAGGCTGGAAAGCCAATTCTGCCGCACTCAGCTCTACATGGTGGGACTCGTGGGCCAATGGCTGGAATCCGCAGGCGGCGCAGCCCGGCTTTGCCGTTACCGGCACGCTCGCTCTCGCGCTCCTTTTTGGAAGGTCGATGGTCGGTCCGCTGTTCGCCCAGACCGCGTGGACCAATGTGACATTTATCGGCAGCGAAGTACGCGATCCCGGCAAGAATCTCGTACGCGCGCTTTTGGGAGGCTGCGCGATTGTGGTCGTACTTTATTTGCTGGCTAACATTGCTTATCTGGCGGTGCTGCCGTTTCCGGAAATCCAACACGCCCCACAAAACCGCGTAGCCGTTGCGATGATGGACACCGTCTTCGGCCGGCCAGGAGCGATGTGCATGGCCGCAGCGATCATGATTTCCACTTTCGGTTGTGACAACGGCCTGATTCTCGCGGGAGCGCGGGTGTACTATGCCATGGCGCGTGATGGCTTGTTCTTCCGAAAGATTGCAACCATAAATCGATTTCATGTTCCGGCGGCAGCACTCGTGGCACAGGGAGTTTGGACGGCGTGCCTGGTGTTGCCGCGCACAGTTGTAACTAATCCCGAAACATACCAGGTCACTTATGGGAACGTTTATAATCAACTGCTTGAATACATCGTCTCCGCGGATTTGGTGTTTTACCTTCTGATGGTCGTTGCTGTCATTGTCTTGCGACACAAGAAGCCCAGTGCTGAAAGGCCGTATCGCACATGGGGTTATCCCGTTGTGCCGATCATCTCGATCGTACTATCGGGACTGTTAACCGTTGACCTTGCGTGGCTCGCGCCGGCGACGTCAGGAATTGGCATTCTTATCGTGTTGACCGGTGTGCCGGCTTATTTTTTTTGGCGTAAGGCTTCTCATTAGGGTAGAACATGCGTCTCGCTTGTTTAATTCAAAAGAAGCAACCGGGACGGTCGCTCTACCATAAAACCCCTGCTTTAGCGGGGTGCTACCCCCAAACTACACAATCGTAAACCGCTTCAGCGGTTTGATTCACTGTTGAGAAAAACCACTAAAGCGGTTCTCTGCTCACGTCTCGGCAATCACTCGCTGAAGCGAGGTGCTAATGAGAAGGGAGTTTGGGCGCGAATGCACGCTCAGTCGCGCCAGTTGTTAAGATCGCCTCATGAAACCGAAATGCTCGTTAGGCGCGAAATTATTTGTATGCCTGCAAAATCAAAGAAACAACAAATGGCAGCGGGAGCTGCGCTTGCGGCGAAGCGTGGCAAGAAGTCGAAGTCGTCACTTAAGGGCGCATCGCGCCAAATGGCGAGTTCGATGAGCGAAAGCGAATTGCGGAAAATGGCAAAGACCAAGCGCAAGGGAAAACCCACGCGCAAAACCAAGAAAAGATAGAACTCGTATCCGGCGAAACAGCTGCCTGAACTGAAGCTCTGCGCTCGAGCCGAAGAAATCTGATAGGCGAAAGCACGAGTGAGACGAAGATTTTCACTCTCCGGCGCTGTCGCTCTCCATGGCAACCTTCGCCTTTGTCAGAGGTTCCAAGCTTACTCTGCTCGTTCCTGTAAAGGGATGATCAAGCACATACACCAGGAATAAAATTGACGTAACCGTTACGGTCAGTGTCGTGGTAATGAGATATTGGGCGCGTATGTTTTTCATACCGAAGAAAAAGGTGTAGGAGACTGCGAACACGCCGCCAATTAGTAACACCAACCAGATCACCGGTGGCACGGTGTCGTTACCGGCAAATATTCTCATCCGGCGATACTGAGCCAGGTTGTTCAAACACCGTAATGCTTCACCGTACAGCTCCCGGTTGGGAATCGAGCTCGCGTCCACTTGGCCGAATAAAACTCTGAGACTGTTGTGAGCTCCGCCGGCGTAAAGCTGAAGGTCTCCCACTGCCATCTTCGGAACTTCATCGTTGTAAACCTCATTGAGGTACTCTCTCAGTCCCTGTTGAATGATTTTCTTGGAAGAATCGGGAAAGCTTCCGGCAGTGTGAAAAATGTCGAGAGCTTCGCTGGCCTCCATTTGCAGATTTTTGGTTGCCTCGTCATAGCCGCTCCAAGTGACAAACACCACAAACGCTACCAGCACCCCATAGAACAATCCGAAGGCATTAAAAATGATCGCAGCGACTTCGTGATTTTCCTTTAGCACTTCCGCCGAATACTTTCTTCTTACCAGGTAAAGCCCCGCCAGACTCAAGAAGGTGGTAATGGCGCAGACGATGAAAAATGAAACCGGCGGCGGTAACTCGAGCAGGAAGTGCATAATTCGTTAACCCTTCAGAAGCTTGCCCGGAGCTTACTACTTTTGACGAGTTACTTCACGTTTGAGCCGATATCCGTCCGCGTGCGCGCCGTACCCGCTGGCGTATTCAACTAATCCAACTCCTTTTTTCCAGACAATTTTCTTGAAATGTCCGGAGGGATGACTCGCTTCATAAATACAAATGTCTCCTTTCAATTTGATTGTCGTTTTCCACTCGCCCTCCTGGTGCTCGAAGCTACCATTGGTGATCCCATAGATGTCGTTCGGTTCGAACTCCGGCGGTTTGTTTAGTGCCGAGATCTTCTTAGCTGCGGCATCGTTGTCCTCTTCGTTTAATAGAACGATGCGGTCATCGGTGACGATAAAATAGTCTGGCCGAATTTCGCGCTTCTTCGAGCGAACTCCCGCAGGTTTTCTCGCACGCGAAGTGACATCGCTGAATTCGATTTTGAAAATCGCGCCCCAATCCATCTTCGCAATGCGCGTTGTAAGCACTCGCACGGCGATCGGGATTTCTTCCTCCTCGATCTCGTCGCTCCACTGTGTTCCTCGAAAAGTTGCCGACACGGGTTTGTCGTCTTTGGCGTCCAGAAACGGATTGGCCGCGAACGAAAAACCGGCTAGCAACACTAGAATCGTGATTACGCCGATTGTGCGCCGGTTCATGCTGCAACGATAGTGAGGATTGGCTGAACAATGCACGCCGAATTTGTTGCCCCTGACGGATTGAACGAACAAGCCCGGCTGCCGCTTACACCGGTGATTTGTTACAACAAGCCATCACGTAAAGTGGCCCGCGGATGTGGAAAGGTGAACGTGACTCCGATCATTCGCACCAGAAAGGAAAACGTACAGCGTGCGCTGCGATCGCATGAACGCGATGCTTGACACTGAACAGGGGAATTTCCTAGTGTGGGCGCCTGCACCCCCTCGCTCATGTTTATCATCATTCAGGCGAGGAATCGACGCACCTTGAGACGGAAAGGTTGCGCGTCGATGGCAAGGGCGAAGTAAGGAATGAATATGTCAATCCAGTTCGATGGATAAAACCGGGCGTTCTGTTACTTGAGCAATTCGACATCTTTCGCGGTGGCAACGGCGAAGATGTTATCTATCAATTCACCGCGAAATTCGACGAGAAAACCGGCAAATTTCAAATCGGTTCAAAGAAAAAAGTTCCATCTAAGGAATAACCATCTTGTGAAAAAGATCATAACCTCCAGCACAATTTTCGTTATCACTGGATTCATTGTCATTGCGAATGCGCCTTCTGGCTTCGGCAAGCCACAAAAGAAATCAGCTGGGTCCGCCCAGGAAAATCCGGATTCACTTGTAAATGTTGCGATGAAAAACATGGAGACGGGGGTCTGGTCGGTAAAAGGCACCGTCACGGCTAAGAAACCGATCAAACTGCAGGGCCTCCTTGCCGGAGAAGATTTTGATTTGTCCATGGAACCGGGCGTGAACCCAAACACGCCCATGCGCGAAATCGTGATAAAAAACAAAGCGTGGATTTGTTCCGATGGCGAGACGTGGCACGCCACTAAGCCCGATGATCGATTAATCTACAATTGGACGCACGTGCCAATCATGGCCGATCGGAAGTTACCAGGATTTGAGAAAGTGGGGTCCGAGCAACGCAACGGACAGACCTGGTTGCACGTTCGGCTCAAGGTTCCTGAAAAGAAGATCAACCCGAAAGAGTTGCCTCAATATTGGCTCGTCCTCGATTCTCAGGGACAAGCCCAATACGTCGGGCACACCGAGATGCCGATGTACTCGCAAGCGCGCAAGGAAGTCATGTATTGCTCGTTCGATTATGCGACTGCCAAAGAAAAGATCGCGCCACCACCGCTCGGGGCGCCTGTCGATGACAAGGCGTATGGCTTTAACGACATCGAGCAACACAAGTTCGATTGGAAAGGTAAAGTCGTTAGGCTCGAGGTGACTCCGAAAATTTTGGAGTCCAAACAAATTGGCGAAGACACTTACCGGGCGTTTCTCAAGGATACCGCGACACCCAATCACTACGGCATAGTCGAATTTCCGCACGACGCGCTTGTTAAGCTTGGATTTCTCAAAAAAATCGTGAGCGGCGCACACGCGTGGGAGGATCTTCAAAACATGGGTGCCTTGGGTCGCGCGGAAGGCGAACCGGTTTCGTTTTACGTCCAGGTGATTCCAATCGGCGAGAAGCCCGCTGCAAGAGCTGTGGCTGTTGGCGCAAGGCTGGTGCGGGATGCCGATGGAAGCGTTAGTTATACCTGGGAGGCCGATGAGAAACACGCCGCGAAATCGCCACCTGCTCCTGCGGCGCCGGACGCGTCTGACGGCGATCTCGTTAATCGGGGGATCGAAAAGGCGAAGAACAATGACGTGGATGGTGCCATCGCTGATTTCAATCGCGCTGCCGAACTCAATCCACAAGATGACGCACCGTATTATAACCGGGCTCAAGCCAGACAGCTTAAGAACGACAAGGCTGGCGCCATAGCCGACTATACCAAAGCAATCGAACTCGGTTCCACAAATCCGGCCGCTTACAACAATCGCGGCAATGCCAGAGCAGAGAATAAGGATCGTGACGGCGCAATTGCTGATTATACGCGGGCCATCGAACTGAAACCTGATTACGCACGCGCGTACTACAATCGCGCGATGCTGAAGAAGGAGAAGGGAGATGCGGCTGGAGCTGACGCAGATTTCAAACGCGCTCAAAAACTGAACCCGGATTTGGTAAGCGAAGGATCGGCACCGGATTCCAGCAGCACCGCCAATGGTGGATCGAGAGGAACCACAGTCAGTCTTCTGGATGGTAAGCTAAACCTCGACATCGCGCCGGATTTTTCGCGCGAGGCTGACGATCCGAAGACTCCTAAAACGCTCGCCAAGTTTTCAGGACCCGACGGTGCGTGGGGAGAAGTGTTGCGCGGAACACACGGACTAACGCCGGACAAGCTGGACGGTTATCTCAAGATGCGAGTGGCCGAATACAGCAAAGGCTTCAACTGGCTGCCGAAAGAATCGCACCTTCAATGGCTGAAGAAAGACATCGTGACTATCGATGGCCGCAAGTGGGCAGACTGGCGTTACGTTCCTATGCTAAAAGGAACGAAAGACTATTCGCACAGCCCTGTCTACACGCGCTTCCTAACTACTTCGTACAAAGGCCAGCTGTTAGAGATCACCTTTACTTCGAACCTGAACACCGCGCCCGAGTTAAAGCAGAACATTGATCACATCATGGCCTCAGTGCAGCTCGAAGAATGAGCGACACGAAACTGGTAGACTAATTTCAGAACCTCAGAACTTGATGCCCATGAAACATAAGGCAGTTATTTTCGCGTTGCTCACGGTGGTTGCTTCATCTGCGCTCGGCGCGGAAGACCGGCAGGAGGAGGTGATTCGCGCGCTTTACAAGGCTCACCGGCCGTGGGAACACAAAGAACTTAACCTCGGTAATGGGGCTGTATTGTCGAAATATTTCAGCCCCGAACTAACCAAGTTATTCCTGAAGAATGCGCAACTGGAGCGGGACTGTCCGAAGGGCGACCTGTGTGGACTCGAATTCGACCCAATCCTTGGATCTCAGGACTTCGACGAGCATCTCGATTTTAAGCTTCACATCGCCGAGGCAACGCCGCCGCAGACTGGCCGGTTCGAAGCACGCTTCAAATTATTTAACGAAGGGAAGCCTGACGACGAACAAGTACTCATTTTCCAACTTGTTCAGATGAAAAACGGATGGCGCATTGACGACATCACTTATACCAAGGATAACACCTCACTGAAGGCGGTAATTACCGCGATTGTTGACGAGGCGCCTCATCTCAAACAATGAAAATTAGATTAGTGTCGTCGATTGCAGTTGTCTGCTGTGTCGCGTGTCCGTGGCAGTGGCTAGCGGCAGAAGAAGAAATCAAATGTCCGTCTCCCGATGGCCGATTTGTATTGCGGATAGCTCAAGCAACGGATGACGAATACCATCCGACAGTGGAGTTAATCGAGAAGCAGGCTGGCAAACTGATACTCATGTTGCACGATGGCTCCGACACCGACTCGTTCGATCCATCTGCCTGCGTTCTGGTATGGGCACCAATGATCTCTTTTTCTCTTTCGTCGCAATCATGATATTGACGGTTAGTTGCAATTTTTCCAATACGCCCCCGCATGTCACCAATTAACGCTAGTAGGTCCTTATCGGACCAGCATTCGTTCTTGCCGGTTCGCCTGATGCGCGGGCTGACGTGGTTAGCCGGTATTGTGGTCCTTTTGTTATGCTCAAATACTCTTGCGGAGTCCGACTTTTCGGCATTTTGGCAAAAATTTAAGCCTGCAGTTATCGCTGGCGATAAAGCCGCGGTCGCTGAGATGACGAAATTTCCGGTGTCGATGCCGTATGAGGTAAGAGCTGTAAAGAACAAGGAGGACTTCTTGCGTCGTTATAACGAAATTTTCAAAGGCGAGGCCAATGCCGCGCAATGTTTTGCAAGGGGCGAACCGCGAAAAGAATCCGCCGGACACTATGAGATCTATTGCCCTTTCAAGGAGACTCCAAAGGACCGTGAAAACGCACCCATTCGCTTCCTGTTCGAATTGACCAAGAGCGGGTGGAGATTTGCCGGCCTCGACAACATTAATGAATAATCGTGGACTATGGCAGGCAATGAGAATTCGCAGCCTGTTAGAAGAAGAGACTAACAAGTGACGTTATTCAATAATATGAAAGCAGTGATGCGCTGCGGGTTTCTTGCACTTGGTATTTTGGGAACCGGCGCACTGCTCGGCGAAGAAAGGTCACCCGATGGAAGTGTGTACGGACCGAAGGCTGGATTTAACATCAGTGCGCCCGAAGGTTGGGTTGTCGACAATGAGTCGGGCAAAGGACAGGAGTTGCCGTGCGTTCTTTACCCAAAAGATTCATCGTGGTCGGATGCGAAAACGGTGATGTACGCCAAAGTCGCGAGCCCGCAATGGGAAGGCGTAAACGCATTCGTGGCAACGGCTATCAAAGAGATGAAGGCAAGGCACGGAACCCCGAGGGAGAAAATTGCTTCTGGTAAAACCAAGGATGGCCACGATTACTTCATCAACGAGTACCCTGCGACTAAGAGTTATTCGCAGTGGGAACGGGTCGGGTACGTCCAACTTCCGCTGGGAGTGGCTTACATCGTCCTCACATCTCGCGATCAACCGAGTTACAAGAACGACTCCGGCGCGCTCGAAAAGGTTTTGAAAACCCTGGTCTACGTGGAGCCGAAGTCGGAGACGGCAAGTGGACAGGAGTACGCTGGTCGTTACAGACAGCTGTTAGATCAACATGCTGACGGTCAGATCGAGTCGCTGCTCACCGAATGGCGGGAAAAGGCGCCTGACGATCCAGACGCGTGGATCACCAGCGCGAATTATTATTTTAACCAGCGCCAGACCAACATCTCGGCGAAGGAACCCGGCCCAGGCGACATCACGTTGACCGATAAGAAGGGAAAGCTCGCGGGAAGCGTTTCGTTCGAGCAAAGCAACGAAAACATCAAGCGCGCTGCCGATCTTCTTAAGGAAGCGACCACGAAATTTCCCGATCACCTCGATATCTGGTGCGGTCTCGCGTTCATGTATCAAGAGAGCGGAGATTTCGATAATGAGTTATCGACGTTGAAGAAAATGGTCGCGTATACGCGCGCGCATCCGGCGCAGTTGAAATGGCTAAAAGGACAGCCGCTCAGTAAGCCGGCCGACAAATTCATTCCCGACAAGCTGCACGAGTACGGTTCCTATTATGAGGCAAAAGAGAACGCCGAGGATGACAAGCGCTGGTATGAAATAGCGAGCCTGGCAATGGACCAATATCCAAATGACCCGCAAGGATTCAAAGATGCAGCCGGTTATTGGGCCGATATTGGCGAATGGCAAAAGGCACGCGAGTCGTTCGAAAAAGCGCACCAGCTCGATCCCAAATCCGCTGTCACGTTGGTTGGCCTCGGACAGATCAGCGCAGAGATGAAAGACTTTGTAAGCGCACGAAAATACTATGAGGAAGCTTTGAAGCTCGAGCCGAACGGCCAATACGCGCAGACAGCAAAGGCAGCGTTACAGAAACTGAAGAAGAAGTAGCAGACATGAGGAAAGCGTAACTGCGCGCGTTTTTGTCCCTGCCGTCTCTGCTCCGGCGTTAGCAGATTACTTTCCAGCAGGTCATGTATCCGTGGGAGCCTAATGGCCTTGCTCGCTGCCACCAACAGCCACTTGTAAGTCTCCACCCAATCCTCCGCCACGCGTCGCCGTGTTCGTAGCAGACTTGCGGATCATTTAAGTGAGTCCTCCCGGTTTGGGAACGTAAAATCGGCATCTTGCGAGGATATTGCGGATCGATTTTCCCCCGAATGGCTCCTGATCGCGCTCATGAACACTTCGCCAAAATCCTTCAGTTTCTGTTCGCCGACGCCCGCAATGCGGCGGAACTCCGTTGAATTCGTCGGATATTTTCTCGCCATTTCGCGCAGCGACACATCGGAGAAGATGATGTAAGCGGGCACGCCTCGCTCATCTGCGAGCTGGCGACGCAACGCACGCAACTGTTCAAACAATACTTCGTCGCATTCGATCGCTCCTGCCTTGGTTCGCGCGCGTTTCTCTGCGATTTCGATTTGCTTGGTCAAAACGATCGATGTCCGCTTTCGCAATGCCTCCAGACCGGCCGACGTAAGCGACAGCGTCGCAAACTTGCCCGGCGCACATTCGATAAGTCCCAGCCGCAAAAGTTCGCGACCAATCGCCTGCCATTCAGCTCGCTTTAGTTCGCCGCCGATTCCGTAAGTGGACAGCTCATTGTGACCTCGTTGCCTGATCGCTTCGGTATCTGCGCCGCGAAGCACATCGACAACGTGGCCCAACCCAAATCCGAATCGGTGCCGGGAGTGGATTCGATAAACGCAGGACAGAAACTTTTGCGCGTGCACTGTCCCGTCGAACGTCTCGCGCGGCTGCAAACAGTTGTCGCAACTTTCGCATGACACCTCTAGCGGCGCGGTCTGATCGGCGACATCGTCAAGTTTCGCTGGATATGTCTCTCCGAAATACTGGAGAAGCGTCGCACGACGGCATTCGCGCGTTTCGGCGAATTGGACCATCTGCTGAAGCTGTGCACGGGCGATACGCGCCTCCTTCTCGGATTTTTCGTCGATGAAATGCCGTTGCTTCGCAACATCGCCCGCGCTGAACAGCAATACGCATTCGCTGGGTAGTCCGTCGCGCCCGGCCCGCCCAGTCTCCTGATAATAGCTCTCCAGATTTTTCGGCAGATCGTAATGCACAACAAAACGCACGTTTGGTTTATTGATGCCCATTCCGAACGCGATCGTGGCAGTGATGACCCGCACGTCGTCGCGCAGAAACGCATCCTGATGTTTTGTCCGTTCCGCTGTCGTTAGGCCTGCGTGGTACGGCTTCGCGCTGACGTCGTCCTTGCTCAAATTTGCCGCGAGCGATTCAGTGCTCTTGCGGCTGGCACAATAAATAATGCCACTGTCGTTAGGCCGACTCCGAATAAATGCCAGAAGTTGTTCGTAAGCCGCCGTCTTGGGGATGACGCGGTATGTCAGGTTCGGGCGATTAAAGCTCGCTACGTAAGGGCGCGCATCGAGCAATTCTAATTCTTTGATGATGTCGGCGCGGACGCGTTCGGTCGCGGTCGCGGTAAGCGCCATGATCGGCACATTGGGCAAATGTTTTCGTAGCTTCTTGAGCTCGCGGTACTCGGGCCTGAAATCATGCCCCCATTCGCTGATGCAATGCGCTTCGTCGATTGCGAATTGCGCAATGTTCCAGTTAAGCGCACGCTCCAAAAACGTGTCGAGCATTAGTCGCTCCGGCGCAACGTAGAGCATTCGATACTCGCCCCGATGCAAGCCGCGCCATCGCGCCTTTGCTTCCTCCCGATCCAGCGTTGAATTCAAATACGTTGCCGGAATGCCACTGGTTTGTAGCGCATCAACTTGATCCTTCATCAGCGCAATCAGCGGCGACACCACGATCGTTAGCCCATCGCGCATCAACGCCGGCAACTGAAAACAAAGCGACTTCCCTCCACCCGTCGGCATCAGCGCAAACACGTCGCGTCCGGCGAGTGCATCTTCGATGATTTCGCGCTGCAATGGCCGGAAGTGGTCGTAGCCGAAATGTTTTTTCAGCGCATTAAGCAATTCCACGACTTCTTAATAAAACGATGCGCGTATTTCGCCCAGGCGAATTTGATCCCGACCGATCTCTCAAGCTCCGCATTCGATTCAGAGCCAGCTTCAAATCTCGTCGGGCTCGCAGAGATAGATGGTTCGGCGGCTTAGTAGTAAACGAGGAACGACTGCTTTGAGCTTTCCGTTTCCATTCAGATCAGGAGTGCAGCGAGTCGTTCCCACTGGTCCAATAAACTCAGTCGGTCCCGCAGACTTCACCAGCCGAGTTACGTTCGAACACGAGCCCCAAAAACAGCCGGTAGCAGCGTCAGTAAGGTTGGGGCGTCGCGGTTCAGTGGCTTCTGCTGTTAGCAGAACCGGTAAAGGTGGCGATCAGGCCGATGTTGGCCATAAAAATATCATTGCGCGGAAACTCAATACACCATATTAGTTTCCGTGGTGGCTGAACTTCGTCCCGCTTACATTTCACTCCGCTACCCACTGCGACAGCCGGTGGCCCGCTTCCGCTTGGACAACGACCCGAAGCAGGCGATCGAGCATGCTGGGACACCTCAAGCCACGGCTGCTGCCGAACAACACCAATGACAGCGACGAATAAATCCGGGTCCCCAGGCCGAAAGAACTCGTCTGTGCGACGACGGATGGTGGACGCGGCGCGGTCGCACTTTTTCAGCCACGGATTCCGCAGTGTGACCATGGACGATCTGGCGGATGAATTGGGGATCAGCAAAAAGACACTTTATGCTCATTTTCCTGGCAAGTTCGATCTGCTCGAGGCCGTGCTGGCCAATAAATTCGAAGGGGTGGAAACGATGCTGCGAGAAGTCACGCGCCGGCAACCGCAGGATTTTCCGGCGAGTTTGCGCGAGTTGCTGACCGGAACGCAACGCGAATTGGATGAGATAAAGCCGCCGTTCGTGCGTGATATGCGCCAGAAAGCGCCGCACGTATTTCAAAGTATCGAGAGTCGCCGGGCTGCATTGTTTCAGCGGTATTTCGGCAGTCTTCTCCTTGCCGGACAACGGGCGGGAATGGTGCGAAAAGACATCCCGGCCAGTCTTATGATCGAGATTCTATTGGCGATTGTTCAGACGATCATGAATCCGGCGAAGATGGAAAAACTCGGAATGATGCCGAAGGAAGGTTTCGCCGGCATCCTCAAAATTGTTCTTCAGGGTGCCCTTACACCAAAAGGAAGAAGACATGCTCGCATTCGTTAGGCGCTGGGCACGGTCAGTTGTTGTGGCGGGAGCTTTCATACTGCTCCTTCTAATGGCAGGCTGCGGCACTCGACAAACTGCGGTTTCCGGGACGATCGAAGTGGATGAAGCGCACGTGGGTCCGCGATCTGGCGGACGTGTTGAGAAAATTTTGGCGTGGGAAGGCGATCGCTTGCACGAAGGCCAGGTGATCGTGCAACTAGATGCGTCCGAGTTGCGAGCGCGCCGCGATCTGGCCGCCGCGCAGATCGACACAGCTGTTCACGATGCCGACGCGCAAGAAGCACAACTGGTGTTCTTGCACGATGATGCGCGACGTCAGAAGGATTTGCTCAATCGCAGAGTCGTTTCGGCCACTGACGCGGAGCGTTCCGACAGCGCCGCCAAGGCGCAGGAGAAAAATGTGGCGGCGGCGAAGATGCGCGTGGCACAGGCGCGCGCGCAACTCGCCGATATCGATTCGCAGTTGGGGGAAATGCAGATCATCGTGCCGGCGGATTCCGTTCTCGAGGTGCTCAGCGTAAAAGTGGGCGATGTGCTGCCCGCCAATCGCGAGGCGGCCACGCTGTTGTTGACCGGACATCTCTGGGTGCGCGTTTATGTGCCTGAATCCTGGCTGGGTTTGATCAAGCTTGGAGAGCACGTGCGCGTCCGAGTGGATTCTTTTCCGCGAACCGATTTCGACGGGGTTGTCGAGCAGATCAATCGGCAGGCCGAATTTACGCCGCGCAATGTGCAAACCGTCGCGGACCGTATCAAACAGGTATTCGGCGTGAAGATTCGTTTGCCGACCGACGACGATCGTTTGCGCGCCGGAATGGCGGCCGATGTCTACTTTCCGAATGTGAAATGAGAACGCGAAGCAGCAAAGAAGGAGGTGGAACGCGCTGTCCCCAACGCGTTGTCATGGGCCCGAGTCATCAGCTTGGCGACGAGCCGATGCACCTTTCTGTTCTGTGACCATTCTTATGTCTGAGCCGATGATCGAAGTGGAAGGATTGACGAAGCGCTTTGGGACTTTCACGGCTGTCGATCACGTTTCGTTTACCGTTGGGAAGGGCTCGATCTTCGGTTTTCTTGGGCCGAATGGTTCGGGAAAAACAACTGTGATCCGGATGCTATGCGGAATCCTGCAGCCGACTGAGGGCACGGCCCGAATAGGCGGCCACGATGTGGTGCGGGATTTGGAGCCGATTAAGGAATTGATCGGCTACATGTCGCAAAAATTTTCGCTGTATGACGAGCTGACTGTGAATGAGAACCTCATTTTCGCAGGGAAACTTTATGGTTTGAGCGGTCCGCAGTTGAACCAGAGGCGCGAGGAGATGATTGCCACGACGCATCTGGAGCCGTACATCGACAGGCGCGCTGCGCAACTTTCGGGTGGCTGGCGTCAACGCCTTGCGATGGCTTGTTCGCTTATGCACAAACCGAGTGTGCTTTTCCTTGACGAGCCGACGGCCGGTATCGATCCAGTCGCGCGGCGCGAGCTGTGGGATTTGCTATTCGAGTTTGCCGGCAAAGGCATGACGCTGTTTGTAACGACCCATTACATGGACGAAGCCGAGCGCTGCGATCATGTAGGCTATATCTACCTGTCGAAATTGATCGTTTGCGGTGAGCCGGACGACTTGAAAAAATTGCCGGACGTGAACCCCCCCGGCACGCGCCGCCTCGATGTGACTTGCGACCACGTCACTGCGGCACTCCACGCCATGCACGAGATGCCCGGTGTGCGCAGCGCCACAATTTTCGGCCAATCGATGCATTTGCTCGTCGACGACACGGTCAAGCGCGCGCATATCGATGAACAGCTGCGCAAAGTTGGTGTCGCTCATGCTGAGATTCATGAAATAGGTCCTTCGCTGGAAGACGTGTTTGTGGAGCTTTCCGCCAAGCACGCTGCGGAGCGAAAAGCAGCATGATATGTATGCGAGTCGACGAAAGGGCGAGACGGCGAACCGGCGATGTGAACAATACCGATTCAACGATTCAACGTTTTAACCGTTCGACACGGAGGAGCGCAGCGCAGCCATGAAACACAAACCGTTTCGCGGATTTAGCGCAATTTTGTTCAAGGAGTTCATCGTCGTGTGGCGCGATCCGCTGACGCTCTTTTTCTTCTTTTTCCCGCCGTTGATCGAGATGGTGGCGTTCGGGTATGCGCTCGACAATGATGTGAAGCACATGGCGATGCTTGTTCTTAATGAAGATCGCACCGTCGAAAGCCGTCTTTTGATCGATCAGTTTGTTAACACGCAAAGCTTTCGCGTAGTCGGTGAAGTGCCAAGCCTCGATCAATTGAAGAGCGAGATGCGCAAGGGAACCGCGTACGCCGCGCTTTACATCCCGCCCAATTTTACCCGTGAATTAATGGCAGGTCACTCTGCACAAGTGGAGTTGCTTGTAGATGGATCGAATTCCACTACGGCATTGCAGGCTCTTCAAACCGGACTGGGCGTGGCGCTGACGCAATCAATGGAAACGCTAATGCGTGATACTGGCCGGAAAGGAATGCCAATCGACGTTCGTCCTCAGATGCTTTACAACCCGGCAATGAGAGCCCCCAATTTTTTCGTGCCGGGCGTGATCGGCGTCGTCTTGCAAATTGGGACAACAGTTGCAGCGGCCATGGCTTTGGTGCGCGAACGCGAACGCGGCACGCTTGAACAATTACTGGTAAGTCCGTTAAGCCCGTCCGGGCTGATGCTCGGCAAGCTCGTTCCGTATCTATGCATTGGCATGACCATGGCGATTGTTTTGTTCAGCATTATGCGCTTTGTGTTTTTCGTTCCCATCGAAGGCAGCGTGTTCGCCATGATGTTTTCCACGCTGGTATATGTGTTTGCACTGCTAAGCCTGGGATTGCTCGTTGGAACGCGAGCCGAAAACCAAATGCAGGCGCTGCAAATGTCGATGGTGTTCCTGTTGCCCAGCGTTTTCTTTTCCGGGTTCATTTTTCCGCGTGAGACCATGCCGTGGATTTTTTATGCGCTTGGGGCGCTGTTTCCCACGACCTATTTTATTGCACTGATGCGCGCGATCATTCTGCGCGGCGCAAATTTTTTCGAGTATTGGCCGAACCTGTTAGTGCTTATTGTGATGTCGAATCTGCTTTTTGGTCTGTGCGCTGTGCGTTTCCGCAAAAAGCTCGCGTGAGCGGGTAATCTGGTAGGCCGCGACCGCCGGGCGCGCCGGCGGACGGCTCGGCGACGTGTCCCTAGCATTTAGAAGTCACCGCTTGTGCATTCAGCTGCTCTCTCAAAAATTCTCTTCAGCGCGCTCCGCATCACCGTCGCTGTCGTCGCCGTTCTGGTGTTACTTTGGTGGTTTGGAATGAGAATGCCCGGCAAGAATGTTTCGAAGGCGGGGTCGCTGTCGCCCGATGAAGTTGTGTTGCGCGAAGAGCTCCGGTCGGATGTGCAGAAGCTCGCGGGAGAAATTGGCGAACGCAACATGTCGCATTACGCACAGCTGACTGCCGCGGCGGATTTCATCGAAGATTCTTTTTCGCGAGCCGGACTGCGCACCCGACGAGACAGCTACGAGATACGGGGACAGCCGTGCCACAATATCGAGGCAGAAATTTCCGGCAGCCAACAAGGAGCTGCCTTCGCTGAAGCTACGGCAGCCAAGGCCGCGGTCTCGCCTGGACACCGTAGCCTTGGCGAAGGCGGCAGTCCGCCGCCGATCATTATCATCGGCGCGCATTATGATTCAGTTTTTGGCTCGCCGGGCGCAAACGACAACGGCACTGGAGTGGCTGCAACGCTTGCCCTGGCACGGCGGTTCGCCAGTACGAAACCGAAGCAAATGCTGCGCTTCGTGGCCTTCGTGAATGAGGAACCACCTTATTTTTTGTCAGGTGAAATGGGCAGCCAGGTCTATGCCCGCAGATGCAAAGAGCGCGGCGACAACATCTCTGCGATGGTTAGTCTGGAGACCATCGGTTACTTTTCCGATGCGCCGGACTCGCAAACATATCCCTCGCCGGGTTTGGGCCTCTTTTATCCTAACGTCGGCAATTTCATCGGTTTTGTTAGCAACGTTAATTCACGTGCATTGCTACGTCACGTTATCGCGCTGTTCCGCCAGTACGCGAAGATCCCATCTGAAGGCGCCTCACTTCCCGCGTTCATCCCCGGCGTGAGTTGGTCGGACCAATGGTCATTCTGGCAGCATGGCTACCGAGCTCTCATGGTCACTGACACTGCGCCGTTTCGTTATCCGTACTATCACTCTTCGAGCGACACGCCCGACAAACTTGACTACGATCGTTTCACGTTAGTGGTCAGCGGCATGGAGAAAGTAATTGAAGAGCTGGCCAAGTAATCGACGTGGCTGGTGGTGCGACTACGATAGAGGAAACTCATCCGCTGAGGACAGCGGACGCTACAGTGTGCAACGCCTACAGCATCACGCCGCGCATAATCACCAGCGCGATGCTGAAGTAGATAATCAATCCTGTTACGTCGACCAGAGTTGCGACGAATGGCGCAGAGGATGTCGCCGGATCGGCTCCGATTCTGCGTAGAAGAAAGGGCAGCATCGAACCGGAAATCGTTCCCCAAATTACGACACCGACGAGGGAAATTCCGACGGTGAGGGCCACCAGCGGCCAATGGGGACCGTACGGTTGTCGATGGAGATACTGTTCGCCAATGATCGCCCATATAGCTACACGAACAACGCCGATGGCTCCCAGAATCAGGCCTAACGACAAGCCAGCCTGCACTTCTCGACTCATCACTCGCCACCAATCGCGCAGAGTCACTTCGCCTAATGCCATCGCGCGAATCATCAAAGTCGAAGCTTGGGATCCAGAGTTGCCGCCGCTTGAAACGATGAGCGGCAGGAACAAGGCCAGCACAAGCGCCTTCGCAAGTTCCTCCTGGTAACTTGCCATCGCGGTCGCGGTTAACATTTCGCCCAGGAACAAAACGATCAGCCATCCGGCGCGTTTACGCACCATCCGCCAGAGCGGAATGCGCATGTACGGTTCATCCAATGCTTCCATTCCCCCGAATTTTTGGATGTCTTCGGTCGCTTCTTCCTCGGCTACGTCCAGCATGTCGTCGGCTGTGACGATCCCGACCAGTACGCCGTTTGAATCGACTACTGGCAAAGCGGCGCGATCGTACTTGCGGAAAACATTCAATGCGTCCTGCTGCGAATCAGTCACATTTAACGCGCCGAAAGTCTGATCGCGAATATCGCTAACCTTGGCCGTGAGTGGCCGGAGCAGGAACTCGCGCATCCGCACGTCGTCGACCAATTTTCCGCGGTCATTGACGACATAAACAAAATTTAGCGTCTCGCTGTCGCGGCCATGTTCGCGCACATAATCGAGTACTTGCTGCACGGTCCAATCCTCGTGCACAGCAATGAAATCCGGCGTCATCAAACGGCCCACGCTGTCTTCGGGATAGCCGAGCAGCGCTGTGGCGACGCGGCGCTCCTCCGGGGTTAGCAGTCGGATCAACTGCCGCGCCGCTGCGCTGGGCAATTCCTCCAGCAGCGCCGTGCGATCGTCAGGCGCCATTTCGTTTAGAATCCCGACGACCTGCTCGTGCGCCATGGCGCGGAGCAACTGCTCCTGCGCGTCGAAATCGAGATATTCAAAAACATCCGCCGCCAGATCGTGCGGCAGGACCCGAAAGATGATGACTTGTTCGTCTTCTGGGAGATCCAGAATCACTTCGGCAACATCAGCGGGTGGCCATTCGCGAAACACTTCACGCAGCGCCGCGAAATTGCGCGCCTCGATCATGCTTCTGATTTCCGGTTCTAAAAGCTTGCCGACCATAACTGTTGTTTCACCCGCGGCTGCCGCCGAGTTTTACCACTCACGCTGACCGAAGGCAACGGAGCAGCGGTGGAATAATGGAGTGGTGGAGTAATGTCGCGAATGCATTGGTCGTAATTGCCGCATCAGTTCCCATTGCTCCATTACTCCGTTACTCCAGTGCTTCTCCTCTTGGCATTTGCGGGAAACGTTCCAAAATTGAAGTTAATGCCTGCAGTTGCCACAGCTCCATTGATTCGGCGCGAGACCGGTGACGATCACATTTGCGTGCTCACGTTCGATCGCCCGGACTCGGGCGCGAACATTTTCGACGCCGCTACTCTCGAAGCACTGAACGAACAGCTCGATACCGTCGAGAAAGATGCTTCGCTGCGCGGTTTGATTATCGCCTCCGCAAAGAAATCCATCTTTGTCGCCGGTGCGGATTTGAAAACTCTGTTGCAAGCAGCAAGAACCGGCGAAATGCGCGGATTTATTGAACCCGGCCAACATGTCTTCAATCGTTTGGCCAATTTCAAGATTCCAACGGTTGCCGCTATCCACGGTGCGTCGGCTGGCGGGGGTTACGAAGTCGCGCTCGCGTGCGATTACCGCGTCGCGTCAGATGCTCCGGCGACACGGATCGGTTTGCCCGAAACTGGCCTTGGACTTCTTCCCGCCTGGGGCGGCTGCACGCGATTGCCGCGGTTGATCGGCGCTGAAAAGGCCGCGGAAGTGATCTTGAAAGGCAAACTTTATTCCGCTCAGGAAGCTTTGAATCTCGGACTGGTCGATGAACTCGCGCCGCCCGATCAGCTTCTCGATCGGGCACGCGAAAAGCTCCGCGCTGGCAAACGCAAAATGGTAGGGTCATCGCGCCGCAATGACCCGACGCCGCAGCGCGGCGTCCCTACCTCCGGAAATCCGGCGCCCGCACGTGCTTACGAAATCATCAATAAGACTGAATCGATTGCGCCCGATGAATCGTTGCGCCTGGAGCTCGACGGGATTGTCGAGCTTGGCAAGATGGAGTCGACGCAAAACCTGATTCGCAATTTCTTTCTCGCGGAGAAATACAAGAAGGGAACGTCGCGAACACTGCCTGAAAAAATCGTGCACGCCGCGGTGATTGGCGCCGGCGTGATGGGCTCAGGGATTGCACAATGGCTTAGCTCGCGTGGTGTCACCGTGATTCTGCGAGATGTTGCGCGCGAACAGATTGATCGCGGGTTGGCAAACGTCGAAAAAATCTACGGCGATGCTGTGAAGCGCGGTTTGATGAGTGAGGAAAAGGCGAAACAGGGTCGCGCCCGGATTTGTGGTTCCACCGCGCCGATGGAATTGCGCGATGTGCAATTCGTGATCGAAGCGACTTCTGAGAAAATGGAGATCAAGAAGGAAGTTTTCCGCGAACTGGCGATGGAAGCCGGACCGAAAACCATCGTCGCCACAAATACTTCAGCTCTTGCGGTCAGCGAACTGGCAGAAGTAACTGTTTCGCCTGAGCACGTGATCGGATTGCATTTTTTCAACCCAGTGAGCCGGATGAAATTGGTGGAAGTTGTGATTGCGAAGCAAACATCCGACGAAACGCGCGATCGCAGCCTGGCTTTTGTACGGCAGATCGGAAAACTGCCGGTTCTCGTTCGCGATAGCCCTGGATTTCTGGTGAACCGCGTTTTGTTTCCGTACTTACTCGATGCTGCCGAGCTGGTTGAGAGCGGCATGGACGCGGAGCGAATCGATCGCGCGCTGGTGGAATGGGGGATGCCGATGGGCCCGCTGCGATTGATCGATGAAATCGGCGTCGATATAACGATCGATATCGGCAACACACTCGAGAAGGCTTATGGGCAACGCGATCACGTCGCAACCGTGCTACTCTGGCTGCGCGACCAGCAGATGCTAGGCCGCAAAACAGGCGCAGGCGTTTACAAATATGAAGGCAAGAAGCAGACGCCTAACGACCAGCTGGTGCAATGGCGCCGTGGCTTGCACGGTGAGCCGGAGGGAGCTGAAGGACCGAACATTCCACCGGACCAGCATCGCGACCCCCGATTACGGCTAAATGAAGAGGAGCTGGCTCACCGGCTCATCTTTCTAATGGTGAATGAAGCTGCTCGTTGCGTGGAGGAGGGAGTCGTCGATTCTCCA
>JBJMXF010000238.1:0-2957 GCA_045809725.1 Candidatus Udaeobacter sp. | reverse complement strand
CCGTCGCGCGGAATTCGCTGTTGATCATTCACGGAAAACAGGAGCTGCGCCTCGAAGGCGGCAAGCGCCTCAGCGCCGTGCAATGGCTAACTGACACGCTGTTCAATGCTCACGTTGCCGATCAATACCCGGTGTTCGTGGTGCAAAACGCAGACGTCCTGGGCTTGTTCGGCTGGCAACAAAGCGACCGGAAATATTTTAGTTTTGCCGAGTTCTCGCCTTTCCTGAAGCAGATCGTTGAACAAGCCGGGCAATCTGACAAGCTCGAAGCGGTCCAGCGTTCCGCTTATCAAAGCGCCATCTTGAATCTGCGGAATGGGCTTTCCCTGTATCAGCGATTGAAAAACAGCATTCAACCGGAGGGCACAGAAAATTTCACTCCCGAATTGCAGAGTTTCGCGAGCAGCGTTCCAGGTGCGGCAACGGCAGCACGCCAACGCTCGATGGGCGAAAATTTCGACAAATCGAAACTCGATGACGTCGCTCAGATGATTCAGCGCTACGAACACCTGTCCGACATGGCCTACATCCTCGCTGTTCCACCATCGGAGCCAAATGGTGAATGGCATTCGATTGGCAAGAGTTTACTTCAATCGGTCGGGATCGGTGAAATACATCCGATCGTGACTGAATATGCGATCGCTGGCGACGCCTACCGCGCAAACGATCGGCCGCTCTTCAATCAGCATGTGCAGGTCATAACTGATTGGTTCGCAAAAGAACAGCCGAACACAAGTAAGCGCGCGTCGTTCGAGTTCTTGTTCAATCGGCTGCAGCCCTTCACTCAAAGCATGACTCTTTACGTGCTCGCATTCCTGCTGGCGTGCGCGTCGTGGTTAGGAGCGAGCAGTCTTTTGAGGCGATCTGCCTTTTACATTTTGCTGCTCGCGCTTGCTATTCACACCTTCGGCCTCTTTTCGCGGATGTATCTGCAAGAGCGTCCGCCCGTCACGAATCTGTATTCATCCGCAATCTTCATTGGGTGGGGCGCAGTCATTGTCGCGCTAATACTCGAACGAATTTTCAAAGACGGCATCGGCGCGGCGTGCGCGGGCGCAATTGGTTTCGTGACCTTAATCATCGCGCATCACCTCGCCGGTAGCGGAGACACGCTCGAAATGTTGCAGGCCGTGCTCGATACCAACATCTGGCTCGCCACTCACGTGGTTGCGATTACCACCGGTTACTCCGCCATGTTTCTCGCCGGTATGCTTGCTATTATCTATGTCGTCCGCGGCGTCTTCACGCGCTCGCTAAAGAAGCAAACAGCCGATTCGTTAGGGCGCATGACCTACGGCGTGATTTGTTTCGCTACGCTATTCAGTTTTGTCGGCACAGTCCTCGGCGGCATCTGGGCCGACCAATCATGGGGCCGTTTCTGGGGTTGGGACCCGAAGGAAAACGGTGCCGTGCTGATCGTCCTTTGGTGCGCAATCACTTTGCACGCACGCTGGGGCGGATTCATCCGGCAACGCGGCCTGATGATCATGGCGCTCTTCGGCAACATCGTTACCAGCTTCTCCTGGTTCGGCGTCAACATGCTCGGCGTCGGCCTGCATTCCTACGGCTTCATGCAAAAGGCATTCCCATGGCTCGTCGGATTCATGATCAGCCAACTCGCTCTGATGACCATCGCTGCAATGCCGCTGGAGCGGTGGCGAAGCTTCCGTACGGCGACTGCGCCAGCTCGTGATGAAAGCCCGCAAATCTCGCCCGCTCCCTCCCCTGGTTAATTGCAGGCGCAGAAAACTGATCCCTTCGTTCCATCACTCCATGACTCCTTCACTTCGCGCCGCTGTGATTGCTGAATGGCGCGGTTTGCCCGCGAGAAAACTTCAATCCGACCGCTGGCAATGCCCGGCCGAGCTGATGCCAAAGCTGATGCAACGCCTCGGCTTGCGCGAACGCCTGCGCGAAACCGAAGTAATCGATGCCTGGTCAAAAATCGTCGGCGACTTCATCGCCGCGCATTCAACGCCAGTCGCCTTACGCGAGGGAATTCTCTACGTCCGCGTGCTCCAACCCGCATTGCACTACGAACTCGAACAAATCTCCAAGACCGAAATCCTGCGCAAACTAAAACAACGCTTCGGCGGCACAACCATCCGCGACGTCCGCTTTCGTGTCGGTTAACGGGCCAATTTTGATCAAAATCGGCCTGCGATTTTCAGTAGCTTCTTTAATTGCAAACTTCGTCGCATTGACTGGAGCACCCAATGCGTAGCTTTTTCGCTAAGCTCGGGGGCGCTGTGCAACCCGAGTTTTTGTTTGATGTGGGCTTGATACGTTTCGATTGTTTTCACGCTTAGGTGCAATTCAGCCGCCAACCTGGACGCGCCAAAGCCCCGCCCAATTAGCGAGAAGACTTGCAACTCGCGATCGCTAAGTGCTCTTACCTCGGAGCGGACAGGCTCAATCTCATTTGTCGCAAGGCTTTTCAGAAGCCGGAGCACGACGCTTGCGCTCGCATAAAGATGACCTTCCGAGATCCTGCTCAGCGCTTGTAGGACTTCGGACGGATCATCTTCCAACGCGCAATATCCATGTGTCCCCGCGCGAAACGCGCGTTGAATGGTCAATGGATCTTCTCGCACTGAGACCACCAGAAGCCGAGCTGCGGTATTGATCCTCCGGAAGTCCTTGATCAAGTCGATGCCGTCGCCGCGACGAAGTGTCAATCCAAGGGCGACGATCCGCGGTTGATGTTTAAGAAACATTTCGCGACCTTTTGGCGCGTCATCTGTTTCGCCGCAGACAGCAAAACGGCCAGTTGCTTCTATTAGTGCAACCAGTCCAGAACGGACGAGCGGCACATGGTGAATAACGAGCGTCTTTATTTTTGTCACGAGTTTCATCGGGGGATCGATCGGGGGTTTTGTCATGGAAGATGGATTCGGCCCTGAGTTGTGACGAATCCTGACGTTATTGATCTTTGGTTCTCTACGGGGGGACGTCTG
>JBJMXF010000237.1:0-6410 GCA_045809725.1 Candidatus Udaeobacter sp. | reverse complement strand
GGCGCGATGCGATTGGATGTCGGACCGAAATTTGTAACCGCAAAAGAGCGCGTCGTTACAAAAAAGCGCGTCGCCTTCTCCTTCGAAGTAAAGTTTCTCCGGCAGCCAATTCACTTCATACGCGTGTTGCTCCATCCATTTGGCAAAAAACGGTTGTTCGCCGGCGCGTTCTTTGTGGCGGAAATTACTGGGGATGAATGTGCGGCCAATCGTCAGCCCGGCGTTGGCAGTGAAGACCATGTCGGGCAGTCCGGGCTGCGGCGGAATCAGATGAACCTTGCAAAATTTAGCAAGCGTCGCGTGCAGTTGTTTCCATTGCTCTTGAACGACCGCCGTTTCGGCGCCGCGCGCGACGCTCATCCAGGGATTGATCTCGTACTCGATACCGTAGTAGTCCGGAGGACAAAGAAGCAGCTCACGCATAAAATTGTAAATCTATCTGGCAGCGCGGGATTCACTAGAACTCATGCTGAACACCAGCGCTGTCATGTTGAGCGAAACGAAACAGCTCTGGCCTATGTCTGCCGGGCCCTGGTCGCAAATTTGATCTGAGATTCTTCGCTTCGCTCAGAATGACATTATGATGTTGTGAGACAATCCGCGAGTTCCCGCAGGAACGGTTCCACGTCTGTGATCATGCCGATTGACTGTAAGGGCTGTTGTTCGACGACGCGCTCGACCGCCGACGCGTCGATGTCCACGCACACGATTTTTACGCTCGGCGCCAGCATGCTCACCACCGCAAGGGAATGCCGAATGCTCGCCAGTAGCAACGCGTGCGTCACGTCGCCGAGTTTTTGGCGCAAGACTTTCTGGCCCTCAATCGCGTCCGTCGTTGCGCCGGGAAACGATCCCTCATCTCGAAGCGAGCCGGTGAGTATCACATCGACATTGTTACGAACACAGGCGTGCATGATCCCGCTGGTCAGGACATTTTTCTCCACAGCCGCGGCAACGCTGCCGGCCTGGCGAATCGCATTGACCGCCCGCATCACATTCTCGCGGCCGCCGCGCGTGAACGCCAGATCGACACTGATACCCAAAGACGTACCAAACAACGCCCGTTCCACATCGTAACCAGCAAATGGATTTCCGGCGAAAAGTCGATCGACATAGCCTGCCTCAATGAGGCGCACCAAATGCTGACCGGCACCGGTTCGCACGATCGCGGGGCCGGCCACAACTGCGATTTTGCCTTTGCCCTTGCGCGCGCGTCGCAGTTCCTCAGCCAATTCGCGAATGATGGCCGATTTCGGCTCATCAGAATCGATGATCGTGTTGATGAATTGAAAAATATCCGTGCGAGACGTTATCCGCTGCACAGGCACCACCCGCACCCCCTGGTGACCTATGACAATTTGGTCGCCTTTCTGAACGTCGAAGAATTTAACGGCTCGCGCGACGCGTTGTTTTCGATCCACCGCGATCGCGGTATCCATCATGGTAGGCCGAACCTCGATCTCCTTGCCATCAACGCGGATGAAGGTTTGCTGATTCGTCATCACATAGAACTCCGGCGGGAAAACCCCATCCGCCGGAGCCGCAGCCAGTTGAGCGTCTGCACGTTCGCCGACTTCGGCCCCGTGCTGTCTGAGTCGCAGAATTAATTCATCGAGCGCGTCACTTGTCTCCGCGGAGACCTCGATGCGCGCGAAGCTTTGGTCTACACGATTTTGACCGATCGTGATGTCGCCGATTTTGAAATTAGCGCCGTGGGTTAAAATTTGATCGAGCACCTTCGGCAGGATAAGCGAATCAATGATGTGACCCCGTAACTCGATCGTCTCCGAAAACATCGACAGAAGTTAGCAAGGGAAAAGCACCGCGCCAGTGAGCTGAAATTTATGTCGCGGCGCTTGTGCCGAGGGAGGAAATTGATACGTATGTGCGACTGACACAACTGCCTGTGTAACCAAGCAAAATCAATATGGAGAAACCAAACGCACGTGGCCCGTCGCCCGGCCGCAAAGCTGTTAACGCACTAGGAGCCAGGCTAAATCGTAAACCGAAGCGACCACCGCCGCTGCCATCAAAGAAGAAGGTTTCCGACGCGGATCGCACGGCTAATCGCTAAACTGCAACAGATG
The DNA here is from genome assembly GCA_045809725.1 of Candidatus Udaeobacter sp. Lineage (GTDB taxonomy): Bacteria > Verrucomicrobiota > Verrucomicrobiia > Chthoniobacterales > UBA10450 > Udaeobacter. The sequence goes on along the minus strand of JBJMXF010000237.1, from coordinate 4,323 downwards.
CACAACGATTTGCCAGCTCTCGCGACCAAGATAGGCGGACGACTTTCAATAAGCTCCGAGTATGTCGTCACCCAGGCTGCGGAGTTGCGGGTTCTGCGCGACATGTCGGAAGACGAACTTCGTGAATTTGCAAAGAACCATGGCTGGCGGATCATCCGCCGCCTGGGCGGGCGGCAAATCGAATTCTACAATGACGCGAGCGTGCGTGCGCCACTGTAGTTGGTAGGGGCGCCGCGCTGCGGTGTCCCGACGTCGCAGCGCGATGTCCCCACGTAGTCCCACTGGACAGCGGCGGCCAGTTGGCTTACCAAATTGGCGCGTTCGAAATGGAAGCGGCAAAGATTTATTTCATCGTTTTTGGTCTGCTCACGATCGTCGGCGGTATTATCGGCTATCTTAAGGCCGGCAGCACGGCGTCGATTATTGCGGGGGGAATCACAGGAGTTTTGCTGCTCGTCGCGGCGTTTCTTTTGCCTGAACACCGGGTCGCCGGATTGGCGACTGCGCTCATTATCTCGGTTTTGCTGGCCGCGCAGTTCGTGCCGAAATTCTTTCGCACCGGCAGAGTTATGCCTGCTGGCATGATGTCAGTGCTGAGCGTGATCGGCATTATCGCAGCGATCGTCGTCTGGCTGAGAAAGTAATTGCGTGGGAAAAATTCGCCTTCGTACGTGGCGGCGGTTGGTTGTGATTCTAACCGCGGCGATTTTCGCCGCGATTGTCTATCGATGGATCTCCCTTGAGCGATTGCAACGGTTCGTGCCCATGGAGCTGTCTGGAACACCAACACCGGAACCGACTGCAACGCGGGCGCCAGTAATCAAAGGAAAGTTGGACACCGCAAAACTGTTCAGCGGCATCACACTTCACTCCACGGTTGAGACGATTCCCGGCGCAGATGCTGCAACCGAACGCACCCAACCTGAGAGTTACGTATTGGATCTCAAGCTGCTGGCGCGTGTACCTTCGCCGAACAAAACAATCGACGAACTGGCGAAAGTGAGTCCGCAATTGCCAACACTTTTACCCGGTTTGGCGTCGACATTGCCGGCCCAGCCTGTTTCTCCGCTTTTCGCGCAACTTTACGACACGAAAGTCAAAATGCTTCGCGAGAATCTCGGCCGGCTCGATCTGCTTTTATCGCGGCATAATTTTTTCGATTGCCAGACTGTTCTACAGCTTCAGCATCCGCAAACGCATCGCAAAGCGCTTCTCCTTCAGGCGGAGATGGATGTGGACGCCGATGGCTCCGATTCCGATCGCCTGTCTTCGGGTACCGGTACACCGGCGAATTTTAAACCAGCGACGAGTTATCGTTGGGATAAAAAGACGGAGACACCCAACCCGTACCTCGCTGGGACCGAGCAGCGATTAAAACGCGCCGAAGATGACTACGCGCTCGCAATTACCGCGCCCGAGCGCAAACGCGAGCTGCGCAATGCAATCGCAGAATTGCGCAACGAGATTGGCACGCTGAAAAAATTTAGTTTTCTGATCGGCGCGACCGATCCATTCATCGTGGTGCCGGGCACATTTACCCGTGGGCCCGATCCGGTTAAGGTGGGCGATTACGCGCTCGTGGTATTTGGCGATGCGATTTATCCAGCGATCGTCGGAGACGTTGGTCCAAATGACAAAGTCGGCGAGGCGTCGTTGCGCATCGCAAAAGAACTCAATGCGCTGGCAACAGCTTACAATCGGCCCGTCAGCGACCTGAAGGTGAGTTACATCATTTTCCCGGGAACGGCTGAGAAGCCATTTGGTCCTCCTGACCTGGACAAAATCCAATCACGTTGCGAAACGCTGGTAAAAGAGATCGGCGGCGCGAGCGTGCCTTTGCATCATTGGGAAAATATTATTCCTTCCCCCACTCCCAGCCCCACTCCGAGTCCTTCGCCGTCTCCTTCATCAACTGCTTCAGGCACACCCTCTTCGTCGCCAGTACCCACATTCGCATTTCACGTCTCAACCCCGGCCGAGACACCATCGCCGCGCACCACGGAAGCGGCTACGCGTACACCTTCGGTCAAGCCAAGCCCCAAAAAGCGAAAGCCGTGAAACAGGATTGTGATTGGCCTTCGTGCTCGTCCTCGTCGTCGTCCTCCCAACAGCGCCGCAGAGAGTCGGGGAGAATGCCTATGAGCGAGGGCGAGTAGGAGATTAAGGTGAGAACCTACTTTGATCACGAAAATCTAGATGTTTATCAATTAGAGCTTCGTTTCGTCGGATGGGTCACGGCACTCCTGGCGAACATCAAGCAACGTCCAACGAGTGCTCGAATCGCTGAAGTTTCCGATCAGCTTGATCGCGCCAGTCTCTCCGCGTTGCTAAACACAGCCGAAGGCAATGGGCGACGCCAGCGGCAAACGCGAGCCAAATTTTTTGATGATGCACGCGGCTCGGTCACTGAATGCGCAGCTTGCTTGGACGCGCTAGTCGCCAAAGCAATTTGCACATCGGAAGAGATCGGCGACGGCAAACAGCTTTTGCTACGGATCGCTTCGATGCTCACGAAGCTGGTTATGCGTTTCGATTCATCCTCCTCCTCCGCGTCGACGGTCCGAGAAGCTGCACGGGAAGAAGAATTCGAGCGCGAGGACGACGACGAGAATGGATAAGGACTGCCTGGATCTGATGCACACGCTCATGGCTTACCGCCACGAGCCAATTAATTCGAAGCTGATGAAGATCCGCCACAAATACTCCATGCTTCACGGCGACGTTCTGATTTTAATTTATCATTTCGCGAAGCTTTGCTCCGGCGCGATTCTCGAGATCGGCGCGTTCGTTGGAGGAGCAACAATTGCAGCAGCGTTAGGCGTCCGCGATTCAGGCCAGGAAAAGAAACTCATCGCTGTGGAACCTGGCGGCGGCGTGAAACACAAGCGGCTCGGCACTCGAAATATCTTGCGAGACTTGGAACGCAATCTGGCCAGGGAGCGTGTGGCTAACATGGTGACGCTGGTCAAGGGGCAGTCGTTTAAGCCGGAAACGATGTCCGCTGTGCGCCAAGCACTCGGTCCGGATCAAGTCGGGCTATTAATCCTAGATGCCGATGCTGCGAAACGCAGAGACATCGACTGTTACCGCGACAAATTTGCCGAAGACAGCTGGATCGTGATCGACGACATATTTGGGGCTGACGCCAACGAAAAGATCACACCGAGCCGCGCAGACGTTGATGCGTTAGTTGCGGAAGGTCTATTGGAACCCCTGGGATTTTACGGCTGGAGCACGTGGGTCGGGCGCTGGCGAGGTGCTCATCATCATGCCGTTGAAGGCTAGAACCCATTTTGTCATTCTGAGCGAAGCGAAGAATCTCTGAACTGTGTCTCGGGCCTTACTCTGTCGCCAATCGTACATCCGTGATGTTTCGCTCCGCTCAACCTCACAGATGTACGGCCTGTGATGTCGGGCTTCGGTTATACTTCCTCTGGCCCAACGACCAAGTGAATGACGCCGTTGGGTGCGGAAACGAAGAAGCCGTTAAAATCTTCGCGTAACTGCTCGACTTCGTCGCGGCGCGATACGCCGTGAACCTTTAAAAATGACTCGGCTGCTTCGGTATCGTTCGTTTCCAATTCCAGCCAGACATCGGGGTGACTCAGGTTTGGAACGCTGTCGATCCAGAGCCGGTTCGGGCCGAATTGAAAGATGCAGCCGTCCTTTTCCTCCTCGATCAATGGCAGCCCCAACGTGTCGCGATAAAAAGCAACCGTCTGCTCATACGTGTGGCTCGGGCATTTGATCGCGATATTCGCGCCGCCCGAAAACTGCGGCCCTTCAAGTTTGGCAACCACAAACTAATCACTCCCCGCCAGTTCCGCCCGGCTCCGTCATTGAGAGAGGGTCCAGTACGCGCTCGAGTTCGTCTTCGGGCAAGATCTTTTTTACTCGTGCAATCTCGCGGACTGTTCGCCCGGTGCTGGCGCTCTCCTTGGCAATTTCCGCCGCGCGATCGTAACCGATTTTTGGCGATAGGCTGGTCACCATGGCCATCGAAAGCTCCACCAGTTCGCGGCAGCGTTCCTCGTTCGCCGCGATGCCTTGTACGCATTTCTCAGTGAAGATGTCGACCACGTTCGCCAGCAATCGGATCGATTCCAGGATGTTGTGCGCCATCACCGGCATCATCACGTTGAGCTCGAAATTTCCGTTCGCGCCAGCCCAGGTGATCGTCGTGTCGTTACCGATCACTTGCGCGCACACCATCATCAGCGATTCGGCCATCACTGGGTTTACTTTTCCCGGCATGATCGAGCTGCCCGGTTGCGTGGCAGGCAGTTGAATTTCGCCGATTCCGCACCGCGGCCCGCTGCTAAG
>JBJMXF010000236.1:0-7498 GCA_045809725.1 Candidatus Udaeobacter sp. | reverse complement strand
TAGCTCAACTGGATAGAGCATCTGACTACGGATCAGAAGGTTAGTGGTTCGAATCCTCTCGGGCGCGCTTTTCTCTTCCGCCTACTCGTGCTGGTGATCGAATTAGATCACTGAAAATAGGGGCGAATCTGCGCGTATTTTTTGTCAGCGATCCCGCTGACCTTTTTTAGATCATCAGCGCTTTGGAACGGTCGCGCCGCGATAATCCGCGCCGCAATGACATGCCCGAGTCCCGGCACGGTTATTAGCTCTTTTTCTGTCGCAGTGTTGATGTCGATCTTGCCGAGTGTTGGCGTTTCTTTTACGTGCGGAAGCGCGGTGCTGGCGAGCGGGTGCCGCGTGCCGCTTGCTACGTCTGGACTGTGTCCGCTAATGCCCCAGCCTCCAGCTTGCCGTCGCTTCGCTTCATTCTCCAGTTGTGTGAGTTTTTCGCGTTCGTCGGCAGAGATTGAGCCTCCGGGCGCTGTTGCCGTTGTCCCGTGGATTCTCGCGAGTCCGTTGGCGACCAATTGTTCGCCGAGATCGCCTTCTTTGGTTCGCACAAATCCATAGACTCGCTGGACCTTGCTTCGTCCCAATCCTCCCGCCAAGCGTGTGACGACGGTGAACGGCTCGGACAGTTTAGATTCGACGAACCTTTTGGCGTCTCGACCGATTTCAATAACTTGGGGCACGCTGACCCTAAAGTATTTGGCCTGCTCGATCAGACGCTCTGGACCGCCGACGCTCCCCGTTTCCGGCGCATCAACAAAATAAAGTCGGACGAGATATTCGGTGTCATTCGCCCGAACATGGAAGCTGTCGCCGTCGTTGCCGTCGCTTGGGACGAGCTGACAGTTGTCGAGCGTGATCCAATCTTTGGATCCGTCTCGTGCGCCAAGGCTGACAGCCGTCGTGCAAAGGAGAGCAACAGCAACAAGCGTGCTTACACTGACTCGCGAGAAGATCGAAAAGCGAAAGATCAAACAGTCACCTCGAATTGGCTCATGATCTTGACCACCTAGCAACGTTCGCTCAAGCCATTTTGAGCCGGGCCAAATGCACGCCATATGCGGCTACTAAAGCGCCTAGCACGCTGCCGGCGATCACGTCACTGACAAAATGATAATTCATCGCCACAAGGCTGAGGAGCATGGGAATAGCAAGAACCATCGCTATGACTCGAGTGCCGGGGATCGCAATCATCCATACTCCAGCGAATGCCAGAATTCGGCACGCGTGACCTGACGGAAAACTGCCGATATCGTCGCCTCGCTGAAACGGATGAAATCCGTATGTGCCTGTACCGATCAGCGAAGGATTATCATGCGTCCATGTCTCGGGCCAATAGCGGCCGAAAACGTCGCCTAACGAGATGCGAAAATCGTCAGCAACGATCAAGCTGATACAGGCGACGAGCATTACCTTCTGCCATCGCAAAAATGGTCCCCATGCCCGCCTAACGACCAGGATTGTCAACACCAGAGCCGACCAGTTCTGCACTTCCGGCGGCGGGTACGTGAGCCAGCGGAAGAGTTGGATCCTGTTGATGTGATGATTGTAAACGAAGAAGGCCACGCTCCGATCAACCCAAAAATAACAGATTGCCACTGCGAGGATACAGGAGCCCGCTACGATCAAGCTGCGGCGTAGCAGGTTGCGATACTCCTCGTTCGTCGTCATTCTGGCGGCACTTCGAATTGGCTCATCAGTTTGAACGTCTCGTAACGCTTTGTGATTTCCTCCGTCGCAAGGTGGCGCAAACGCTCCAAACTGAATGCTTCCACGCAGAAACTGGCGAGCACGCTTCCGTAGATCATCGCCTTGCGCAGATCATTGAAGTGCACTGTTTTCACCGTGCCCGCGAGATAACCAGCCATGCCGCCCGCGAAAGTGTCCCCTGCCCCAGTTGGATCGCGTATGTCTTCGAGTGGATAGGCTCCACAACTGAAGAAGCGATCCCCTTCGCCAAAGAGCAGCGCGCCGTGCTCACCTTTCTTAATGGCAACGTGGGCCGGCCCCATTTTCTGAATGCGCCGACCTGCCTTGATTAGACTCGTTTCCCTGGTCATTTCGCGCGCTTCGCTATCGTTCAGGATCAAAAGGTCAACGCGCCGAAGCAACGCATCCAGATCTGACCTCGCTGTCTCAATCCAAAGGTCCATGGTGTCGGCGACAACGAAACGAGGACGCTCCATTTGCTCGAGCACATGCGTTTGCAGCGAGGGCGCGATATTGGCCAGCAGGACGAAATCCGTCTGTCGATACGTCTCCGGCAGCTCCGGCTTGAAATCTTCGAAGACATTGAGATTTATGGAGCGCGTCTCGCGCATGTTCAGGTCCCACGAATATTCGCCTGACCAGCGGAACGTCTTTCCCTTCACTCTTTGCACGCCTTCGGTATCGATTTTGCGCGATGTCCAAAAATCGAATTCCGATTTCGGAAAATCATCGCCGACGATGCCGACGAGCCGAACCGGGGAAAAGAAGCTTGCCGCAAGTGCACCGTACGAAGCCGAGCCGCCTAACAACTCGGAGTGCTCCTCCACCGGAGTCTTAACCGTGTCGATGGCAATGGATCCAACAATGAGAACAGACATGATTAGAATGACGAAATCAGAATGACGAAGCACGAACGAAGCACGAATAACGAGTCAGTAGCCAAGTCGGTCATCCTGAGCGAAGTCGAAGGATTGTGAGGAACCGAGCGAGAGCTTCCGCTACGGGATTCCTCGACTTCGCTCGAAATGACGGTCATTTTTATTCCATCGTCATTCCTCATTTGAGCTTCGGCATTGGCATTTTAAGCGAGCATATCTGTCACGCACCGCGCGTAATCAACGATGTTGTGCGCCTTGAGGAGCGCTGAAACCATCACAACGCGTTTTGCACCGGCGTCAATCACGCGCTGTAAATTGTCGATGTTGATGCCGCCGATACAAAAAATCGGCAGGTCAACTTCCTCGTGAACGCGTCTGACGTGTTCAAGACCAATCGGCGCATAATCAGGTTTTGTAGGAGTCGCGAAGATCGGGCCGAAGCCGATGTAGTCCACACCTTCCTCTTGCGCGGCGCGCGCTTGCGCCAGGCTGTGCGTGGATTTGCCGACCAAAATGTCCCGGGCCGCTTTTTGTCGGACGATTTCGGCCGGATCATCATCCTGACCAACGTGCACGCCTTCGACCGGCACCCGCACCGCAATTTCGGCGTGATCGTTCACGACCAATGGGGTGAAAGATTTCGCGACCAATTCATGTAACTCTGTTGCGAGATCCGCGAGTTCGGTGATTGATTCGTTTTTTCCGCGTAGCTGGACCAGATCGACGCCGCCTTCGATCATTTGCTTTACAGTGCGGGCGGCACTCCCTCGTTCCACGTACCCGAGGTCAATGATCCCGTAGAGACGACAATCATGTAGTGGCCTCATCATAGTTGTAGTGTCCGCTGTCCTCAGCGGATTGCAGCCGCACTAAACCTAATGCGCTGAGGACAGCGCACGCTACAGCACGCAGCGTTCACTCATGCAAACGAAGCGGCCGCGTGCTCAAGTTGAGCTTACCCGCTGAAACGAGGCGGTCGATCAAACCAGTGTCGTAGTTCCCGTCGCGGAAATCGCCATTCCGCATCATGGCGGCATGAAACGGCACGGTGGTCTTAATTCCGGTAATGTAGTACTCGTCCAGCGCGCGTCGCATTCGATCGATCGCGTTGGTCCGCGTCGAGCCGACGGTAATTATTTTCGCAATCAGCGAATCGTAAAATGGCGGCACGGTGTAGCCGGTATAAACGTGAGAGTCGATCCGAACGCCGCGCCCACCTGGCGCATAATAAAAATCGATGCGGCCCGGGGTAGCCTGGAAATTATTGGCCGCATCCTCGGCATTGATACGGCATTCAATCGCGTGCAGGCGCGGTTCCGCACGTGCGACACGCGCGACATGCGGCGAAAGTGGCTGGCCCGCGGCGATGCGGATCTGCTCCTTCACGAGGTCGCATCCATAAGCTTCCTCAGTGACGGTGTGCTCCACCTGGATGCGTGTGTTCATTTCCATGAAATAAAAACGCCTGTCCCGGTCCACCAGAAATTCAATCGTTCCCGCGTTCTCGTACCCGACTGACTTGGCCAATTTCACGGCAGCGTTTCCCATTTTTCTTCGAAGACTCGGCGTCACTACGGCCGACGGACACTCTTCAATCATCTTTTGGTTGCGCCGTTGGATTGAGCAATCACGTTCGCCAAGATGGATGATGTGGCCTTGGCTATCGGCCATGATTTGAAATTCAATGTGGCGGGGATCGACAATGAGCTTTTCCAGATACACCTGATCGTTTCCAAATGCTTTCTGCGCCTCGTGACGCGCGCTATGGAAAGCGGATTTGAGACTGGGCTCATTATGCGCGGCGCGCATCCCGCGGCCACCGCCGCCGGCCGCCGCCTTGATCATCACCGGGTAACCAAGCTTCTTTGCGATTCTCATCGCATCTTCCTCCGTCTCAACGATGCCATCGCTGCCGGGCGTTACCGGCACGCCGGCTTTTCGCGCGGCCGCACGAGCAGCATTCTTGTCGCCCATCGATTGCATCGCTCGTGAGGGAGGCCCGATGAACTTGATATTGCAGCTTTCGCAGACTTCCACGAAATGTGGATTCTCAGCGAGGAACCCGTAGCCAGGATGAATGGCGTCAACATCGCCGATTTCGGCCGCGCTCATGATCCGATCGATTTTCAAATAGCTCTCAAGGCTGGGCGCCGCACCGATGCAGATGGCTTCATCGGCGAGCTGGACGTGAAGCGAATCGACGTCTGCTTCGGAATAGACCGCGAGAGTGCGAACGCCGAGTTCCTTACAGGCGCGAATCACCCGCAGGGCGATTTCTCCGCGATTAGCAATGAGAACTTTCTGGAACATGTGGGACGCACGAGTCGGCGCGCCCGGCGGTCGCGCCCTGCCGTGTTTTAACGGACTCTAAAAAGCGCCTGGCCAAATTGGACCGGCTTACCGTTCTCCGCGAGGATTTCGGCGATAACGCCGCTGGTTTCGGCCTTAATCTCGTTCATCACTTTCATTGCTTCGATGATGCAAACGACGGTGTCTTCAGTCACAGGTTTCCCGACTTCAACAAAAGCGGGAGCGTCGGGGGATGCGGCGAGATAGAAGGTACCCACCATCGGCGAAACGATCTCTTTCATCGGAACGCTTTCGATCGCTTTCGCCGCGGGCGGCGGGGGTTCGGTTCCTGCGCCCGCGCCTTTAGCCGGAGCGCCAGTCACAGCCGGGGCAGCTGCCGGCGATTGCGAAGCAGAAGCTCCTCTCTGCATTTTCAGGCGAAAGCCTTCCTTCTCGATCTCGAACACGGAGAGATCGTGCTTTTTCATCAGATCGATGATCGCTTTGATTTCTTTGATGTCTTTGGATTCCAAGGCCAGCTCCGATTAAGGCTAAGGGGCTTTAGGTAAAACAGTTTTGTTAGCGAGGTCAAGCACAGGAATCGCCGTATCGCGAGCCTCTGGCTTGCGAGATGATCGCGCAACCGGGACGGTATGCCACCTCATGCTCCACTTCCAAATCGTAGATGAGAATGATGACTACATCGTCGTCAACAAGCCGCCGTTTCTTCTCATCCATCCTACAAAGCCAAACGGCGCACCTACGTTGTGGAAGCAATTGCGCGAGCTGCTCGCATTCGAGATCGCAAGCGGCGGACAGGTTTCAATCGTGAACCGATTGGATCGCGAGACCAGCGGCCTGGTGCTGGTGGCGAAAAATGCCGCAGCGGCACGAGAGTTTGGCCTCCTGATGCAACGACACTCTTTGCGCAAAGAATATCTCGCAATCGTATGGGGCTGGCCTGAGTGGGAACATAAGGTCGTTGACGCTCCGTTAGATCGCCAGGGTAAACACCAACACTCTGTGATCTGGCTGAAGCAAATGATTCATGCTGCGGGCGCACCAGCGCAGACAGAATTTTTTGTTGAGCGAAGATTCAAAAGATCGACCTCGTCGGGCGGTTCCTTCAGCGTCATCCGCGCGGTCCCGCACACTGGACGCACCCATCAGATTCGGGTGCATCTCGCCTCAGTTGGCCATCCGGTTGTAGGCGATAAAATTTACGGCCCAGACGAGCAGTTGTATTTGCGTTTCATCGAAACTGGTTGGACCCACGAGCTCGAGCACAGACTCCTGTTGCCACGACATGCTTTGCACTCCGCGAGACTAGGCCTCGAAGGCACACGCGAATGGACCAGCGCGCTTCCTCCCGATCTTGCCGAATTCTGTAGGTAGGGACGCCGCGCTGCCCCGAAAGCTTTCGGGGGACAGTGCAGCGCGCTGTCCTACCATTGCAATCCGATGAAGGATTCCTATCGTAGCGCGCGAATGAAATACGCTCATGCATGCGCTGTCCTGTTGTTTCTGAGCGTTTGCTTCCGGCTCTTCGGCGGCTCGCCGCAAACGCAGGTTGAAACTGTGCGGAGCGAGTTTAATCCCGCGCGATTCGATTTCGCAATTGAGTCCGGCTATTTGTTAGGCGCGATCAACGCCCCTGCGGGCTACGAAATCGGAGCTGAATTCCTGACAGGACGGATTCGTTGGGGAATAATCGACAGCGACACGTGGCTGCGCGGTTACCACCAATTTTACGTGAGCGCGATGGGAGAGCCAATTTTTCGCGGGATCGAGAACTACTATCTCGGATTTAATCTCGGCTTTCGCTACAATTTCGTGCCAAGGCGCTGCCGATTCGCTCCGTACATTTCCGGGGGCGTAGGTGGAGGCTGGATCGACAGCCACGCAAATATTCCTGGGGCTCAGGGACAGGATTTCACATTCAACATCTTATCGGCCGCGGGCATTTCCTACATGGTGAACGATCATTGGAAGGTGGACGTGGGCGCGCTTTACCAGCATCTATCGAATGGCGGACAAACCGATCCTAATCCCAGCCTCAATCTGTTTGGCCCACAGGTCGGCGTCACTTACTCATTTTGACGCTTCGTGTCATGTCGAGCGAAGTCGAGACATCCCCCGGCGAAACTATCGGCATTGCAACGGGATTCCTCGACTTCGCTGCGCTCCGCTCGGAATGACACATTCATGAGTGCGCCGAACGAAAACGTGCTCGTTATCCGGCGGGAACTTTTCGACCAGCTCGGGGCATTTCAAGGGCTCAATTTCGAGCCGCAAAAATATCTCGAAGCTTTCCTCTCGCGTGGAAACAACTTTTTTCTTCCGCGCGCGGAAGCTGAGAACAATCCGGCGTACAAACAAATCATTCCATACGCGCTCATCGCGTTTCAGAACAAACTCGTTTATTACGTCCGCGGAAAGAAAGCCGGCGAACAGCGCCTGGTCGCGAAAGGCTCAATCGGCATCGGCGGTCATATGAATGAGACCGACGAATCACTCTTTGCGCTGGATGAGCAGGCGTATCGCGCGGGCGTGGAACGTGAAGTCAACGAAGAGATCAAGATCGATGCTCCGTTCGAAGATCGCATCGTTGCGCTTCTAAATGATGATAC
>JBJMXF010000235.1:0-14966 GCA_045809725.1 Candidatus Udaeobacter sp. | reverse complement strand
AGTGGGGACCGGAAAACTGAACTTTCCGATGATTGAGCCCCAGTATGAAAAATCGCTGCCAGTAGCATACTGGTTTACGTGCCAGAAGCTAGTGCCATCGGCTGGATCAACCGTAGTCATGGTATAATCGCCCCAGCGTTCGCAGACGAATGGGCAGGTTTGCGTGCTACTAGAGCCGTTGAACATTATAGCTTCCCCCTGCGCAAGGTTATTTAGCGGGTCAGTGGCAAGGCGCCCTCCATAACGAATGCCTGGATATATGGATGAACTGGACACGGAATAACCAATGGCCGTGTTACCGTTCGTATCGACAGCTATACTGGGCACCCAGCGCCACAAACCATCGTTGCCGTTGGTCCAATGTTGCTGTTGCAAAGGGGTCGCAGGGAAATTGCCGCCGGTAACATTGAATTGATACCAACTGATCCCAGTCGCTCCGTTCTCGGCTACAGTGTGAGCGGCCCATAAGGATTCCGTGCCGTTGCGGTTTTGGTAAACGACCGGGGTCATGAGTTTATCGCCCAAGCTATTCAGCTTTTGTGAACTATCCTTCTGAGGCACGGCCTCTGTATCGATTTCGACAAACGAGTTCACCGTGATCAGGGCGTTTGGAGAGTGATTCGCGCCCTGGCCGAGGGTTGAATTTGCCGGAGTGCCAAAGTCGACATGGAACCGCCAGCCCTTCACCTGGGTCACAGCCACGGCGCTATTGAACGAGCTATCGATGGCAAGCAGAAACTCGTCCTCTCCCATTGGAGGCGCATTGCCGTTGCGTAAATTAGCCGGAAGCAGGCTATAGGAAGCGCCCAGACCGGCTGGAGGAATGGTAAAGGCGATCGTGTTCGCGGGACCACCACTCAGCATTGATGCGCGATCGAGCGCGAACACGCGCACACCGGAAAAGGTGGTGTTATTCGGAAACAGGTTGACCGTGAGGAAATAGGCATTTTGCGCTGGGCTCCCACCAGAGTTCCACATCGCGAACTTTGGGTAATCGCCGAGATAAGTTGGGTTCGCAGGATCCACTTGTAATGCGTACAGGGTCCAGCCGCCGCTGACCGGATTGGAGGTGTTTGACACACCGATGCACTCCCAGAAGGAGTTGCCCGGAAATTCCTCAAAGGCCAAGTCGCTTATCAGCCAGCGATCTGCGATCGGATCATAGAGAGTAAAAGGGTCTCCAACATTATTGAACGAGCAAGGAGTGCCCGCCAACCCGGCAAAGAATGAATCGTATGAGGTCGGCCCCGACAGGGAGTTGCCGTTCTTATCCAAGATCCAGATCGATCGATTGATCGATTGCACGTAATGGTTCAGGCCTACATCGCCATCGCTGTCGGGCACTGTATTCTCTGGGTCGCCGCCGAGTCCTTCAAACGTCAGCAGAGGAGCCGGCATGGTGGGCGTCGGCCGCCAAAGGTATTTGAGTAGCTTCTGTATATTTGGCAAGCCGGTGGTGGCGGCTCCGTATCCCGACGGTTTGCTTGTCTGGTCCGTACGCAGCCGCGGATAGCGTGGCAGAGGTCCCTGTTCCTCCTCGAGCTCCTTCTTTGGCGCAACGTAAGGCAGGGTTCGTAAGTCCTGGTCCAGACGGACCGGACCGACCATCCTCGCCACGTCTGGTGTCTGAGTGCCCGGGGCATCCTGGTTAGTTTTTTCCCCTTTTGTCTGGGCGAACACGTTCGAGAACGCGCCCATGCCGAATAGCGCTACAGCGACGCCAGCGAGGCAAAAAACAGCAGCAATTAGAACGCGAAGATTAAAAAACGCTGATCGCGAAGTAGATTTCTTTTTCATTGATGACCTGGAGTTAGCTCCCTCTGCGGCAAAGCCTGGCTAGGACGTTCTTGCCGGCGGAATCTAACGCTGAGAGGTAGGCCAAATTTCAACCTCGCTTCGTGAAATTAGGCCTGTTGCGGTTGCAGTTGGCCTTACCGTAGGCTCTGACGTAGCTGTGGCTGTTGCTGTCCCCGGCGACGTTGCTGTAAGCGTCAGTGTAGCCGTGGCCCTAGCTGGCGGCGATAGTAGAGGAATGGGCAGGGCGACATGCAGCGCCCAAGCGCGGGTGGGATTATTTTGTTGTTTTTTCATGATGGCCGGCTTGAACGCATTAATTGCAATCCAGTTCCGCAAGGAACCGGGAATCATTGTCACGAGGCGCTTTGAAGAAGCGGCCTCACTTCGGCTGACTCGGGGAATCCAGTTGGATCTGGGGGATCGCGCGAAACGGTGTCTCAGCGAAGATCCGGACCCCGCGGCTTATTTAGCCGTGCCGAAGATAAGGTGAAACTGTCGGATGACGTAATCGAGGAGGCATGTAGTCGATCCGCGACAATTGTCGAGCGGTATCTTACGAGCTCCACAGTTCTCTGGGCGCTCTGCAGGATTGAATCGCAGATTCGAGTCCATAACGGCAGTCAGCAACCCAGTTGACTACGTGAAGTTTCGCAGTCGCTCACACGGCTGTGATTCGCGTTCATGACGCGGCTGGCAACCTGCTCGAAACGCAGGAGCACGCAGGCGATTTCCAAGAGTGGTCAGCCAATCATCACTTCGAGGGCTGTCAGGACCCTGGCTCGTCGACTGGAATCGCCGTGATTGTTTACTCGCTCAATTGCTTTTCAAGCGCGCGATGAATATCAGCTACAGACCCGTTGGATCCCGTTCGCGTGAATGTATCGAGCAGTTTCATGAGACGCACCTCGTAAGAATCACAGATGGGGGACTCGCCATTTGGTTGGACCCAATCGGGGTGTTGAACCCGCAGGTCATGATGAATCTGTTGCCGGAGTTCGGCGTAGGTATGAATTTGGTGAGGCACGGCCGTTTGCTTGGTGAGGCTAACCGTTTTCATAAACAGCCTTTCATCTAGAGATTGACTGCTCCAGATCCGCGCAGAACGAAGAATCAATCCTCACGAGGTGCTTTTAACAACCGCCTCGCTTCGGTCGACTCCGGCTCCAGTAAATCTGGAGATCGCGCTAGGCGGTGCCTCAGCGAAGGTTAAGCCTTCTCAACCGGGCTTTAGTCCGGCCGAAAGTGCGTTAAGACGTCCGCCCACGTGACCAATGAGAATCTAACGGTGACTTCAACCGCTGCACAATGAGGCACACGGCGGATCTAAGTATCGATAAAAGCCTGATGGTCCGAATCTGTAGTCGCAGCGAGTTCGGCGTCGACTCCAACACCGGCGCGATTGCTGGGCCACCGTCCTTTCAGAGCCGCTGCGCAACATCCTGACAAGCTGCGCTGAAACCACGCCATCCGCGTCAGTGCCGGCCTTCCGCACCAAGAATTCTCAGTGAGCGGCAGCTGTTTGAGCAAGCAGTTGAAGTAGCCCTTCACTCAGGCCGTTCCAGAAGATTTGAACGCCGATAGCTAGAAGGATAAATGCAGACAGCCGCGTCACAATGCTGGTGCCGGATTTGCCAAGCAACCTCACCATTCGGGCCGCATTGCCATAGCAGACCATGACCAGCAGACACACGAGAAACATGCCCGCCGCCGCAGCGAAAAAGTGGCGTGGATAACCGTGTTCAAATCCAGGACCGGATTGATATCGCAGGTGGGCGCCGAGCGTGATTGCGACGGAGATGGCACCTGGCCCGACGGTAAGCGGGAGAGTCAACGGAAAGAAGGCATGCTGAAGAGCATCCTCGAGTGTTCCGGGGACTTGCTTTGAGGAAGAGTCATCATCACGCTGATTGAGGAGCTTCCAGCCCGTCGCGGCCACGACCAGGCCGCCCGCGATTTGCACCACAAAAAGAGAGATGCCGAAGAAGGCGAGAATTTCACTGCCGAGAAGCGCCGAAACAACCAGAAGCACAAATCCGTACGCCGCGATTTTGCGGGCCAACACTTTTTGAGCGGACTGCGGATAGTTCTGGGTGAGGCCGAAAAAAATCGGAGCGTCCCCAACCGGATTTACAATCGGGAAGAGCGCTGCAAAGGAGACGCCCAGGGTCTTGATGAAGTCGAGGGCGCTGAGTTCCATGCTAAATGAAGAATTCCTCCTCCTTTGGAAGATGAATCATTGAGACTTTGGCGTCGAATAAAGTGAAACCAAACGTGCAATCAAAACGGTGACATAGAGCAGCCCGGTCATAGCTTCTGTTGCTGCAAGCCAGCGCGCAATCCTTGAAACAGGCGTGATATCGCCGTAACCGACGGTGCTGAGTGTGATGAAGCTGAAGTAGAAAGCATCGAAGCCTGCCATCGTCTGTTTTGTCCCGCTCGCCGTATTAAATGCGAAGGCATTTGGGTTCACTTGGGCTACGAGCCAGTAAGCTAGCGTCCACAACAAACCAAGCATCAGGTAAGCCGAGATGCTCGCGCAGAGGACTTCGGTGTTTACCGAAGGGGCACGCAAAACGAAGCGGAGCAAATTCGCCACCACGAAAGCAATCAACGTGAGTCCTGCGACAAGGAACACAGGCGATGGGATCAGATCCGGTCGGAAATGATTGATCCACCTGCCGGCAATCGCTGGAATAGCAAGCACAAGCGCGATGAAGAAGACGCCCTTACGATCCGCCACAGCAAGAACAGCGGACAGCAGCACCAATGAAAGCAGAACTGCTATAATGACGTCTCCGCCTTTGACCTCTTCGACAAAGGGAAAAAAGAAGAAGAGCAACGCAAGAGCAACGAGCAGTTCAACTGCCGAGAAGCGATGGAATGTTATTCGCCGCGGAGCCGCTTTCAGTGATTCTTTCGCCTGCACAGTTTTGTTTGATTCAGTCGCCACAATTTTATTAAGTCACAATCTGGCTTAACGGCGGTCATCGTTTTGACCTAACGAATATTGTCCGCAGGGTCTGCGTCAGCGGTTATTTTGGCACGCCGGTTCTCTCAATGAGGTCGGGGTGCCTGCCTGTTAGATGAGGAGCGTGAAATTAAGACGCACACACCGCGACCTGTGAAGATTCGCCCGCGCAAACGTTCGGAAATACGGAGAGAATCCCAATCTAAGCGCTGACTCCTAAACGAGTTGAATCCGATTCACATCGGTTGCTTCATCGTTTCAACGCTCAATCCGCGAGGGGGCAGCGGCCACCGAGCCGCCGCCCCTACGTCATGTATAACCTTATTACCAATCGCCCAGGGAAGCCGTGCCCATCGGACCAAAGCCATTGAACTGCTGGACTTCAATGTGGTGAGGTCCTGCGCCCTCGTATGTCATTGTAGGAGCTGGGTTCATCACTTGTTGACCGGGTTGAGGCTGCTGGGCCGCTGGGTGGCTGGCGTACGCCGTCGCGAGCGCCTGTTTATAGGCGTTGAATTGCTTTTGTCTTCCGACGTAGATCCGGTCCTTCGCGCCAGTGGGAAACACGTAATACAATTTCCCGTTGTATTTCACGGCTGTGACCCTGCCCACAGTGAGTTGACTCACTGCCTGTTGCTGCTGGGGGGTTGTGACGGTTATGATCTTAAAACCCGACTGCGCGAGCAAGGCCTCTTTCTGGGCGACAACGTCGGTTGTACCGGTCGTCTGACACGCTGCCAATAGCGCCAGTACTGCCCCAATACCGGCTATACCTGTTAATGTTAATAGTTTTTTCATGTTTTTTCCTTTGTGTGTTCTCCGCTTTGTTACTTCTACAAAAACATTGAACCTTGGTTCAAGACATTCCTTGTACCATCGAACTCTGAAGCCGACGCTGCCAAATTCGCCCGACCGAAAGTGGCCATCATCAAATGCGAGCTAGGCGATTTCATAGTTGTGGAGTTGAATCGCCCTTATCTTGACGCGCGGCAGTAATGTTGGGAATAAGACTTTAGGGCAACACCTTACGGCGAAACGTTTCGCGCTAGCGCACCCATTCGTCATCAAAAGGAAAAATCGCTTTCCAATCATTTTCCATGCTGATGACTGTCCAGCCATTCTTCTTCGCATCGGCAGTGAGCGCTTCATTTGAAGGGTGCTGATGTATGATTCGGTGGTGCGGCTTCAGTTAGCTCACGGCTTCAGGTCGAACTGCTTGAGTTTTTTCGCTGCCGTGCCGAAGTGGCCCAGGTGGTAAACGGCCGCGCCGGCTGGCGAGAAGGTGAACGTTTCAAACGGCTCCGCGAGCATCTTGTCCAGATACTCTCTTGGCGCGAGGCCAGTGGTGACGTGCGGATGGTAATTCTCACCGGAATGCTTCGGCACAAATTCCGAAACGTAGGTAATCAACTCCGGGAGGACCTCGGGATCTTCGGGCGTAGTAACGAACGCGGCCGAGGTTCCGATTTCCACCACGAATGGGGTCACCGCGTCGATCACTTGCTTTTCGAGTGCAAGCAATTCAGGAGTCGGCTTGATGACAATGCCCGAGAGGCCAAGGTCCTTGTCCGGCATGTAGTAGTATTTGAAGGCTTCCAGCTTCAAGCCGGTCACATTGGCGGTAGCGAAGACTTTGCCGACAGCCGCATAGACTTTATCGAGATCCTCGGTGCGGACGAATCTCTGCACCAAGGTGATGTGGGGACGGTGTGTGGCGTCGAGCGCGAAGCCCTTCGGAAAGACCTTGCGCAAACGGTCGTTCGTGGCGGTCGCGTGCTGGATCATCGTGGCGTCCGGCTCCAGCAGGATGTCGATGGCGGTCATCGGGTTTGGCTTGGCATCGGCGGCGAGGGCATTCCCTCCGGTCAGGGCGATGGCACAGGTCATCACTGCCATCAGCAGGAAGTGAGTGAGGTTTTGGGTAGTTAGTTTCATGGTTGGTTTCTTTCTGTGGCGCGTTGATGGATTGGTGGGTTGACGGGTGGCTATTCCTGGAACGCGAATATCTTCTTCCAGTCGTTCTTCATGCTGATCACTGTCCAGCCCTCCTTCTTCGCCTTGTCATAGAGAGCCTGCGGGAAAGTGCCGACCTTTGTGTCCGGCAAACCTTGCGCCGGGCCATAGGCATATTCGCGCTTCGCGTCGTCGTGCAAGACGAACATCGCGAGCCGCGCCCCGTCTCCGGCCTTGGTGTACTCCAGCATCTGTTGGTCGCCGGGCGAATTGCCGAAGGCCGCATGCGGCCGACGGCCGATCATCAGGTGGATGCCTTCCGGTTTGCCACCGTTGTTGTCGTTGAGTAACAGCTTGGGGTCCTTGGTCAGGAACGGTTTGCCATCCTTGTCATAGCCATATGTCGTGCCGCCCATGGTGCCGACGATCTGTTCCGGCGGGATGCCATAGGTCTGCTCCGCGTACACGCGCACGAAATCCTGGCCGCCGCCGGTGCAGATGTAAGTCTTGTAGCCGTTCGCCCGAAGATACTTCATCACCTCCTGCATCGGTTGGTAGATCAGTTCGTTGTAAGGCTTGTGCCAGCGCGGGTCTTTGGCCGCGGCAAACCATTGCCTCACCTCGGCCTCGAACTGTTCCGTGGACATGCCCGTGAGCGTAGCCATCAGGATTTTTTCAAGGTCTGGCATGGTGAGTTTTCCGATGGCCTCGCGGTCGCCGGAGAGGACGGTCTTGAACGGCTCAACGTCTTTCAGTTCCGGTTTTTCTTTCACGAGCACGCCGACCCGCTGAAAGCAATACATCACCTGGGAATACATCGGATGCTCGACCCAAAGCGTGCCGTCCTGGTCGAACGTGGCGATGCGTTCCTCGGGCGCCACAAAATTTGCGCCGCCAGTTTCGGTGGTGGCTTTTACAAAGTCCACGATCGCTTGTCTCGCTGGCCCGTCGTTCCACGAGGGGAGCGGATCCTCGGCATAGGTGGTCGTTAGGCCAGCGAAGGCGATCGCCAGCAGGGTAATGGTCTTGTGGATTGGTTTCATGGTTTCTTTGGGTTTGTTGATCAGCGACAGCACCGTGATGATCGCTCGAAGTTGCTGGTGCATGCTGTTTGGGACGATCCGACTCTTACAAAATTGGCCCCAACATGGCAATGGTGTTATTCCAAAGCCGGCGGGTTATCGGCCATTGGGCCACCGTCTCGGCCGTGACGGGATGGGAGCAGGCAAGATAGGCGTCCTGACGACGGCGCATTTCGGCAGTTAAAGTGGGATCGTAGAACAGAATGTTGTTTTCGTAATTCAAATCGAAACTGCGCCGGTCCATGTTGGCCGAGCCGATCAGGGTGACTTTCCCGTCCAATGTGAGTGACTTGGTATGGAGGAGGCCACCTTCGTACTCGTAAATGTAGACCCCGGCCGCGAGTAAGTCACTGTAGTAACTGCGACTGGCCGCGCCCACGATCCATGAGTCGTTTCGCGCGGGGAAAATGATAATCGTTCTCACGCCGCGCCGGGCACTGGCGCAAAGGGCGTTCTGCATGCCTTCATCGGGCACATAATAGGGAGTCGTGATCACCAGCTCTCGTCGGGCGGTGTAAATGAGGGTTTCGAAAACTTCAGGCATGGCCGAGTTATATACCGTCGGCCCGGTGCCGATGACCTGCGCTGTTAGGCCAGGCTCGCAGGGCGACACCGGTTGACGCAACAAGGGCGTGAGATCGCCATCCATTGCTGCCATCCAATCGCTGGCGAAAAGATATTGATTCTGCCGCGCAATCGGCCCCTCAAAACGCATGAGCGCATCTACCCATGGGGCAAATTTCGCCTTAATCCGGAACTCGGGGTCTGCGCAGTTCTGACTGCCGCAATAGGTGATCCGATTATCGATCACCAGAATCTTGCGGTGATTGCGCAAATCGATACGCCCTCGCAACGGACGCAAGAGCAGATTGCCTATGGGCAGGGCGGTAGCCACCTCAACCCCCGCCGCCTGCATGGCTTTCCAATGTGGGGATTCGATGATGAGGCGCGAGCCCAACCCATCCGCCATCGCCCGGCAGGCGACCTTACGTGCAGCAGCCCGTTTCAACGCCTCGACCACCTTGAGTCCGTTGTTATCGGGCAACCAGATGTAAAAGGTCAGATGGACATGATCCTGAGACGCATCAATATCTGCGACCATCGATTCGATGGCCGCGTTGGAATCTGCCAGCAAGGTCGCGCAGTTCCCACCCACGGGCTCAAAGCCATTAACCGAGTGTCCGAGTCGAAACAGGTGGGCGTAAGTCTCTGGAATTTTCGCTTGCAGATTAGGCGCATCCATTCCCGGCGCCTTGGAAAGGTCAGGCATGGTGGCCAGCACTGCGCACATACGACTAACACGCCGGCGTCCGATACTGGTTTCACCGAGAAAGATGTAAGTGAGGATGCCGATTACAGGAAAAACAATGATGACAACGATCCAGGCAATCCGTGAGGCCGGCTCCCGGTGCGGCCGCAAAATGACTCTGGCAATTACGGCGAGGTGGACCAGGAGAAAGGCTCCCGTCCACAGTGCGGTTAGGACCTGACTTTCAGTCATTCATTGGCTGGGTTGACGTGGTGGTTTTCTCTCTGGTGTCGATACCGGAGCTTCGGAACGAAGAAAAGGCGCGTTTAGAGCTAAGTTAGCCCGGATATCAGCGACAGCACCGTGATGAAGGCTTGAAGTTGCTCGTGCATGTTCGCTTCGGAAAATCCGAGGACAATGTGTTAATCCACTAGTGAAGTCGCAGGCCGCCTCCCGAGTTTTCATTTCTTGATTGTTAGTCTGTTAAATCTTTCCAGCTCATCTTTTACACTTCCGGCGCAGGCATTGGTCCGAAGAATATCCGCAGCACCTTTTCCCTCCCAATCACGCGCACCAGTTCGTGCATCGTGCAGTACATAACAATCAGTACGAGCAGAATGATCTGGATAGCCCAGAAATGTGGCCACACGATTTTTTCCAATAGCTCCTTGTTGCCGGCCGCAAAGCTGCCAGCCTGTCGCCAGAAATCGATAAGACGCTCTACGTAGTGAATAAGGGTGGCCATGACCCAGTAGATCAAGGTCTTCCAGGCGACGTTATAGATCAGAGGTTTATTGGGAAAGCGGTTGACCATCGGCAGCAGATCCGCGATTAACACTGCCTTACCCAGAATGAGGGCGGCGACCGCAATCGACATCGTCGACAGTGGCGAAATCCCGGTTCCCTTCAGCATCAACACGCGAACAAACGCCACGATATGCAAAGCCACGAAGAAAAAGATTGTTGGTGGAAGCAGCTCAAAGAACTCCTTCTTGAGCGTAGCGGATAGTTTGGTCATGAAGTTAAATTCCGATGAGTCTTATCGGTTTCCATGGTTCTTGTTCTTACGCCTGGCTAGGAGGGACGCCTCCTGCGCGTTTCATGATCGAATGGATCAGGTGATTGATAAAAGGCGGGCGGCCCGTGCGAGCCGCCCGCCATGAAGTTCATTTTTCTGTTACTGGCCGGTGCCTTTGGCGGCTGCCTCGGCCTGCTGCATCTTTTTCGCCATCTCAGCTTTGACGGCATCGAGATTGAAACTCGCGCCGCGCTGCATTGGCGGGTAATCAAGGAAGGTCTGGAGTGCCTTGCCCATTACCTGTTGGACGAATACAAAGCGCCAGAATTGGAATTTGAACCAATCGAAGTATTGCTGTCCCCCCTCTTTCGTCCCATGATTTGGCCAGCCTTGGCGCTCGAACGGATCGAGGCGCAAGTTGATGAGATAAGGCACATCAACGTGCGTCTTTTCACCCAGCCATCCGTTGGGCTGGTCAATGAACCGGTACTTGTAGTCGTCAATGCGAATCGCCCCGACGGTGCTTTCGCCGAGATAGAAGATCTCGTGACGGTTCGATCGGCCTTTGCCGGTAATGGCATCCATCTGGTTGTAGCCGTCGAGATGGTTCTTGTAAGTGCGGTCGCCGAGTTTCACACCCTTGAGCAACTGATCGGTGATGTTCGGGTTGCCAGCAGCGGCCAGGAAGGTGGGGAACCAGTCCATGCCGGAGAAGATTCCATTCTGCACCGAGTCCGCCGGCACGTGACCGGGCCAGCGCAGGATGCACGGCACGCGGAAACCACCCTCCATGACTGTGCCTTTGCTTTGTGCGAACGGCGTCGTTCCGCCATCGGGCCAGGTGAAGACTTCAGTGCCGTTGTCCGTGCTGAAAACGACAATGGTGTTGTCGTCCAAGCCAAGGTCCTTCAGCTTCTGCATCACCAGGCCTATGTCGTCATCGAGTTGCGCCATGCCAGCTTCCTCTTCCGACCAGCCATTGTCCGAGTTACGCATTTTCTCATACTTATCTGAAAGGTGCGTGACGATGTGCATGCGGGTCGGGTTAAGCCAGCAGAAGAACGGCTTCCCGTCATTTTTGGCTTTCTCGATGAAGGCTAACGCAAAATCGCGGATCTCATTATCCACGGTCTTCATCCGCTCAGGATACAGCGTGCCGGCATCCTCAATCTTTTGTTTGCCAATCTTTCCCCAGCGCGGCATATCAGTGGTGTCATCCGTAGTAGTCGCCCAGGAATGGACCATGTTGCGCGGACCTACCTTATCCAACAGGTTCTGCGGGTAGTTAGGATGCGCCGGGTCTTCCATCGCATCCAAGTGATAGAGATAGCCAAAGAACTCATCGAACCCGTGGACAGTGGGCAGAAACTCATTCAGATCGCCCAAGTGGTTCTTGCCGAACTGACCGGTCTCATACCCTTGAGCTTTGAGCGCGGTAGCAATGGTGCAAGCCTCTGCCGGTATGCCGATCTTGGCACCCGCCTGGCCGACCGTGGTCATGCCAGTGCGAATCGGCAGTTCACCCATGATGAAGTTCGCGCGACCCGCCGTGCAACTGGCCTCGGCGTAATAGTCGGTGAACAGCATTCCCTCCTTAGCCATCTTATCAAGGTTGGGTGTTCGCCCAGCCATCATGCCGCGATGGTAGGCGCCGATGTTCCACATGCCGATGTCATCGCCCATGATGAAGAGGATGTTGGGTTTCTTGCCTGCTACAGCAGAGCCAGGCGTCGGCGAGTCTTGCGCCTGGGCTGAGATAGTTGCACATAGCAGCGCCGCTGACGCGGTCAGCACCGTCATAGTATGTTTGATGAGTTTATGTTTCACGTTGTCTTTCTCTTTCGGTTTGGTGTCTGCGCAGTTACTATTGGCTCGGGTGGTGCTTGCTCATCTCCCGCACCTGATCTAGCACCTGTTCGAGGTTGTAGCTCGCCGCCAACTGCAGCGGGGGGAAGTCGATATAGGACATGAGTTCCTTCTGCCACAGGAGCTGGCCGATGGGCAGGAGGTTCCAGTCATACAAGTACGCAGTGCTCGGCGCGGCCAGAGCTCCGCCGGACGATAATGCGCCCTTTTGTTCTCCCCCAACGTTGTTCTCAAACGGATCGCGCATGATATTCTGGATCTGAGTCCAGTGGAAGGTCGTCGCTGGATTAAGTGCATCGAGGCCGAGCGATCCCATCATGGTGTAGTAGAACTTCCAGTTCTTGTAGCGCACCGCCGAAGGCTCGCGGCCTTGGTAGTAGAAAAAGGTATCGCGATTGGAGTGGTTAGACTTTCCGGTGAGGTAGTCGATCTGGTTGAACCCATCGAGCTTGGTCTTCACGATGCCCTTGGACTTACCCGCCATAATCTGCTTGTTCAATTCCTCTCCTTTGGGACCGCCGGCGATTTCCACCAAGGTGGGCAGCCAGTCCAGCGACGCAAACATGTCTTTGAAGATGGTGCCCGGCTTGACCACGCCCGGCCAGCGGATGACGCATGGTGCGCGCATGCCGCCCTCCCAAGTCGACAACTTGCCTGCTTTGAACGGGGTGACGCCGCCGTCCGGAAAGGTTTGAACCTCAGCACCGTTGTCGGTGGTGAAGACTACGATGGTGTTATCGAGTTGGCCCATGTCTTCGAGCTTCTTGAGGACGAGGCCGATGTTGTCGTCCATCTGCTTCATGCCGGCTTCGTTGATACCCCAATCCTTGCCGCCTTTGGTGCCCAGCATGTCCAGATACTTCTGCGACAGCACGGTCGTGATGTGCATACGAGCCGGGTTGTACCAGACGAAGAAGGGCTTGTTAGTCGTCTTGGGATCATTGCGGTCGAGGAAGTCAATCACATGGGATGAAATTTCCTCATCCACGGTTTTCGAGCGCTCGAGCGTGAGCGGACCTTCATCCTTACCTGTCTGGCTCTTAGCTGTGCCATCGGGCGATTTCATCCAAATGACAGGGCGCGGCGGAGTCATGCAAGTGCCGGTCTTCGGGTCGACACCACCCGGTGGGTTCGCGATTCCGGGAATCGGGACGGTTGTGCACGGCGGCACTACGCCCTGCTTGTCCGGACTGCTGTTGATATCCGGGAAGCTCACCTGCTGCATAGCATCCAGGTGATAAAGGTAACCCCAGAACTCTTGGAAGCCGTGCGCAGTCGGCAGTGAATCCGGATGATCGCCCAGGTGATTCTTGCCGAACTCGCCTGTCGTGTAGCCAAGATCCAATAGGAACTGGGCGAGGGCCGGTGTTCCCGGGCGCAAATAGGAAATGGCGCCCGGTAACTGCGGCAGGACCATGCCTGCACGGTACGGATGCATGCCGGTGAAGAATGCGGTGCGCCCAGCGGTACAGCTGGACTCGGCGTAGTAGTGCATGAACATGCCGCCTTCGTTCGCAATGCGATCAATGTTTGGTGTTTCTCCGACCATCAAGCCGCGATGATAACAACTCGGCTGCATCCAGCCGATGTCATCGCCCATGATGAACAGAATATTAGGTTTCTTGCCTGCGCCGCCAGGCGTCGATGACTCTTGTGCCTGCGCTGGAGCGACCGCGCTGAAAAGCGCAGCCGTGGCTATAAGCAGCGACAAACGGTTTTGGACCAAGTTTCGTTTCATATTTTCGTTTTCTGTTGTTATTCGATTTGGTATCCAGCGAATCTTTTGGTTAATTGGTTGGTCAATTTTGTAGCTTGCAGTTCTAAAACCGCCCTACACCTACTCCCATTCCCATTGGTCCCCAGCCCATCCCCCATCCACCGTATCCACCCCAGTTCATGGCTGCATCCTGGTACATTTCAGCGGTCTCGAGATTCTCGTTCGCAATCTTATTTGCGGCGCGCTGCTGCTGGTAAGCCTGGTACTCCCTCGGTCCACCGACATAGGCCTGATTATGTGCCGCGTCCGGGAAAATGTAGTAGGTTCTTCCTTTCCTATTGACCATGGCCACATGGACCGGAGGAAGCTGTTGGAGCTTTTGCTGCTGCGCAGCTGTCTTGGGCGTGATCACCTTGAAGCCGGACGCCACAAGCATGCTCTCTTTGTTTTGAGTGCTGCTTGTCGTTGCGCAGCCGACCGTCAACGCTAATAGAGCGATGACGCTGATTGTATTGAATGCGGTTTGTAACTGTTTCATATGTTTTTTCGAAGTTCTCTGTTCCTGGTTGATGACTTTGATCTGTCCGTTTCGTCCGTCACTAGCGACCGCGCAGACCAACCGATTCGCCCTTCGGCTTGCGCGAGACAGTGTCCAGAGAGGGCATACTGTGCTGCCCTCTGGCATTCACGCGAATAGGACTTTGGTCGTACTACTTTCGTAGGCCGTGCATGGAGGGCCCACGCGCCGCGCGCAATCGTGAGCGCTTTGGGCGCTGATCGAATAAGCCACACGCCACACTCAGAGTGCCCGTCACATGCGGGGCAGCATGATCAGTTGCAACCAAGGCAGGCAGAGCAACAGGCATGCGAGAATCATGAAAACGACGCGAACGAATTTGAAACGAAATCGCTGTCCGATGGCCGTAATCAAAAGCACAGTCGCGAGGAGAACGGTAATGCGTACGTACTGATCTCCTGTTTCGCCCGATTTTGTGCCCTGGTCAGCGATTTCTGCGGCTTGCTTATTCAAACTTAGGAACTGCTCATGGTTGGCGTTGTGATACTCGGACATGAAGATCGGGCCGGCAGCCGCTTGCGCGTTGTTGAATGGATCCGTGCTCATCCAGGCTGCGAATGCGGTGCGGTACTCGTCGCGAAAACGCCGCTCAAAGAACTCCGCGGCTTCTTTCTTACTGTCCAGCTTCGCGGCGAGCCAACTATTGAAGGTATCGCTGTCGTAGATTCGCTCCTGTCCTGCCAGGGTGGCAAGGCCTTCAGCAGTAACCCGGAGCCGACTCGCCTCGGCGTATTGTTCT
>JBJMXF010000234.1:0-16674 GCA_045809725.1 Candidatus Udaeobacter sp. | reverse complement strand
ATGTGCTGGAGAAAGCGATTGCGTTAAAAACCGATTTCAATCGTTTGCCGAGATCCTGGCTGCTGACGCATCGCGGAAAAGGAGGCAGATGCCCACGCTGCGGTCGCGCGTTGAAATCAGCAACGATCGGCGGCCGCACTTCATGGTTTTGCGCCCATTGCCAGCGCGAATCTCATTAACACTTGGCTTCAGCCAGGTGGTGGCGGATCCTGAAGAAAACTAGGCGCTTTAACGGCTTCGCCGCCGCCGATTCCCTCGCGACAAGGGAAGCCGTTGAAACGGCTGGACGAGTTCTGCTCTAAAGCACCGGTCTAAAGTCCGGTGTTAATGAAATGGATTCAGAACGGAGACTTGTCTTTTCCGGGGGCGATACGGTCTCAGCGCAACATCTCCAGCAGTGTGAGCGCATTCTTCGGCGCGGCGCCTTCGGCGTCGTTATCGAAATAAACGTGCACATCGCGGTTTTGTTGTAGCCAGTCGTCAGCTCGTCTTGCCCATTTCTTGAGAGCCACGTTGCTGTAGCTGGATGCGTATTTGCGAGTGTGCCCGTGCAAGCGGATGTAAACCAGATTCGTCGTTACCCGATCCCACATCGGCCAGTCTGGCGCGTCAGACATGCAAACCGCGACGGCATGTGTCGCCAGGCAATCTGCTACGTCGTTATCGAACCACGTTTTGTGGCGAAACTCGATAGCATGCCGCGTGGTCTCCCAATGTTGAAGAGTTCGTAGGAATTTCTCCAGTCGCTCAATGTTCTTTTTGAAAGACGCAGGAAGTTGCCACACCACAGCAGCCAATCGTTTACCCAGTGGGGATGCGGCATCGCGACACCGGATCACGGGTTCTTCGACATCGATCAGCTTTTTGTTGTGGGTGATGTAACGATGCCCTTTGATGGCAAACGAAAATTCGTCCGGCGTTTCGTCCCGCCATTTTTCAAACGTGCTTTGTGGCTGGAGTCGATAAAACGTGCCGTTCACCTCGATCGCGGTGAAACGTTCCGCGCAGAATCGCAGCCATTGCCTTTGCGGCCTGTCGCCATAGAAATCACCGCGCCATTTTTTATAATTCCATCCGCTGGTGCCGATGTATGCTTTGCCGGGCATTGTATTAACATTTCGCATCCGATCTTCGGCGCACGCGTGTGGCGCAAGAACCGGTAATTGTAGCGTCCGCTGTCCTCAGCGGAAAGGGGCGAGAAGGAGCAAATGCGCTGAGGACAGCGCACGCTACAGCCTCTGATATCTCACACCATCGGGCGAAAACGGCCGACGACTTCCTGCAAACGGCCGGTGATCTGGCCTAACGAACAGACTTCGGCGGCTTCGAGGAGATCGGGAAATACATTTTCGTTGCGTTCCGCAACGGCTGCCAGCTTGTCCAGGGCGCGGTTCGCCTTGTCCGCATTTTTCTTTTTGAATTTGCGGAGCCGATCGACTTGCAACTGCTGTTTCGCCCGCGGCGTACGCGCAAGCTTCACTTCCGGAGCTTCGTCGTCGCCGTCGCGGTACTTGTTCAGTCCAATTATTGGCCTCGTGCCGTCGTAGATTTGTTGTTCGTACCGATGGGCGGCGTTTTGGATCTGGCTGCGCTGATAACGTTCTTCCACCGCAGCGAGCACGCCGCCAAGCCGCTCGATCTCCCGGAACTCTTCCAGGATCGCAGTTTCCACAGCGCGCTCGACCGCCTTCATGCCGGGCGAACCGCTTAACATATTCATGGTGTGTTTAAAAATGCCGGACTCCTCGAGCAGAATCGCCTGCCCGTGCGCGGCGAGCCGGATCCATTCTTCGCTCGGCGTCGTGAACGGTTCGTCTGCGCTGTTGGAGTGAGACGAATTGGTCGCGTTCATGTACGACAGGATCAGTTCGGCGGCCGTCCGGGTGAGATTGTTTTTGAATTCGGCGGCGATTAACGAGCGCCCGCTGGTTTGGGTGTGCAGTTTGAACAGCTGCGCTCGCGGACCTGCGCCGAATACCTCGCGCATCCCGATCGCCCAGATGCGGCGTGAAACGCGCGAGAGTGCGATGTACTCGGCGTCGAGTCCGCAATCGAGAAAAAACGAAAGGCGCGGCCCGAATTGATCGACCGGAATTCCGCGCGACGCGAACATCTCGGCGTATGCAAAACCGTTCGAGAGCGTGTAAGCCGCCTGTTGCACCGGCGTCGAGCCAGCCTCACCAATATGATAACCGCTGATCGAAATTGGATACCAACGCGGCATTTCGCCGGTAGTGAACTCAACCATGTCGGTGAGAAATCGCAGCGACGGTTCGATTGGAAAAATCGTTTCGTTCTGCGCCTGGACTTCTTTGAAAATGTCGGCCTGAACCGTGCCACGCAATTTAGGAACAACTTTCGGGCCGAACCTTCTTTTAGCGGCGGCGATATACATCGCCATGATCATCGGCGCCGGCCCGCTGATGGTCATTGAGGCGGAAAAATCCGGCGATCCAAGATCGAATCCGTCGTAAAGCCGGACCATGTCTTCGACCGTGTCGATCGCCACGCCGCCTTCGCCAATTTTTCCGAAAACGCCGTCCGCATCACTATCGAGCCCGTAAAGTGTCGGCCCATCGAATGCCGTGCTAAGGCGATGGGTGCGTTGGTGGCGCGTCAGATAATGGAACCGCTCGTTCGTATCTTCGGCCAGCATGAGGCCGGAGAACAAACGCGTGGGCTCCTCAGGTTGCGTAATTTTCTTGCCGGTTTTGTTCCCGTTCTTTTCGAAACTCTCAGTCTCGCGAACCGGCTCGAGATACATTTCGCGATACGTCGCGTTGAGGTAAGGGAATTCGCCCGGCAATCCTTCACCGAAAATGTAACGCGCGATTTCGCCCGGCTCATCGATCTCCGGCAACGCGAGACGCGGCAGACGCAAACCAGTCGGTGTGCGGGTAACCGGAATTTTCGCTTTTGTATCGTTCCAGCGTCCCAGCAGATCGCGACCAAATTTTTGATCGGTGCGCGCCCGCTTCACCTGATCGAGAACGAATTTGTTATATATTTCAACCGATTCGACGACTTGTCCGAGCTTGCTCATAAGTTTCCTTTGATCGTTCTGTCATTCCGAGCGAAGTCGAGGAATCTCTAAGTTGATTTGAGCGCTGAGGATTCCAGAGATGTCTCGACTCCGCTCGACATGACAAATCTGATTATCAGCGGTTAGCAATTAACTCAAACAATCGGTCGACGCCAGAGTCGCGGTGGCGTTTTGCGACCGTATCGACGAGTAGCTGGTCTCGTCCTTCGCCGAGGTTACGGCGGCCAGGTCGATTTTGTTCGAGACGCTGCTCGATTTCCGTGTGTGCCGTGCGCGCGCGCTGGAGATCGCTCTTGTTCACCACCACGATATCGGCCAGATCGAGCATGACGATCTTTTGCAATTGTAACCGGCTACCGTAATCGGGATTCATTACCAACACGGTTGAATTGACGATCCCGTTTTTCTGAAACGGCATCGCCTCTTGTCCGGTACCGACCGTCTCGATAATGACATAATCGAAATCAGATTGCGCCAGTAACGCGAGACAATCGTGGGTCGCAGGCGAGAGTCCGCCCGCCTGTCCGCGGGTGGCCATGCTGCGCATGAACACGCGATCATCCTGCGAATTGATCATCGTGGCCCGATCGCCCAGCAATGCGCCTTCTCCGATTACGCTGGGGTCGTGCGACAGAATCGCGATTCTCCCCTTCGGATTGGCATGCAGGAACCGCAGGACGAGTTCGTCGATTAATGTCGTCTTTCCCGCGCCGCCCGGGCCTGTGAAACCGATGACTTTTGGATTTGCGATTTGCGATTTGCGATTTGCGATTTTGGTCAACTGCGTTCGCCGTTGCGCGTTCGGTGTTCGACGTTTTCTTTTCCCAGTCCCGTAGGCTTCTTCGATCTCGCTAAGTTCGTGCGCGAGTTCCTGATCAAAGGATTTAGAGCGCGGCCGTTTCGCTCGCGGTTTGCCGTAACGTCGATGAACAAATTTCACCATGTCGTCCAGTGACGTGCCGGCGAAGAAAATCTCATCTACGCCTTTGCGCCTCATAGCTGCGGCGTCGTCATGCGTGATGGTGCCGCCGCCGCCGCCGAAAACCTTGATATCGTCTGCGCCTTTTCTCCGCAAAACATCCACAACGGCCGCGAAGAATTCGACGTGCCCGCCGTTGTAACTCGAGATGCCAATCGCCCGCACATCTTCCTGGATGGCGGCGCGAACGATGTCGGCTACCGGCCGGTGATAACCGAGGTAAATCACTTCAATGCCATGCCGGATGAATTCAAGGTTGATCGTGTTGATCGCGCTGTCGTGGCCATCACAGATCGGGACAGCGGTGAGAATGCGGATCGGTGAAGGCATCGTATTCAGGTTGCTACTGAGATAGTTTAATTGTCCACAGATTTCGCAGCTTTACACAGAATTACATCAACTGGTCTATTGTCGCTGCGATTGTTTCTTTGCTTCCTAATTTTCTGCTTTCCTGAGTAAGTTCCGCCGAAACCGTATGAAAACCTCCGGCGCGTTTCGCGCAATTCTCACTGCCGGCCTCGTCGTCGGTGTTTTGGACATTTCTTCCGCGCTCGTGATCTGGTGGCAACGCGGCGTCGGAGCCCGGCGCGGATTGCAGGGAATCGCCGCTGGATTGCTGGGCGCGAACGCGTTCGACGGTGGATTAGTAACTGCTGGCCTCGGTATGGCGCTCCATTTCTTCGTCGCGTTTGTGGTCGTAACGATCTTTTACCTGGCCAGCCGGAAGATAGAATTTCTGACGATTCATCCTGTTGTATCCGGCGTTTTGTACGGCATCGGCGTTTACATCGTGATGTACTGGTTTGTGTTGCCGACGGCGTTTCCAATGTTTCGACACCGGCTGTGGAATGAGTTGCTAGCAGTTGCCATTCATATTTCGTTGATCGGCTTGCCGTGCGCATTCATTGTGCGCCGGTACTCGCCGCAAACGCGCCAATCATCATGAAAGATCCTCTCGATTTTACCGGGAAAGTTCTGCTGGTTACGGGCAGCTCGCGCGGAATTGGCGCGGAGATGATTCGGGCTTTCAGCACGCGGGGCGCCGAATGCGTGGTGAATTATGTCGCTGACCCGCAGGGACAAAACAAAGCCGACGCTCTGAGTGTAGCGAAGGAACTGAACGAACCGTTGGTAATCGAGTGCGACGTGACGCAACCGCCGCAGGTCGAAGCGATGATGAAGCAGATCCAGGACCAGCGCGGCGGCCTCGATGTACTGGTAAACAATTCCGGGGTAATTCGCGATCGTACCGTCAAGAAGATGTCTCTCGATGAATTCGAGAGCGTGATTCGAGTGAATCTCATTGGAACCTTCACGGTTACGCAGAAAGCGGCAGCGGTTCTGCGTAGTGGCGGACGAGTGATCAACATGTCATCCGTGAGCGGGCAGATGGGATTGTTCGGGCAGGCGAATTATTCATCGAGCAAAGCGGCAATAATTGCGCTCACCAAAGTTTCAGCTCGCGAGTTTGCGCGGCAGAACATAACGGTGAATGCAATTGCGCCTGGATTCATAGACGTCGGAATGAGCAAGGGCATGCCGGAGGAAGTGACGCAGAACTTTATCAAACAAATCCCGCTCGGCCGCCTGGGCGAAGCTCAGGAGATCGTCGATGCCGCGTTGTTCCTGGCATCACCAATGGCGAATTACATTACCGGCCACGTGCTCAACGTGAACGGCGGATTTTACATGGGGTGACTTGGCCCTGGTAGGGACGCCGCGCTGCGGCGTCCGGACAGCGCAGCGCGCTGTTCGTAACGTAGAGATATCAGTCCAATTTCTGCACGAGCAACCACACTAAACCTGAAAACACCGCTGCGAATGTCGATAACACGTATGTTGCGCGCTTGGTCTGGCGTATTTTGAATGCCGGCTTGGGAATGTCATCGTGAATTTGACTGGCCTCGAACAGTTTCATCAGGGCGAAAGCGACGACGAAACCCACCGCAGCCCACTTCAGGCATCCCAGAGTCAGGTCCACCGGTCAGAGGGTAGCGCAGACGACCAGCCCGCTCAAGCCCGCGGCGTGAAATTGCGTGTAGGGGGCGGCCGTCCGTGTGTCTCCGGAATTGGATTGACTGTAATCCCTCCGCGTTCTTAGGCTCGCGCTATGATCACAAAGATATTTGCTCTCATTGCTCTTGTTGGATTCGCGGGCATTTGTGTTTCGCAGGCGCAGTCGCCGAGTCCCGCTGAATCGCCTTCTCCATCGCAAACGCCTGCAAAGCATCGGGCGATGAAGAAAGCAACGGCCACGCCCCGCCCGGCCACGCATCCAGCGCCATCACCTTCACCGAACAAGTTTAGTCTCGGCGATTTGTTCAAACCGAAGAGTTCTGGCGCAGCAGTGAGTCCGGCTGCGGCGACAGGGACGAACGCTAAGGCGACAACAAAAGCGCCCGCGCCTGGCGGAGGCCACGGCAAGGTGTGGGTCAACTCTGAAACGCATGTTTATCACAAGGAAGGCTCGCCTTTCTACGGCACGACGAAACAAGGAAAATACATGACGGAGGCTGACGCAATTAAGCAAGGAAACAAAGCTGCGCAGCATTAACCCGTCGGAGAATCAGTTTTGGCTACGATGTTTTGTACAGCATCGGCCAATGTCTCGAAAGTGGTGATACTCACCTCCGGTCCGTAATGGAATTGGGAAAGAATGTTGAGACCGATATCCTTATGCGGATCGGGCATGACCCGCGTCACGGATGCGACGTTTTTCCCCGCCAGCGCGTCCATGATTTCGGCGATGTGCCGCGCCGCTGCGGAATCCATTGACTCGAGTCCGCGGAAGTCCGCCAGAACGCGAAACCCCGGTGCGACATCTTCCAACACCGCATGGATGCGTTTCGCGACCATCTTTGCTTCGGCGACCGTGACTTTTTGCGTAGCGCTGATCACTAGCAGGCGTTTGGACCGGTCGAGCTCAACCGCATACATGTCTCGTCATCACACGAAGCGAGCGCGGTCGCAAGTGTGTCACTATGCGCGAGTGATAGGCCCGCGACAGTCGAGGAAAGCCGTTACACCGCGTTTTGGAAGAAAACGTTTTCGAACGTTGATTGAAACGCGCCGGGTTCGGTGTCGCCGATCCGAAATCGGGGACTGATTTCGAATTGCGTCGCGCAAAAAGTTTCGACGTCGTTCCTGCCGCACTTGTCGAGCGACGCGCGCACGGTGTTCAAAGCAAGCGTCGGCGTGTTGCAATCGCGGCTGAGATGCCCAAGCACAACGCGTTCAATTTTTCCGGGTACCAATTCCTCAATCACTGCCGCCGCAGCCGTGTTCGACAAATGCCCGTGCCGCGACTGGATGCGCTGTTTGACCGGCCACGGCCGGTGCGTGTCGTTCTGCAAAAGTTTTTCATCGTGGTTCGTCTCGACTACGAGCGTTTGCACTTCTCGCAAGCGTTCAGTGATTAACTTCGTTACGTAACCGAGATCAGTGATAAACCCGAGGCTGCCTGAGCCGGCGTAAAATACGAACCCGAGCGGATCCACGGCATCGTGCGGTACGGGGAAGGTTTGCACTGTGATATCGCAGATCGAAAACTCGCCGCCAGTCGCGAACAAACGCCAGTTCCGACATCGGTCCGAGAGACCACTGCATCGAAGTGCTTCGGCCGTGAGTCGATTGCAGTAAATCGGCAGATCAAATTTGTGGCAGAGAACTTCAAGACCGCAGATGTGATCACTGTGTTCGTGCGTGATAACAACCCCATCGAGCTGCTCCGGCGTGACGCCGCATTGCTCCAGGCGCAACACTACCTGCCGCGCGCTCAGGCCGCCATCAACGAGAATTTTGCAATGCTCGGTGGCGATCAGCGCACTGTTTCCGGCGCTCCCGCTGCCGAGCATAATCAAGCTGAACACGGGTCGTAGAATAGCTGCGTGCCTTCATTTTGCGCAAATGTATTTGAAAGCGGAGCGACTATTTCTGTCGGTTTCCATCGATAGCGACTTTGACAATGCGTTGTTCCTCGCGCGTCAGGGAGACAAGCCTGCCTGTATTCTCTGGCGTGAGATCGTATCCCGCCAGCGTTGCTCCCACGATGATCGTGCCGTGTAGCTCGCCAAGGCCGATGTGCGTTTCTCCGCCCTGAGTCACAGTTCCAATGAACGCGTTTTGGCCTAGATTTTCCGCGGGAACTGACTTGAAGCCTGGAACAGTCTTGCTCTTCGCTACAGCTTCGTGATAGGCCGACGACGCATCACTGGTTGTCGCGTAATCGTCCACGGTGATCGTCACTTTCCTGGTGCCATCGCGATTGGCGTAGATGACGCTTCTTGTCGCTTTGGGATTGGCGACCGCGGTCAAGTTGCGTCCCGTGCTCGCTTCGCTGGTTACCTCAGGAAAGAAACGACTAGCCACGTTTATCCCGACGACTACGTTACGAGGAAGTATGGAATCCGACGCCTTGGCCCGTGGTGGCGATTGTGCGTCTGCAGTCAGCAAGAGAACTTCACTTACGGCAATGAAGACCGCTGCGAATTTTATCAGCCGTAGGGCATTGCGCATGTTGCTACTCTTTACGCTCGCGCATTGATGACTTGCCAGAACATATTCAAAGTCGTCACACAACGTGATCACGGAACGACGGTCGCGGCGCGTGAGCGATAATCGCCTTGCATAGGCGGTGCGGTCTGATCCAGAATCGGCGTCCTGTAAAAAAAAACGAAAGGATGACTTATGCCAATTGGAGCTTCTCTCCACATCGGTCTCAACGCCGTCGATCCAAAACAATATAGCGGATGGGATGGGCAACTCACCGCCTGCGAGTTCGACGCAAACGACATGCAAGCGTTGGCGAAGACGCAAGGATTCACCAAAGTAACCAAACGCCTAACGAAGAAAGCGACACGCAATCGGGTCCTGGCCGACATTAAATCCGCCGCGTCGAAACTGAAAGCGAACGATATTTTCTTTCTCACCTATTCCGGGCACGGCGGGCAGGTGCCGAACACTGGGCGCGATTTAGAGCCTGACGGCTTCGATGAGACATGGTGTTTGTACGATGGCGAACTGATCGACGACGAGCTTTATGCTGCGCTGAAGCAATTCGTTAAGGGCGTGCGAATCTTCGTGCTGTCGGACAGTTGCCACAGCGGCACTGTGCTACGCGCAATCCACTTTTCTGCCCTCGGTGTGACGCCCGTGCGCCCACGTATGATGCCGCGCGACGTCGCGCTGCGCGTTTACATGGATCACCAGAAGTTCTACGATAAAATCCAGCAGCACAGCTCCAGCGGGCGCACGCGCATGCACGGCACGGCTCTCTTGATTTCCGGATGTCAAGACAACCAGACAAGCGCAGATGGCGATCGCAACGGTCTGTTCACCGAAACTGTGCTTGCTGTCTGGAAAAATGGAAAATTCAAGGGCGATTACCGTGGATTCCACAAATCGATCGTGAAACTGATGCCACCGACACAGACGCCGAATTTCTTTACCATCGGACCGGCCAACTATCCGTTCGAAGAACAAGGACCGTTTACGGTGTGATTGGATGAAAATTCTCCTGGTTCACGGAGTCGGCCACCAGGAGCGTCCCGACAATCAGCCGTGGGAACGGCCATGGGAAGAGGCGATCACCGCCGGGATCCAGTATTTCGATCCTGCTTTTGCCGCGACTTACGAGCGCTTCGACTATGACAGTTTATTCTCGGGAAAAATTAATCTGTTCACCGACGTAAGCGCGGCGGCGCATCTCGGCTTCGCGCCAGTCGGAGCAGCCATCGAAGAGGTGGCTCAGACGGTATCGGGATGGTTTCGTCCGAGGCGTGGATTATTCGATTGGGCTAAGCCCGCCGCCGAAGCGGCCGACGGCTGGCACGCAGGCATGGTGGCGGAGTGGGACCAGAATGCCGGGTTACGCTCCACGTTGCGTAAACGTTTGATCGAGCGAATCAAGACCTTCAACCCGGATGTGATCATGGCGCACAGTCTCGGGAGCGTCATTTGCTACGACGCATTTTCGCATGAGGACACAAACGCGTGTGCGGGGCGGTATTTAGTGACCTTCGGTTCGCAAATCGCAAATCCCTTCCTCAAAGCCGCGCATTTCGATAACAAGATCAGCGGCGTTAATCAGAGATATTGGTTTCATCTGTTTAACAAAAGCGATCCCGTTCTCGCTCATCGAATCGTTGATCGTGTTCCGAATTTTGAAGAAATTTCATGGGACGATCGGGTCGCCGGCCACGACGCGGTTGTTGATTTGGAAAAGTTGCCCGGTCACGCCGGTTATCTCCAGCGTGATTTGACGTGGCAACACGTTTATCGCGTGCTCGCGCAACGACCGGGCGTGCGCGCTCTGGCCAACCGCAGCGCGCAATTCCAGAAGACAGTGCAACAACGCCGGCGGCGCGCATTGCTCGTGGGCATCAACAATTATCCTGATCCAGCGTCGCGCCTGGAAGGCTGTGTCAACGACGTGTTTCTTATGAGCAGCGTGTTACAGGAAATCGGTTTTGACGCTGAAGATATTCGAGTCGTGCTCGACGAACGCGCTACGGCCGCGGCGATTCGCGAACGAATCGACTGGCTGCTTGACGGCACCGCCGACGGCCAGGAACGCGTGCTTTATTACAGTGGCCACGGCGCACAGTTGCCAGACTACAACGCGGCGGAGCGAATTGATCACGTCGATGAATGTCTCGTGCCGTACGATTTTCATTGGACGCAGGACAGCGCTATCACGGACGACGATTTTCTGCGTTACTACAGCGCGCTTCCTTATGCCGCGAAATTTTTTACCATCTTCGATTGCTGCCACTCCGGTGGGTTGACCCGCGATGGGGCGCGGAAAATTCGCGCCATCACTCCTCCAGATGACATCCGGCATCGAATGTTGCGGTGGAATAAAGCGGAACAAATGTGGGAAGAGCGCGACCTGAGGAATCTCAACCCGGATTTCGGTGGTAGCCGCGATCTCCGTGAAAAATACATGGGGTGCAACGGCAGCACCAAAAAACTGGGCACTGCGATGAGTCTGCGTGAGGAGCAAACTGCTACACAGTACCGCAAAGCGCCGCGCGAACGGCGCGGTCCGTACATGCCGGTGGTGCTGAGCGCCTGTGAAGAGGGCGGCTTTGCCTACGAATATCATCACGGCACGATCGGTTATGGTGTGTTCACGTACGCGCTGGCGAAGGAATTTCGCAAAGCGCAGGCGGCGCGTGAGACCGATGTATCCTTCACCGAGTTGAGCGAACGCGTGAACGCCACGATGAAGACGTTACGCTACGATCAAACCTGTGACGTCAAAGGTCCGAAAGCAGGGTGTCGCGCGCCAGTATTAGGAGCTCCGGGAAAAACCCGCGCTCGTTAGGTTGCAGCCGGCTTCGCTACGCGAGGCGTAATTCAAGAGCATCTTACTCACGCGTCTCATAGAAGCGCGACTACAGCCCTCTCCATAATTGGATCGCAATTATCGCCCTCAAGCGATTTACTTACCGTTCTATCAAACTAAGGACACTCTTATGCCATTAACCCGCCGCAATTTTCTCATACGTGGTTCGTTGTCGCTGGCTGCGGGAGCGCTTTCGTCGGC
This sequence comes from Candidatus Udaeobacter sp., assembly GCA_045809725.1. Classification (GTDB taxonomy): domain Bacteria; phylum Verrucomicrobiota; class Verrucomicrobiia; order Chthoniobacterales; family UBA10450; genus Udaeobacter. The sequence continues at coordinate 5,103 of JBJMXF010000234.1, read as the reverse complement.
GCTCCTCGAAGCTAAAAACAGGGAAAACGCTCCTGCCGATTTCAAAGACTGGGACTCGGTGCGCCGGCAGTTTGAACTGGCTCCCGGTTACATTCATCTGGGATTGTTTTTTCTGGCTTCCCACCCACGATGTGTGCGTCAGGCGATAGAGCAATACCGGGCGAAGTTAGATGCGAATCCGTTGCTTACCGTTGAGAACGCGATGTTCGAGCAGACGGATGAAAACATCCCGTTGCAGGTCTGCCGCGCCATTGCCAACTACATCGGCGGCGACTCGCACGACATCGCGCTAACACAAAACACTACGACGGGTTTGGCTCTTCTCTATCATGGGCTGCCGTTGCGCGAAGGCGACGAGATCCTGACCACGACCCACGATCATTATGTCCATCATGAATCGATCCGGCTTGCCACAGAGCGATGCGCAGCGACGTGGCGAAAAATTCCGCTCTTCGACTCTTATGACTCAATTTCGCCCGATGAAATCGCCGCCCGCGTTCGCAAAGCAATCGAACCGAAGACACGGGCGGTCGGCGTAACGTGGGTGCACTCCAGCAGCGGCGTGCGGCTGCCCATCGCGCGCATCGCTGAGACGTTGGCGGACGTAAATCGCAGCCGGGACGAAAAACATCGCGTGCTGCTCATCGTCGACGGTGTGCACGGTATTGGCGTTGAAGATCCAAAGATTACAGCGCTGGGATGTGACGCGTTCGCAGCCGGCACACACAAATGGTTGTTCGGTCCGCGCGGTACCGGCTTCGTTTGGGCCAAGCCAGACGTGTGGCAGAAAATGCGCCCGGTAATTCCATCATTTAGTTCGCCGGATGTTTTCGCCGCCTGGGAGGAGGAACATGAGCCGGCGCCACCGGCAAGAGCGTCATGGTTTTCACCGGGCGGGTTCCAGGCGTTCGAACATTTTTGGGCGTTACCAGAAGCGATTCGTTTTCACCAAAACATCGGACCGGCGCGCATCACCGCGCGCATACACGAGCTGAATGCTCAAATGAAAGAGGGACTCGCTGGCATGCCTCGTATCCAGCTTTACACACCACGCGATGAAAACCTTTCTGCGGGCATGGTCTGCTTCGATGTGAAAGGGATGAAGCCGGAGGATGTAGTAAAGCGTCTGCTCGCTCAGCACATCGTCGCTTCCACCACTCCGTATCGCGTATCGTATGCGCGCGTGGCATGCAGCATCGTAAACACGCCGCAGGAACTCGAGACGGTGCTTCGAGCCATTCGGGAATTGGCGTAAGCGGCAAGATGCCAATGTTGAAATGTGGCTAGCGCGGTATTTGATCTTGTAGCCACCGGCCTGCGGCCGGTTCCGAACGCTAAGCCGCCGAAGACGTCGCACAGCGACGTGGCTACAGCGACCGCGCGCTTGACCGCGGCTACAGCGTTTCTACGGTCAACGCGTCAATGAATTCGCGAGGCGTCTCAGCGTTGAGCAACCTCGCTCGGATTGTCTCATCCTTACCCAGTCGCGCCAATGTGCCAACGCAAACCAAATAATCGCTGAGCAAGCGTTCTGGAACGCCGATTACGAAAATCAGGTGTGCCCGCTGTTGATTTTCGCCGAACGGAATGCCGGCGCGGCTGCGCCCAACCCCCAGCACAATTTCGTCAACCAAATCCGTGCGCGCATGTGGAAACACTACGCCGTTTTCTACTTCGCTCGGATGTGTCCGCTCACGAGTGAACACTTGTTCGAGAAAAGTTTCGGGCTTGGCGATTTTCCTGCCGCTGATGTCCGACGCGAGTACATCCACGATCTCGCGAATCGCATTCGCCGGTTTTCGGGAACGCAATCGAAGGATCACCTGTTGTTGTGTTAGCAGATCTGCGAGGGCAATAGGCATCAGGGATGGAGAGATTTATTGGATTATGCGGCAAAGCCAGTTATCCAGTAAAACAAGTTGTGGCGACTCAAGATACAGCCGTAGGACAGAAAGAGGAACGTACCGTTTCCTTTCAGCGGAGCCTTTATGACCCTGGCTATGTCAATGCGATGTCGCACTTTTATCGAGGCGAGCTAGGACGAATCATGGTGTGGCGACAACGGCTGGACATGACCACGAACTGGGCCATCACCAGCAGCACTGCGATTATTACAATCGCTTTTTCCACCCGAGACGTGCCGCACATCATTTTCTTTTTTAACCTGGCAATCGTTGCCGTGCTGCTATGGATCGAGGCGCGCAGATACCGTTTTTACGACGCGTTCCGCGCGCGCGTCCGCATGCTCGAAGCGCATTTTCTCGTCCCGATGGTCATGGAAAATCGCGAACTGCTCCAGGGCGAATGGAAAAAGCTCGTGTGCGAAGATTTAATTTTGCCGTGCTTTAAAATTACGAAGCTGGAAGCAATCGGGCGCCGGCTAAAACGCAATTACATGTTCATTTTCATCCTGATCTTGATTGCGTGGCTGACGAAAGTCTTTTTGCACGCCAGCGCGCCGATCACTGATGTCGTATCGTTTTATCGAGCCCTGAGCATCGGACACATTCCGTCATGGTTCGTGGCGATGGTTTTCGTAGGCACGTTTATCAGTGTCATTTCGATCACTATTTACGTCAGCAAAAGTACCTCTGGCGAAATCTCCGAGTTCGGCACGCACCGCTCGCTCTGGCGCATTTGAGGCGTGCTAACGAGGTAGCAATCGTGCTACGACGAATTCATGAGGACCGTGCCCAGTTACGATTGAGAACGCTCCAGGTGGATCGGCTTGTCCACAAGACCATGCTAAAATAACTGCATGACATCGCGTTGAGGACAACGCGATCCACCTCAACGTACATCTTTACCGCCCTATTGGATTCCGACCATGTCTTTCTCCGGCCGACGAGCTTGTCGCCGGGAGACGTGGCAAAATTCGGGTTTTGAAAAGCGGTGCTTAACACCTCGGGGTAACCGCGGACTGAACGTAGAGCGAGCGTCTCGCTTGCTTTCTCATGGGACGCAACCGGGACGGTTACGCTACTCTTCGCGCGTTCCCGGGCGAACCATGTTGAGGATGAACGCGCTTACGGTGGCGCGAGTTACTCCGCAGCTTCGGTTTCGTGAAGACGGCCGTAATCGACGGTGAGCCGTCCCCCGCCATGCTCGGTATAAATTTCCACGAAACGTTCGCCGAAACGTACATCGCGCCAGCTGTAATCCTTTTGCGTTTGAACCGACGCTGCGAGGACCGGATCGATTCCAACCACTGACACTATGAATAGCGCACGGCTGGCTTGGAGAGACTCAATGGTCGCACCAAAAAGCGGACTGTTATCGTCAACTGTATGGCGCAGAGTCAGCGCCGCGGGGAAAACCGTCAGTCGGTCGAAATGGAGTTTGAGTACATAGAAGTAGCGAAAATCTCCGCCCTCGTCTAACGCTTCATCGCGCGAGAACATCATCCGGAATTCGGCCTCGACCATGCTGTGTTGATTTTCGTTACCGATTCGCACCATTAGCGTCGGCTTCCCATTTAACGGCGCAATGACCATGGAATTGCTGAACACAACGCGCGCGATCGGGCGGGAAAAGCGCACGAAAATGAGGCCGGTCATCGTCGCGAGTAAAAATATCCCGGTCATGATTTCGACAGTGCTGATGATGTGACCGTAAAGCGTTTGCGGATACATATGGCCATAGCCAACCGTGGCCAGCGTCTGCACGCTGAAAAAGAAGTAATCAAAAAACCAATGCCCACCAGTGCTGCCAGCGATACTGTCTGGCTGCAGGCTGTAGAGCGCGGCGAAAAGAATGTTTAGCCCGACGTAAAGGCTGGCCACAAATGCGGCGAACTGCGGCCATCTTAACCCGAGAAGCCAGCGATAGACATCGCGCCACCGCCAGGCATCTGTTCCGACTTTGACGAATTCGACCTGCCCGGAGCGAAGCGAAACCTGACTCGGCTTCCGTTGCCGTTTGTTCGTCTTCTTTCCGCGCATCTCGATCTAATCTGCGGACATTCGCAATTGTTCAACAAATCGAGCGATCGCGTTGAGGATCTCGTGATCGATATCTTCCTGCGTTTCGCCCGCTGCCTGGAGCTGTCGTTTTGGCACGCGCAGTGAATGATCGCCTCCCTCAACGATGTGCAAAAAGTTTGGCGCTTTCATTTCTGCTCGCACTTGCTCCAGCAGATCCAGCGGACACAGCGCGTCGCGCGTTCCTTGCACGAACAGAATGGGGGCAGTTAGCGCGCGCAGAACTTCGTCGCGAAGTTTTGTACGATCGCCCATGGCGCACAGCGGATAGCCAAAGCAAACGATCCCGTCGATCTGTTCCTCGAGCGACACATGACACCCAATGCGACCACCCATGCTTTTACCGATAAGGAATGCTCTGTCCGATTTGTGCGTTTGTCGCGCCGCTTCCAGCGCATTGCGATGTGCTGCAATGAGTTGCGGCAAACGATCGGGCCGTCTCCGTCCCGCGCGCATGTAGTCGTAGTCGAAAGTCTCGACCTCACCTACCTGGGACAAACGTTGCTTCCAATTTTGCATCCACGGATGCGAAGAAGGCGCACCCGCGCCTGGAGCAAAAAGAATTAACCGGCGGCTCACGGGAGGTTTTCCTGTGCAAGACTCAGTCCAAGACCGCTGTCGCTTCGATCTCTATCAGAAATTCTGGATCTGCCAGCGTCGTGACACCGATCCAGGTACTTGCCGGTGGATTGTGCGAAGAGAAAAATTCTCTCAAAGCAGTGCCCACCGCTGTTCCGCTTTCGGCCTGATAGTCCACGACGTAAATCCGCAGAGCCACAACATCTTTTAACGTGCCGCCAGCAGCTTCCATCGCCGTTTCGAGATTGCGAAACGCCTGCCTTGCCTGCTCAAGAACGCTGTTTCCGCCTAGAATGTTCTTCTGTGCGTCCCAGGCCGTTTGCCCAGAGATGAACACCATCTTTTTCCCACTGGCGATCACCACCTGGGAAAACCCGTGCGGCAAGCTCGGGAACAGACTATCGGGATTGACATATTCCTTTGGCATAATGATTGAGCCGCTTGTCCGGTGGAAAGCGTTCTCCGAACGCGTTGATCCAATCGAGCAGATTTGGAAGCTGCGAGCAGCGGGGGATAGCCGGCGAGGGCGAACGGGCTGGGAAGG
>JBJMXF010000233.1:0-12434 GCA_045809725.1 Candidatus Udaeobacter sp. | reverse complement strand
AAATAGGCGTTCTCTTTTTCGTCACTGAGATTGTCGAACGGCAAAACCGCGACGCTCTTTTCGGGGACTCCCGCTGGCGCGGATGAAGCTGCGGCAATCGGGACAGGCGAAGTGGGCGTCATCGCAGCCTCGGGCAAGCTGCGATGACGAAAGGAAAATAATGCTATGAGAACAATTACAACAATTACTGACAAGGCTAACGCCCAGAGCCATCCAGTATTGCGAGGCCGTGGCCACGGCGTGACAGGTCGTTGGATCCTTGCCACTTGTACCGAAACGATCTCCGGCTTGTTAATCGGCTCTTTGGCTGCGGCATGCTCGGGGGTAGCGACACCCTCGCTTCGTTGAGCAACCCCAGCGACAAAGCGGTAGCCGCGACCGGGTACAGTCATGATGTAGCTGTGGGAACCTGGCGTTTCGCCGAAGACCTGCCGCAGTTTCGAGATCGCTTGCGCCAGATTGTTTTCTTCAACGATCGAGTCCGGCCAGACCGCCTCCATTATCTGCTCCTTGTCCAGCACACTGTCGTGATGCTCGACCATATAAAGAAGCGTATCGAATACTCTCGGCGTGAGGGGAATCGGCGTCCCGTCCGATCGCAGTAAGCGCCGTTTGGCTGTATCGAGCTGGAAGTCCCCGAACGTGTAGAGGTTAGCCGGGGGAGTCCGCATCGCCGTTTTCAGAACAATTCAGGAAAATTCAGCGGCCGCCTAAAGACTTTCATAGGGCTGCCCGGCATTTTCCACCATGCGCAAACTCGGTCCAGACCGTGCTTACGCAGAAACAAACCAAACCCACAAAAACAGTAAATCAAAAACATCAAGCAAAGACAAGAAAATGAAAAAGAACGTACCAACAAAGACAGAAGATAAAAACAAAGAGAAAGTTATGAATCAAAACACCAAACATTCCTGTTCATCCCGCCGCCTGCCCATCCGGATGACGCTAGCGGCGCTGGCTGTGCTTGCGTCCATTTCGGTTGCGCGAGCAAGCGAGGACAACCGTGCGCCGGATTTGCCATCTCCTCTCTGCGACCGTTTGGGGGAGGTACAGGGAGGTAGAGTGGCCTTTCATGTGTACGCGCTGGGCGTGCAGATCTACAGATGGAACGGTGCCAGTTGGGTGTTTGTAGCGCCATCGGCGAGATTGTTCGCCGATGCCGAGTATCACGGGGAAGTCGGCACTCACTACGCCGGCCCGACTTGGGAGAGCAATAGTGGCGGGAAAGTGGTCGCCAGCCGTGTAGAAAGCTGCGCGCCCGATCCGACCGCAATTGCCTGGTTGTTGCTCCAGAAGGTCTCGAATGAAGGACCTGGCATCTTCGATCGCGTAACGTTCATCCAGCGCGTGAACACCGCTGGCGGTTTACCTCCCTCAGGTCCCGGCCCATTCGTCGGCGCTGAGGAAGAGGTGCCTTACACTGCAGAGTATTACTTTTACCGCGATTAGCACTAATAGAAGAATCATTCCGGTCAAAACTTGAATAAGAAGAAAATGAAAAACCACTTTTACGAAAATGCAGTCATACCCATGAACTTGCCGACAAGATCCCCCATTTGGTGGCCCTTCTTACGGTTCATTTTCGTCATCATCATGATCGCGCTCGCTTGTATCGCGCTTGTGACAGCCGCCCAGGCGAAACAACCTTCTGAGGACCGCGGCAATGGTAACAGTGCGGCCGAGAACGTGGACGCGCTTAATCCAGGCACAACTGGATCGGATAACACGGCGCACGGTTGGTTCTCGCTATTTAGCAACACCACCGGCAGCTTCAACACCGCCGACGGTCACGGAGCTCTCCATGGAAACAGCGTCGGTGACAATAACACGGCCGTCGGGTTTCAAGCCCTCTATAATAGCCTTGGGGGCTCGGAGAACACGGCGACCGGCTCTCAAGCGCTTATGAACACCATCGGTGACTACAACACGGCCAATGGCTTTCAAGCACTTCGGAATAACGACCTGGGCCAAGGCAACGTCGCCAGCGGCATTCAAGCGCTCTATAGCAATACCACAGGGAACCAAAACACGGCCGAAGGTGCTTACGCGCTCTATTTGAACACCACAGGTGCCTTCAATACCGCCAGCGGCACGCTAGCGTTGTTTCACAACACGACCGGCCGCGAAAACACCGCCATCGGTGACAGCGCCGGTTTAGATCTGACCACGGGTGACGGAAACGTCTGTATCGGTTACGACGTCCGCGGTGTTGCTGGTGAGTTCAACACAACACGCATCAGGAATGTTTATTCGTCTCTTGCCAGCGAGCGACCAGTTTACGTTACTTCAGACAACAAACTCGGAACCCTGCTTTCCACACGGCGTGTCAAGAACGACATCAAGCCGATGGATAAGGCAAGCGAAGCTATCCTGGCGCTCAAACCAGTTACCTTCCGCTACAAAAAGGAGATTGAACCCAATGGCGCCATACAGTTTGGACTTGTTGCCGAGGAAGTCGCGCAGGTGGATCCCGATCTGGTGATCCTCGACAAGGGAGGGAAACCCGAAAGCGTTCGCTACGAGGCGATCAACGCGATGCTGCTTAACGAGTTCCTTAAAGAGCACAAAAAAGCCGAGGAACAGCTAACGATGATCTGGCAACTGAAGTCGGAGGCGGCAAAACAAGAAGCCACGACAAGCGAACTCACTGCACAACTCAGAGAACAGGCACTGCAGATTCAGAAAGTGAGTGCTCAGGTTCAGATGCGTGAACCGCTTGCAACCGTAGCTTTCAGCAATCCGTAAAAAGCAGTATTGAAACGTTAAGTCGTTGAAGAATGTAGCCGGGGTCGTCGACCCCGGCTACAGCTTCGTCTAATCCGCAAGCCGTCCCTTCTTATCAGTTTTCCTTTGGGGCAAGTGAAGTGACAATTTTTTGGAATCGTGGATCATTGCGCAATCGATCGAACATCGGATCTAGCCGGAGCAATGCTGGAGTAACAGGAGCGGCCGGACCAAGCGGCCCCGAATAAGCTGTGGACAAAAGCTTCTCCAAAGCGGCGAGCGCGCGATCGGCTTCTCCTGCTTGCGCTGCCACGCGAGCGAAAAACTCAATCGAAGCAGGACCAGTTACGGCATCTTTCATGATCGGATTAACAGTCATTCCCCGCTCCGACAACATTAACGCGGCCCTCTTGTCACCAAGACTCATCGCAGTGAGAGCAAGATCTCCCAGGAGGATATGATTTTCTGGTTGTTCTTTCAGGAAAGATTCCAGCTCGCCACGTGCTTGTCGCCAGCTTTCTCTCGCGGCAGCGTGCTCGCCGCCGACGTCCTGCGTCCAGCCTAACCAAAATCTGAGTTCGCCTTTGTAAAAACCAAGCGCTGGATCTGGGTTAACAAGTATCTCCTTTAGCCGTGCCGCGATTTGTGCCGGCCGGCGCTCGAGGATTGCCTGGTATGCTTGGGTTTCCAATGCGTTCGTGTCGTCGGCTGCCGGTTGCAGCGGAGCCAGAAGAGCCGAAGCCCGCGGCAAGTCGCCCTCTGCTTGTGCGATCACTGCCTTTTCCACAATGGTGTCCAGGTCATCCGGCGTAATATTTAGGATCTGCTCAAACTTCCTCCACGCCTCGGCAAAAAGGCGCCGATCCTTGTAGGAAAGCGCGTGCTGGGTAAGCAGCGATACATTGCGAGGGTCGAGTCGTTCGGCTTCGTTGAAATATGACTCACTCCGCTCCCATTGCCCCTGCCTGCGTGTTACGTAGGCCAGTAACTCAGGAATCCGGCTGCTATTGGGAAGCAGCGGACGCGCTTGTTCGAAGTAACGCACGGCCGTGTCGTAGTCCTTCAGGCAGGCATAATGGTAAAATCCTTTAGCCAATATTGCCTCGGGAAGTTTGGGCTGAAGAGTTAGCGCTCTTTCAGCTGCCTGCTGCGCGTCGTCACGCAGAGCGACAGTTGGCTGAAGAAACTGTGTTATATAGCCGCGTGCTTCCACGTAGGACAGGAGTGCCCAGGCAAGGGCAAACTTTGGGTCCAATCGCACCGCTTCTTTGAGATATTTCTGCGCGCCGAGGGCGTTGGTGGAGGTGTTAGCTGTTTTCAAGCTATAAGCGAGACCACGCAGGTAGGCATCGTAAGCCTCAGGATTGTCCGTCGGTTTGGCAGCAATGACTTGTTCTTCCGGGCCAGTAAGTTTTGCATGCAATTGCTCGGCGATTGCTTTAGCTACATCACTCTCAACGGAAAAAATGTCAGTTAGTTTGTGATCGAAAGTATCGGCCCAAAGATGCGAATCGTCGGCTGCTTTAATTAACTGAACATTTACGCGCACAGCATCGGCGACTCTTTGCACGCTACCTTCAAGAATAAGGGCCACACCAAGTTCCCTCGCGATTTCACGCAAATTTGTTGGCGCGCTCTTGTAACGCTGCGTGGACGTGCGCGAAATCACTTTGAGATCAGCGATCTTGGACAACCGGGTCAGAATCTCGTCCTGGATACCATCAGCAAGGTAAGCGTTATCAGGATCGCGGCTTCGGTTTTCAAACGGAAGCACTGCGATACTTTTTTCCGGCGCTGGAGCAACGTTGGGAGCGCTAGGAGCACCCGATTGTAATGCGCTAAGTGCGACCGGTAGCTTTGCTTCTTCAAGAAGTTTTTCGAATCGCGGATCACCGCGCAGCGGATCCCAAAATGGCATCAGTTTCAATTGGCCATAACTGACAGTGCTGGGATCGCGGATGAGCATGGCGAGTTGATTGCAGGCGAGATCTGTATCGCCGACCCACGCCGCAATCATGGCCAAATACTTGATCATGGTCGGGCCAAGCAGTGCATCCTTTTCTACTGGCACGAGCTCTACTGCGCGCCGGCCTTCACGCATAGCTTGTTCCTTTCTGCCGAGACCTGCGTCGATCAAACCAAGCACGCACAGCGCTGGGCCGTAATTTGCCTGGGCTAGAACTATTTTTTCCTGCTCGGCGTGCGCCGCAGCGAAAGCCGCGCGCATCTTGTTATCATCGTGGTTCATTCGCGCGATCACGCCTTCTGCGAATGAGCGAGGAAAGATTACATTCTCATTCGTACCCAGGAGGATTGGATTTTTTCCACAGGCAGCTAACGCGTGTTCGGCCGCACCGACGTCGCTTTGAGCCAAGGAACAAATCAACCAATTGTTAACAACATTCGGTATCGCTTCTGGATTTGTGCGTCTTATCGAATCTATCACCTCGTGCACCGGCCGTGCATTGGCATTGGCATCGAGTTCGACAAAAGCGTGTAATACTTTTGTGACAGGATCATTCGGTTCGAAGGACAGCACACGAGCAAGAAGCGATTTTGATTCGGCGTAACGGTGAAGCAGGCTGTAACTTCGGGCAGCTTGCTGTAGCGTTAGGATGTTTCGTGGGTCGAGCGCGATGGCGCGCTCGAGATCTCGGAGCGACTCTTCCCAGCGCCCCTCCCGTCTTTCGATATAACCCTTCAGCGAAACCACCCAGCTATCGCCGGGCAGGCGTTGACGAGCAATTTCCAGTTCGGCTAAGGCGCCGTCATAATCGCTGTAACCCCAATAGAGGTTGCGTGCACGTGCGAGGTGCGTTTCACCAGCATCGGGCTGGAGACGAGCTGCCATCTCGACAGCCGCCTCAGCTGCCGCCAGGCGCGACGGCGTATGATCGAAGTCGAGGAAATAAATGCTGACCTGGGTGAAGGCGAGTTGGCAATACGCCTGAAAGAATGATGGATCACGCGCCACTGCCTGGTTCAAAAGGTCGGCCGCCTGTAGTAAATCAGCTTTCCCAGTACTGCTACCAAACGCGTTCAGAAAAAGAGTTTTTGCGTGGCTGTAGAAATCAAACGCGGCCACGTCCCTCGTCGGCGGCTGTTCGATCTCGCTCTTTTCATGCGGCGAGAGCTTCGCCCGTAATTGATCGGCAATGGCTTTTGCGATTTCGCTTTGGATGGCGAAAACATCAGCCAGATCGCGATCGTAAGTCTGCGCCCACAGATGCGCATCGCTGCGCGCATCGATTAACTGCGCGTTAACTCGCACACGATTGCCGGCACGCTGAACACTTCCTTCCATGACATGCGCGACGCCCAGTTCGTTCGCGATTTGCCGCAGGTTGCGTTTCGCTCCGGTTTTATACTGCATAACCGAAGTGCGGCTGATGACCTTCAAGTCAGCGATCCTCGCCAGGTCCGTCAAAATTTCATCCTGCACCCCGTCGGCAAAGAAGACGTTATCCGGATCGCGACTTCGATTTTCAAATGGTAGGACGGCAACGCTCTTTTCGGGAATTGGGTTTGTTATCGACAGCCTTGAATCGAGCCCTGGCCGAGGGGCCATGCCATTGTGAGAAAAGAATAAGAACGCGGCTGCCGCGGCTGAGCAAAATGCCGCGGTGGTCGCAGTAGCAAGCTTTCGGTTACGCTTTGCCCAACGCCACACCCGCACGGGCGACGAAACGCGACGTGCAATGATCGGCCGTCCTTCCAACCAGCGTTCGAGATCGATAGCCAGATCGGCTGCCGAGCGATAGCGCGCCTGTGGTTCGCGCTCGAGACAACGCGCGCACATCGTTTCCAAATCACGATCCAGCGCCGGCGCTGCCGAGCGCAGTTTAGGCGCCGGGCTATCGGTGGCCTGTTGAATCACAGCCAGGGCGTGTTCGCCCAGAAAAGGCGGGCGACCGGTGAAAAGATCGAACAAGATTGCTCCGAGACTGTAAACGTCGGCAGATGCAGTGAGCTTGGCTGCCGGTCCTTTAGCTTGTTCGGGTGCGATGTAGCCGGGCGTGCCGAAGATTGCGAGTGAGCGCGTGAGATCAGTAGTGGTGTCCAGCCATTTGGCCAATCCGAAATCGGTCACGAACGGTTCGCCGCGACCGTCGAGCAGGATGTTTCCGGGCTTCAGATCGCGATGCAAAACGCCGTGCTCATGCGCGTACTGCACGGCGCGCGCCACTTTGGCCATAAGCAGAACGCATTCGCGGGGTTCGCCGCGCAGCGCGGTCTCGGCTTTTTGCAAGCTGCCGCCCGCTGCATATTTCATGCTGAAGAACGGCAACCCGTCTTCGCCCTGGCCGACTTCATAGATGGGAAGAATATTCGGATGATCGAGACTGGCTGCCGCTTCAGCTTCACGTCTGAAACGTTCCAGCGTCTCGCGTGAATCGGCGTGATAGGACACGATTCGCTTCAAAGCGACGATCCGGCGCGAATGCCGCTGGCGTGCGCGATAAATCACGCCCATTCCGCCCCTTCCTATTTCCTCCAGAATTTCATAATTGCCAACCCGCCACTGCGTGTCCCTCACTTCGTCTTCCGCGAGGATCGCTTCGAACGATTCGCTCGATGCCTCGCAATCGTCCGTTAGTCCCTCCCGCAACGTGCAGCTCAGGCAAAGGCCATTGCCGAGCCGCGTAGTCGCGCCGCAATGCCGGCATTTGGCAGTAATTTCGGTAACGCCGGCGCCTGAGTCAGACAGCCCAAACAAATTCATGTTTTACCTACAAACGGATCTGAATAGGTGGAATGCGTTGTCCCCAACGCGTTGCCAGCGGGCCCGCTGTCATCGGCGTGGGGACAAGCCGATCCACCTTAAGCATGTTCATGCGTCGTTAGGCCGCGGCCTCAGCGCCGGCCGCCAGCGTCGCGCACAAATGTCGAATTTCGTCTTCAACATCGCTCGGGTTCTCGACCGTCTGCGCGACTTCATCGCGAATGAGCCAGCGATAACGGCGCCGCAAATTGTGAAGCTGTTTTTTTATAGCGGACTCTGCTATCCCGAGAGTCGTAGCCAGACTCTGATACGAAATATCTGTGCGGTCGGTGGTAAGATAAAGACTCAACGTCTCAAATAATCTGAGCCGGCTATTGCGCTGACATTCTTCGCGCAGACGGCGAAGCGCTTGTTCGACAACTGTGGCAGCCCAGCGCAGATCGAACAATTGCTCTGCCGACCATGAATTGAGCGCTTGCGGCGAGATCGACAGTTGTGACGGCGCTTCCGCCATCCAATCATCCCACGACACGAGTTTTACCCCGCCGCCGCGTTTGTGAGCGGCCAGTTTCTCATTGGCGTGTCCCAGGAAATCTCGCAGAGCTTTAAGAAGCAGCGCACGGAAGTGACCGCGATCGCGGTCGGCGCGCTCAAGAAGAGGTCCCTGTAGCAAACTGGCGAAAAAATCCTGCGTGAGATCCTCTGCATCCTGGGTCGAGTAACCGCGGCGGCAGACATACGCGAAGATTGGCCGCCAATACGTCTTGCATAACTCGCTTAAGGCATCACGCGCCGCGACACTTTCTATTCCCGAATCGGCGCAGGAGAGCACGACGCTCCAGCGCGTTGTGTTGAACCGCCCCGGGCCCCCGTCCGCCTTCTGTACTGCCTCGGTGTTCACGTCCCTTTATGCTCTTATTTGATCGATTCTTTTGGCAAGCCTTTTCCTCAAGGTCAGAGATTTGTAACCACTAATAGACACGAATGTCCGATCTGTGCCCGGTAAGGCAATCTGTCTTGCTGTTCGTTTGTCGTTAAACCTTGCGACGGGGCTGAGTCACGGCTGGCCGTCCTATTTCTAAATGCGTTTAACCCGCGTAGCTCGGTGTCAACAGATTCAGTCCTTCCGAAAATTTCAGGAACTTCGTCCCGAATTCCCGGGATTGGGTAGCGAACAGCAAACCCACAGCTAAAAACTAAAACCAAAAAGGAATGACACGGATGAATATACAATGGAAAAAACCTGTCAAAGACACGCGAATAATTCTTCTGATCGCGTTACTCGGCTTGGCGGCCGCTGGCTTGCCTAGTCTTCGCGCCGCGACGATCACAGTTACCGAAGTAGGTGACGGCTTGGATGTCCACACAAACTTGCGTCAGGCGTTGACCGATGCGCACGATGGGGACGTGATCGAGTTCGCCCCCGAGCTGGGCGGGTACACGCTCGCTCTCATACCGGGTTTGGGCCAGCTGGTCGTAAACAAAAGCGTCATCATCAGGTGGGTTCCACAACCCGGCTACCAGAGCTACCTGGGCGTATCCTCATGGGGCGGCAGCCGCGTGTTTTACATCAGCGCCGGTAAAACCGTCACCATCTCCGGCCTGACCATTCGCAACGGGGCGGCTCCGGCCCCCGACTATTATGGCGGCGGCATCTATAATGATCACGCGAACCTTACGGTGAGCAGCTGCATAATTAGTGGCAACTCAGCCGTGCAAGACTGGCAAGGCGGCGGCGGCGGCATCTTTAACGACCAGGGAACCCTGATAGTGAGCGGCAGCACTTTGACCGGCAACTCGTCCTACTACGGCGGCGCCATCTGTAACAACTGGTTGGGCGCGGGCAGCGCAACGGTGACGATCACTAACAGCACTCTTAATGGCAATTCGGCCTCATTCGGCGGCGGCCTCATGAACGAGGACGGCATTCTGACGTTGAGCAACAGCACAGTCAGCGGGAACTCGGCCACCTATTGGGGAGGCGGGATCTACAATAGCGGCACCACGAACTTCAGCGACGCGACCCTGGCGATCACCAACAGCACTGTGAGCGGCAACTCGTCCAACGCCGGCGGCGGCATCGTCAACGATGCGGCTGGGACGGTGACGATCACCAACAGCACGCTTAGCGGCAATTCCGCCGTCGGCCCGTACGACGGCGTCGGCGGCGGCATCTCGAACAACGCGACGCTCACGATCATCAACAGCACTTTCAGCGAGAACTCCGCCCTCAACCAGGGCGGTGGCATTTACAATAGCACCTCCGTCAGCAACCCGATTCTGACAATTGGAAGCACGATTCTCAATGCTGGTTCTTCCGCTGGGAATATTTATAACCAAGCTAGCGCCTACCGGACGGCTACGGTGATTTCGCTCGGCTACAATCTGAGCAGTGATAATGGCGGTGGTTATTTGACGGCCACTGGCGATCAGATCAACACGGATCCCAGGCTAGGCCCGCTGCAAGATAACGGCGGTCCCACCTTCACCCATCTGCCCGCATCCGGTAGCCCGGTAATCGACGCGGGGGATCCAAGGCTGGGGATGGATCAACGCGGCCCTGCTTTTCTGCGGGTCTTCAATGGTCGCGTCGACATTGGTGCGGCCGAGGTGCAGCCAATGCCCACACCAGTGCCAACGGCAACACCAACAGCAACGCCGAGGCCTCATGGGCGGCACTGAGAAGTGTTACCTATATCAGCAGTAAAGTGAATGGCAGGGACAGCGCGCCGCGCTGTCCCTCCCTCTGTACAGATAGGATGGCAGCTAATGAATATTTATGCACGAATAGGCGCAAGACCGGAATCGCAGGCGTAGGCTCCTTCTTCATTCGCGTCGTCGGTGTGTCTCGTGGGCACCAATTTGTCCGCAAAGCGTCCGTGTTATCCGCGTAATCCGCGGTTGCTTTAAAGTTTTCAGGAACTTCGTCCCGACTTTCCGGGAATGGGTAGCGAATAGCAAAACCCACAACCAAAAACCACAACAAAAGGAATCACACCTATGAACACACAAACGAAAACACTTATGCCTCAGCATAACTCAGGTATCTGCCGGATCCTGTTTGCATCCTTCTTCAGCGCATTGTGCCTGATCGCACTGAGCACTCAGGCAGCGACGATCACCGTCACCAACACCAACGACAGCGGCGCGGGCTCGCTGCGTCAGGCCGTCGCGGACGTAGTCAACGGCGACACCATCGACTTCGGGGTCACCGGCACCATTACTCTGATGACCGGCGAACTACTCGTGAACAAGAATATCACCCTGAACGGTCCAGGTTCGGATCACTTGATCGTTGATGGTAACCATGTCAGCCGCGTCTTCCACGTGTCCGGCGGTGTTACGGCGATCATCGCCGGCCTGGCTATCACCAACGGTTCCGCCTCCGATTGGGGTGGCGGCATCTACAACGACCAGTCGGTGTTAACGGTGAACAATTGCAACATCGTCGGCAACTTCGCGCCCGGCTGGGGTGGAGGCATCTTTAACGACAGCTTCGTGAGCAGCGCGACACTGAGAGTTACCAACAGCACCCTCAGTGGCAACTCGGCCAACAGCACCGGCGGCGCTATCTACAGCGATGGTTCATACGGCAACGCAAGGCTGGAAATTGTTAATAGCACCGTCAGCGGCAATTCGGCCCATGTCGGTGGCGGCATCTACAATAGCCACTCGGCGTCAACCATAAGCAATTGCACCCTGAGCGGCAACTCGGCTTCGTACGGTGGCGGCGGCGTCTTCCACGTCGGCATCAACGGGAGCGCGACGCTGAGAGTTACCAATAGCACCCTCAGCGCTAACTCGGCTCCTTTGGGCGCCGGCATTTACAGCTACGGTCATTCCAGCACGATGTTGGAGGTGATCGATAGCACCCTCAACGCCAACGGTATCATCAACGTCTCCGCGACATCGCAGTTCGGCAGCACGATCTTCAACGCCAGCGGGATGTCGAATGAATCCGGCACAATCAACTCGCTGGGGTACAATCTCAGCAACGATGACGCCAGCGGTTTCTTGACTGCTAGCGGCGACCACATCAATACCGATCCGATGTTAGGCCCATTGCAGGATAACGGAGGTCCGACCTTCACTCACGAGCTTTTAACCGGCAGCCCCGCTATTGATGCCGGCGATCCGAACTTTATTCCACCACCCGATAACGATCAGCGCGGCCCCGATTTTGCACGCGTAGTTAACGGCCGCGTCGACGTTGGCGCATTCGAAGTGCAGACAGTTACACCCAGATATGCCGCACAGGTTCAATCGCCAATTAACGCTGACGGCACAAGCGCCTTTAACGTCAGGCGCGGGGTTGTGCCAGTGAGATTCAATCTGACTATTAACGGTGTTGCAACTTGTGACCAACCGCCGGCCACTATAACTGTCACGCGAACGGCCGGCGGAGCGGTCGGGGAGGTCAACGAGTCCGTTTACAGCGGCAACGCTGACACTGGCTCAAGCTTCCGAATCAGCAACTGCCAGTATATCTACAACCTGAACGCTCGCGCACTTGGAGTTGGAACATATCGCGTTGACATCCTGATCAATGGTCAGGTTGTAGGCAGCGCAACCTTCGGACTGAACTGAAATGTGCTCTATATTTAAAAGAGGTTAAGCATTTCGAGACGCGGCGTCCGTTAACTTCAGACGCCGCGTCGTCTTTTCTGCGGGAAGCCGAAAACCCAATGGCGAAAGCGGTAAAGAGTTCAGTCCTTTATAAATTTCTCAGGAACTTCATCCCGAATTTCCGGGAATGGGTAGCGAACAGCAAACCCACAAGTAAAAATCAACCAAAAGGAATAACACCATGAACACCTTGTTGACGCCGGAATCCCAGGAGATGACCTTGATGCCGCGCTGCTTGGCCTTCTTCAGAGCCGGAATGACGGCGTCCGGGTCGTTGGCGGAGATGGCGATGGCATCGACGCCCTGGGCAATCAGCGAGTTGATGACTTCGATCTGGCCCTCGGCCGTCGTCGAGGTCGGC
>JBJMXF010000232.1:0-3356 GCA_045809725.1 Candidatus Udaeobacter sp. | reverse complement strand
GGACTCGAGGATTACATGCTTGAGACCGCGATGTTGAAAGTATTTACGACCGAACGGCTCTGGGAGTGCGTTAACGACGTCTTCCAGATCTACGGAGGCTCGGCGTACTTCACCGATCTGCCGCTGGAGAGAATGTTGCGCGATGCGCGGATCAACCAAATCGGCGAGGGGGCCAATGAAGTGCTCACTTCATTCATAGCGCTCGTCGGGATGCGCGGACCGGGAATGGAGTTCAAAGAAATTTACGACACGATGATGAAGCCGTCGCGCGATGGAATGACTAAAGCGTGGGCGGCCGGAAAGAACCGCCTCAGCGCCACCGTTCTTGTACCTGACGTGCCTGTGCAAAGCGAACAGCTTCGCGCGAACGCGCGACAACTCGGCCGATTGATCCGGCATTTTAATTTTGCCGTTAATCGCGCGTTGATCACATATCGTGAGCCGATTCTGGATATGCAGCTTGTGCAGGAACGGATCGCAAACGCGGCCATGGATCTTTTCGCTTCGACGTGTGTGCTGAGCCGGATCGACGGCGAGATTCAATTCGCAGGCCGAAATGGAAATTCAGCATCGCCGGACCACTCGGCGGCAGATTTGTTTTTACGTCAATCGTTCCGCCGGATTCGCGGTTTCCTGGCGGGGCTGACAGATAATGACGACAAAGCAGTGATCGCAGCGGCCAAATCTTGCCTAACGAGCGGGAGCGCCGCGTAAACGATCTCCGCCAAAATCGCTTTAGATTTCGCTGCGCGGTTCAGGCGAAAACTGCCCTGATCGGCTGAGTGTCAGGAAAACATGATCTCCCGTCCGCGCTGTCGTGCCAGCAGCACGGAATCACCCACGATCACCGTCAGGCTCTATTATTATCTGCCCGGGCGACGACCGTAAATGTCGAAATGGTGAGCAGTGGTCGGAATTGCAGAGAGACGATCGCATTGCTGCGGAATGCGCGAGTCACCCGCTACCACGTAACAAATTTTCTTTGTTTGCTTGGTAGGCAGTGCCTGCGATGGCAGCGTTACTACATTCTTGCCTCGATCATCAGCGAATGCTGATGCCAAGAATGCAAGGGCGAAGATCCCTATTACAAATCGGACCGACCAGCCGCACCCGCGACTCAGTCTGGTTCCTTTTCCCATGCTGGGATTTTGATGCCGTTCCCAAGTTAAGCAAGCTTATTCCGGACCCACTTTGTATTTTTAAGCCAGCCCACTTCCCTCACCTCCGTGAGGAATGCTTCAGTCAGTCCAAAGAAAATGTTCGAGCCGAATATTGTTCAGACGCGCTTTTGCTTCTTCGCTGCGGCCGCCTCCGGCTGCAACGAGCTTATCATAAATCGCGACGGCGGATTCCCACTTCGAATCTTCCTCCAACAATCGCGCTGCGTTGAATCCGGCCTTGTAATACCAGAATAACTCGCGGCGCTCACCGGGACGCGATTCGTCTTCCAGAATATTATAGAACGTCGCCAGCGCGCCCGCTCGATCGCCTTTTTTCTCGAGGCATAAGCCTTTTTTAAAGAGCGCCTGGCTACGCCAATGAATTGACCCTTCCTTATCAGCGGCCAATTGCTCGTAAGCCTCAATAGCACGTTGATAACTACTCGGATCTGCTGCGCCCGCCTCGAAAAAAATGTCGCCCTTACCGCAAAGCGCCTCGCGTTTTTCGGATGCGCCCGCGTCACTCTGTAATACCTCATCATATAATGCGAGAGCGTCCTTGGGTTTCCCGAGCTTGCGCTCGATCACCGCTTGTTCGTTGCGCGCAGCCCAGCGCATCGCGCCGTTCTTCTGCACGACTTGATCGAATAAAACGAGCGCTCGATCCAGCGTATGCTCGCTCATGCTCGACATGGCTGACTCTGCGGCAAAAAAGAGGGCTTTCTCCGTGAGCGAGTCGTTCGGATTCTGTTGCGCAATAATTTCAAACTGCGTCTGCGCATTTGCAAAATCCTGGCGACGATAATAAAGCTCGGCCAATTTCATTCGAACTTCTCGAGCGAATTGGGACTGTCCATGTTGCTCAAGAAATCGCTTTCCCAGCTCAATGACTTTCGATTCGTTTCCGCCCGCTGCTTCCTCCACCCAGATGCGTAGATAATCGGCGCGTTCGCCGGCAGTAGCGGTCGGTCCGGACTCGACCGCGTGATCCAGGTCTTTTCGCGCTTCATCCAAACGAGGTGGTGATGAATGAAACGCCAACTCTGCCATGCCGACCCAAGCCTCGGACACCCGCGGATTCTTTGGAAAATCCCGAACGAACCGCTGCAAAGATGCCGCAGCTTTTTTGTCGCCCCTGGCAGCCTCCATTAAACCTTCCTCCAATTGCAAATCGGCGCGCGATTGTTCGTCCCCGCCTTGTTTTTCCAGTTGGTCGTAATCGGCGATGAAACGACTGTGATTGCCGACCTGCAACCAGCCGCTGGATGCGTTAAACAGGGCGGCTTTCGCCCAAGGCGAATCGCGGTGCGCGATTTGTTCGAAGGAAGCAGTTGCGGCCTCGAATCGCCTCGCCGAATACTGCGCTTGCGCGGATAAGAAATCGATTCGGGTCAATAAGGCCGGGTCGGGCCGCAACAGACGCGCATCGTCCAGGATTGCTATCGCTTCATCGAAGCGACCGTCATTAATTTCAAATTCGGCGAATTCCACGAGAGCAGGGGCAATCGTCGCCGTTTTGATTTCTGTCTGTCGCAGATCCGTAAACAATTGGCGTGCCCGCTCTCTACGACCCGCGCGAATCTCCAGGCGCGCAAGATACCAGCGGGCCAACGTACGCCGCGGCTGTTCCGGCCTGCGCACCCATTTTTCCAGCTCGTTTCGCGACGGTTTGTGTTCGGCGCGATACAACTCATCTAGTTTTGCGAATAGCAGCGAGAGATCAGGATCTGCGTAGTTACGATCGATGAAACGCTCGAGTACGTCATCTCCGGTCTCCGGCGTTTTAAGCTGCAAGTGCGCTTCCGCGATGCCAACGAGCGCGGCGAGCAGAATGGGATGAGGCGTTCCCTCCGGCCTTTTCAGAATCGCCGCAAACATTTCGATCGCTCGTTCAGGCCGCTGCGAAATCAGTTCAAGATGCCCACGCAACACACGCCGCTCGCGACGCTCTGCGACGGAGGCGGGCTGCAACTGCTCCAAAAGGCGGCGTGCCTCGGGAGCGTTCCCCAAGTCAATGTACAGCTCAGCCGCTCGCAGCTGCGCTCGCGTGCTCCATTCTTCATCATGCGCCAGCAGAACGAATTTTCTCAAAGCCTCCTGGCGTTTTCCTAACGCGCGTAATGTGTCGCCCGCGCCAAAAACAGCTGCTGCCTGGAACGGCGAACTGTCGTTAGTCAATTCTTCGTAAAGGGGCAG
>JBJMXF010000231.1:0-5603 GCA_045809725.1 Candidatus Udaeobacter sp. | reverse complement strand
GATTTTCCAGAGCGCGTGAAAATGGAAGCGCCGTTGCCATAGGGGGAGCAGTTAATTGTTTGGATCGCGTTTTCCAGGTCATCAGCTCGCATCACGTTTAGCACTGGACCAAAAATTTCTTCACGCGCGACCGCCATGTCATTTTGCACCTGATCGAGGACGGTCGGCCCAAGGAAAAAGCCGCCACCATTCAGCTTGAGACCGCGACCATCAGCAAGAATCTTCGCGCCTTCTGCCGCACCAGTTCCTATCAACTGGGCCACGCGATCACGGTGTTCCAGAGTGATCAGTGGTCCCATATCAGGCTGCGGTTCGCGATCCGTGGGTCCGACGCGGATGCTCCTGGCGGCGTCAGCCAGTGCGGGCAGAACATTTTTGCGCGCGCTTGCCACCACAACCGCAGTTGAGCTAGACATGCAGCGTTCGCCCGCGCAGCCGAACGCGCCTTCTATAACACTGCGCGTTGACTGGTTGATGTCTGCATCCGGCATGATGATCACGAAATTTTTTGCACTTCCATTTGCCTGCACTCGTTTGCCGTGACGAGTGCCGGTTTCAAAAATGTAACGCGCTACTGGAGTTGATCCGACAAATGAAATCGCTCGGACCTGCGGGTGCTGAAGCAGCGCGTCAACACATTCACGGCCGCCATGGACAATGTTCAAAACACCACCGGGAACGCCGGCTTCGTCCAGCAGTCGCGCAATCATGATCGCGGTCAGCGGCACTTTCTCACTCGGCTTGAGTACGAAAGTATTTCCGCAGGCCAGCGCTACCGGATACATCCAGAGCGGCACCATCGCAGGAAAATTAAACGGCGTAATGCCGACGCAAACGCCTAAAGGTTGGCGGATCGTTTCGCAGTCAATTCCGCGCGCGACGTTCTCTAGTGTGTCGCCGCTGAGTAACGACGGAATGCTGCAGGCAAACTCTACCACCTCGATTCCGCGCCGCAGATCACCGCGCGATTCAATCAAAGTTTTGCCGTGCTCTCGCGTGATGCAGCGCGCAATGTCTTCAAAATTCTCCTCGAGCAGCATTTTGAAACGGAACAGCACTCGCGCGCGCTCCACGGGTGGCGTTTCCCACCACGCCGGAAATGCCGCCGCTGCGGCTTGCACGGCGTCATTCACATGCGCCGCGGTGCACATTGGCGTGAGCCCGATCACCTCGCCGGTCGATGGATTATAGACTGGCGACGTTTCGACATTGCGCAGTTCCTGGCATTCACCGTTGACAAGGATCGGGCAAAGCTGCGGCGTTTTCACAACAGGTAACTGACAATCAAGCATTGCAATAGACGAGATGAAATCAGAAAGTCGCCTTCATACTGGTGTGCAGTCTCGACGTGAATTCCTCCGCACTGCCGGCGCTTTTGCCGTAAGCGCCTCGTTACCATTGGACCGTATCGAGCCGGAGTTGATTCTTTACAACGCAAACATCATCACCATCAATGATCGTCAGCCGCGCGCCGAAGCAGTCGCCATTGCCGACGGCCGCTTTCTGGCTGTGGGGACCAACGAGAAACTGCAGACGCTGGCTACCGGGAAAACAAAGAAGATAAATCTCGACGGACAAACTGTTGTTCCCGGGTTTATCGATGCGCACACGCATCCAGCGGAAGCCGGTCTAATGCACCTGCGCCAGGTAGATTGCGATCTGCGCTCCATTGCTGAGATCCGGAACGCGATTTCTCAGCGCGCTTCCAAAACACCCGCTGGTGACTGGGTACTCGGTTTCAAGTATGACGATACAAAGACAAGTGATGGCCGGCCGCTCTCTCGCGAAGACTTGGATGCCGCTTCGCCCCAACACCCGGTATATATTTCACATCGCGGCGGACACACTGCTTACGTCAACGCGCTCGGGTACAAGCGAGCCGACGTCAGCGAAGACACACCTGATCCGGCAGGTGGGCGGTTCGATCGCGACCCAAAAACCGGAAAGCTCAATGGCCGGATCAGCGAACGTGCAAGCGAGATTTTCGACAAAGCTATCGGAGCCAATTACAGCCGGGCTGATTACCGCGAAGGCGTAAAACTTATTTGTAAAATGATGTCGCGCGCCGGCATCACCTCCGCACATGACGCTTGGGGAGTGCACGATTATCTCCGCGGCTACCAGGATGCGCATGAGGCCGGGGAATTATCTACGCGCATCTATTGCATGATGCATTATAGCGAAATCGATCGAATGCTGGCGGCTGGGATTCGCACTGGCTTTGGAAATGAATGGATCCGCATCGGAGGAATGAAAATGATTGCGGACGGTTCAATTTCCGAGCGCACTGCCTGGCTTTCCCAATCGTATGTCGGCCGGCCGAATGATTTTGGTATTCGCGTCATGACGGAGCAAGAGCTGTACGACAACGGCCGCAAAGCGCATGAAGCAGACTGGCAGATCGGAACACACGCAAATGGCGATCGCGCTATCGACATGGTGCTGCGCGTTTACGAGCGGCTCCAGCGCGAACGCCCGCGGCGCGATCCACGTTTCCGTCTCGAGCATTGTACGGTTGTCAACGATTCGCTTATTCAACGGATTAAATCGCTCGGAGCCATTCCGACGCCCTTTGCCGCTTACGTTTATTACCACGGCGAAAAAATGCGCGAGTACGGGCCTGACCGGCTCGACCACATGTTCGCGTTGCGCAGTTTTCTCGATGCTGGGATCCGCGCCGCACCGGGCTCCGATTATCCACCGGGTCCTTTCGAACCAATGATGGCTTTGCAATCGAGCGTCACGCGGACTGATGCGAATGGAAACGTCTGGGGTCCGAAGCAGCGCATCACAGTTGAAGAAGCATTGCGCATCCAAACATTACATGGCGCCTATGCTTCATTTGAGGAACATGAGAAAGGGTCGATTGAGAGAGGTAAGCTTGCTGATCTGGTCGTCTTGGGCCGGGATCCGTGGCATGAAGACCCACTCATGTTAGTGAAGATTCCGATCGAGCGCACAATGGTTGGCGGTCGCTGGGTTTTCGGAGGGTGAATTGAAATAGCCACTTAGAGAAGGATAACAAGTTAGCTGCCTCAGCACTCCTGATGGGCCAATGTGTGCGGTGGGATTTTTCCTGATCACGCGCTCCTCCTTGAGCCCTATTGTGGCTTAGCTCAAGCGCACCCACCTTCCCTGCAGGGCGCAGCACTGGAATTCCACAATTTACCAGAAAATGGGACCAGCCCGAGTAGCGGCTGCGATTAATACCCCGACAGTTCCTACAAGTAAATAACTATGAAACTAACACGAATCATTAAACAAGCTTCCCTAGCCCTGGCTAGCTGTAGCATGATTAGCCTGTCGGCAATGGCTGCCGATGAAAAAACAGACGCAGATAACACGGCTTTGAACCAGCGCGATCGGTCTGGTGAAACGGCCACATCTGGCGACCAGGCAAACAGTTCTGGGGATTTAAAAATCACACAGGCTATTCGTCAGGCGCTGGTGAAGGACGGCGAGCTTTCGACCACTGCGAAGAATATCAAAGTCATTACTGCGAATGGGCAAGTTACTCTTCGCGGTCCAGTTAATAATGCGCAGGAGAAGGCAAAGGTCGATCAAATCGCGCGCTCCGCGGGAGGCGGAGCGAAGATTGTCGATGAACTCGACGTCAAAAACGAAACCAACAAATAAACCTTAACTTAACGAAAGATTATTATGTCTAAATCAGTATTCGGTATTGCAACTACACAAGGTCAAGCTGAGCGAATTGTGGAGCAACTTCAGGCTCAAGGCTTCGCCACTTCGGAAATTTCAGTCCTAATGCCTGACACAGGCGGCACACGTGACATCGGTCACGTCAAAGCCACCAAGGCGCCTGAGGGAGCCACCACAGGTGCAGCGACAGGTGGCGTAACTGGTGGCGTGCTCGGGTTACTCGCAGGAGTGGGTGCTCTGGCTATTCCCGGACTGGGTCCATTTATTGCCGCAGGTCCGATCATGGCGGCCTTGAGTGGTGCGGCCGTCGGCGCGACCACTGGCGGTGTCGTCGGTGGTTTAGTGGGCCTTGGTATTCCGGAAATCGAGGCAAAGCGTTATGATGAAAAGCTAAGGAAGGGCAACTATTTGGTAGCTGTCCACGCCGACGAAAGCGACGACGTCGATCGTGCGAAGGATATCTTCAAGAATGCCGGCGCTGAGGATATCAGCACGGTCAGTGAAGCATCAGTGCCGTCGAGGTAAACATTAAAAACGAAAATTATGGCTGAAGAACATCACATGAATAAAGGCCCTGCGGTTTCGCCGCAAGGGCAAGGCGACGGAGAACAAAGCAGGCGGCAACAAACCGGATCCAGTTCGGCGGGCTCAGCAGGGAATCTTCAAAGCAGTGGCACTTCGAGACGAACGAGAGCTGGTAGACGCGCTGCCGGTGAAAGCGCTCAACTCTGGGACGAGGCGACAGCGGGCGTCCGCTCGTTAAAGGACAACACCGACGAGTACGTTCGAAAGAATCCCACCAAGGCTGTTTTCACCGCGCTCGCAATCGGTTTTGTTTTTGGTCTGATGCGTCACCGTTGATTGCAGCGCCACTGGCGGAACACGGAGTGTTTGTGAATCGGTAATCATCGCGAGCGCGTAGGAACAATTTCCTGCGCGCTCGCGAGTTGTTAGTGTCCGCCAGTAACTGTGTATCCGGCGGTGCGTAAGTCGTCGGCCAATTCTATTTCCATCTGGACTGCGGCTTCAAACGGCATTGGGTTCAAGTGCTCGTAAAGCTCCGGCATGAGTCGCACGCCATATTTCCTCACGACCCAGGCTGATTTGTAGCCGTTCCTGTGATTTTCAAATCGGTGATCGACGGGAATTCCTGTCATCCCCACATAGACGCAGGGCTTCAGTGGATCGCGGCTTGGATTGAGCCGTAAAATGGAAGGATGCTTTGTGACAGCGTCCCTAAGCAGAACTACATAAACGTTGTGGTGATAGTCTTCTTCCTTCTGCCGCGTTGGTTTCTTTCGTTTCAATTCGTAGGGCAACAAAAGCGTGGATACGTTCCAAGCATCGGTTTATTCGCGCAACCCAGGTGTGATATTGACTGAGCACGAAATGTTCAACACTCGGGGATGTATGTCTCAAATCAGGTCTGACATGGAAGCAGAAGCCATCCATGCATCACAAATGAAAGTCGCAGCCATAATCAACACTTCCAGCGGTGGCTGCGATTCGGAATCGGAGGCAGAAATGCTCCACATTCTCGAACGCGCAGGCGTGACGAATTGCAAAACGTGGTGTGGAGGGTCGGATCAAATTGAGCGGGTATTTGTTGAAGCAGCCACGCACAAACCCGAAGTCCTCGTCGTGCTCGGCGGAGATGGAACCATCCGCACGGCTGCCGAAGCGGGCACTAAAATCGGTACCTATCTCATCCCGCTGCCGGGCGGTACACTGAATGTGCTTCCTCGCGCACTATACGGTGATTTGCCGTGGCAGGAGACGCTTACAGAAACACTCGCTAATCCTTTAACAAAGGAGCTGTCGGCAGGGCGTGTTGGAGACAAAATATTTTTTGTTGCAGCCGTTGTCGGTGCCCCTGGATTATGGATGGAAACCCGCGAAGCCATACGCGAAGGCGACATTCTTAATGCTGTGGGCAAAGCTGG
>JBJMXF010000230.1:0-13502 GCA_045809725.1 Candidatus Udaeobacter sp. | reverse complement strand
AATCGGGCCGCCGCCCACTTACACCGTTACTCTGAATTTCCTCTCTCACCCACAAGCGGAAGGCGTCTACGTTATCCCGTCGCCTACGTGCAGCTACTGCGGCAACGCCTTCTATTTGGCGGAACAACAGCAGTTCCGATTCGTCTGGGCATATCCGCTGAGCGACTTCGCAGGGTTGGGTGGCAAGGTTGTCCTTACGAGCGAGGCAGGTGTGCCGGGCGCAGACACCTCTATCGTAAGCTTTAATGGGCTTAATTATGTTCAAACTTCCTTCGCGCCGCGAATCCCCGGCGTAAATGAGGGCTCTTCTATGGTTGATTGCGACGTTCCTACGCCTACGCCTACTCCGTCGCCTACAGCTACCTTTACGCCTACAGCGACATTTACGCCTACGGCAACATTTACTCCTACCGCTACGGCAACGTTTACTCCTACCGCGACGGCAACGTTTACTCCTACACCCACGGCAACCTTTACTCCTACACCCACGGCAACCGCGACGTTTACGCCTACGCCGACACCAACGCCAACTCCGACACCACCGGGAGATGTAAGTAAGATTACGCCAACCGGGACAACTTGTAACGACTTCAAGAATGGCCAGGCTGAGACCCTCGCCAGCTTATCGTACAGCGTTAAGAACGGGCAGATCAACCAGGTCGCGCCCGGTGTATTCTTCTATTGGCTGAAGGTGACGGTGCCAGCCGGCAACAACGTCTTCACGGTCACTGAGACGATCACGACGGGCAACTTCAGCCGCCCCTTCTCATTGGCGAACGGAGGAAACAATGTGTGGAACAACAGCTGTAACAGCTTATCGAACACGATCACTCAAGCCGTGAACGGCACGGTGACGGTATCGTTCAATGCACCGGTTGCGGGCACTTACTTCATCTCGCTCAAGTACGACTCGGGGAGTGTTAAAGGTGCGACCGCTCCCAACCCAACAACGGTTCACTACGACTTCACAACGACGGGCGTGCCTGGGTCGACTCAAGGAATCGATCTGATCAAGAGTTAGTAGTCCGGATAGAGCAAACAAGTTCACAATCAGCCGTCACGCTTCACCGCGTGGCGGCTTTTTGTTTCACATAGCGTCACGGCTCGTTGAAAGTCGCCGATGTGGTGCGTCTCGATCACGTTGCCGTGGTCATCGTACACGCATTGTTCGTAATCGAGATGTTGCTGACCCATTAGCGGGTTAATTAAAGCCCCTAGCTGCACTTGTTCAGTGGACCCAGCGCCACACCACGACGCCGTCATTGCGCAGGCCCATCTGATAGCGCGCATGATGATAACCGGATCCATGTAAAGTGCCGTGGTGAGCTGGCAACCACACGACACCATGCGCATGATCAACCTGCGCCCATGCATCAGTGGCAATTAGTACGCTAATAACAAATGCTACGATTGTTTTCATGAGGCAGTCTGACGAAAAGACTGCTAGCTAGCAAGCACGCTGTCGCGAGAGGCACTTCCGCTGCCTGACTCCTGAGACCACGCGAAAGTCGCGCATGTGCTCGCAACGTGGTTGCGTTGGCACGTGCCGAAGATGCCGCAGCCAACACGGCGGACGCTCCTTAAACGCGCAGGGGGTTTGGTGGAGAAAATGCGCGGATCACGGCACTTCCGTCACTGCTGCGGCCTCTGGCGAGGAGTTGGTCTGGGGCGGGGGATGGGAGTCACTCTGGGCCCGGGCGTACCCGATGGACTCGGTGTAGGTGTAGCAGTGGGTGTAGCGGTAGCAGTTGGAGAAGGTGTAGGTGTAGGGGCTGATGTTGAATTCAGTTGCCAGGTGTCGTTGAAATGTACGTTGTTCGCTTCACCGCCGAAAAGAATCACATGTTGTAAGGCGGCGTCATACGTCATGCCAGCACCTTCGCGCGCGGGCGGTGAGTGCGGCGTAGATAAAAGCGTCCAGGTGCCGCCAACCTGATCCCATCGCCAGGTCGTGTTCTGGTCTTCACCGCCGCTTCCACCCCCAAAGAGAACCACTCCTTGCAGCCCGGGGTCGAAAGCAGCAGAAGCGGCATACACTGAGGCAGGTTGCACAGCCGGAGATTGCTCAGTCCATGTCGTGCCATCATAGGTCCATGTGTTATTCGGATTAACACTGGCTAGACCTCCAAACATAACAACCTGTCCTGTGGACGTATTCGTTGCAACGGCGGCTGAAGCGCGGGCGAATGGAACAGTCGGTGGAAATAGCTGCGTCCAATCGGAGCCGTTCCATTGCCACATGGTAAGCTGATAGAAGTGGCCGTCGTATCCGCCAAAAACATCGGCTCTGCCATTAGGATCGGGAAAAAGCATCGGGCCGGTAACAGCTGGAGGATGATGGGCTGGCGTGGCCTGCGTCCACTGTAACGTCGAGCCGTCCCAAAGCCACGTATCGCTGAGGTAATTGGTTCCGTTGTATCCGCCAAAGAGTACTACTTTATGAGCGACCGAATCATAGGTCATTTGTGCGGCTGCGCGGGCTGGAGGAGCAGATTGTGTGGCAATCTGCGTCCAGGTTGTGCCGTCGAAGCTCCATGTGTCATTCAGATAGCCTGTGCCGCTGAATCCGCCAAACACAATGGTCTTCGCGCTGACCGGATCGTAGGTCATTGCAAGGTAGGAACGCGCCGGAGGAGAATTGTTTGGCGAGAGCTGAACCCAATCCGGAAGAGTGAAGGGAGTAGCGGCTACACTCGCTGCGAAGGCGATCGAAATACAGCAGCAGACAAAAATTGTCGAGGTAGAAAAGTACCGAATCTGAGTGAGTTTCATTCAGCAGGACTTAAGGCGCTCAACAGGTGTTTTGTCAAATCACCCTAAAGACGGCGCAGAGAGAGGAAATACCTTGCAGGCGACGCTTATTTTCGCAAACAAGATCGTCTCAGACGCTACCGGGCCTTTACTGCCAACCCAGTCTTTTCTGAGTAATCCATCGAAGGGCCTGATAGCGAACGGCTTTTAATTTGTCGTATTGAGCAGAGGAGAGGATCGCTTTCAACTGCGGATCGGACTCGTTCTGGAGCGTCTTAACCTCTTGTGTTTTTTGAATGCTCGAAAGCGAATTGTTTTTTCTGATTGCGATTACTTTTTGTCCTTCGTTGGCAAGAATCGGCGCAATCTGGGCGCTCTGTTGGGGCGACACATTTAAGTTTTGTTGCAAGCAGCTTTGATATTGCGTCCACCCCGAAGTGCCCGGGCCCGGTACGTCGCCGGGGATTTGTGCCATGACACCTTTAGGGCAGCCGTAAAACCACCACGGACGTGTTTGGGGTTGAACCGACTGCGTAAAAGCCGGCAACACAAAGATGCCCAGCAATAGAGTCGCTGCGCTTCGTCGAATATAATTTTTCATTTCTCAGTCCTTTCGTTCGATTCAATGTAACGACGCGAGTCTGGCAACTCAAGCTGCGATAAGGCTCGGTTGAACGTACTTACGGGCGCGGAGCTGACGCAGGCGTGCGCCTTTGCATGGCGAACATCTTTCCCTACAGCCGTTCGTTGTCGCCGTCGGAACAGTTCCCTCGCCATGTTGCGAATTTCCGTGCCAGCTGGATTCGATGCTTCTTCCGGTATTGACATAGCCCGTCAGTTTGTTGTTGAAAGGGCAATGACGATTCTTCAAAGAACGGCTCGATACATTTTGGTTGTTTCTGTTTTGATGTCGGTTGTGCAAGTGACTGTTGTAACCGCGCAAAACAAAAAAGACGGTGTAACAGTTTCCTACGAGAGTTCGGGCAGCTCCCGAATCGCGCGCTTCAAAAACTCAAATGCATATCATGTCCGGGTGGAGTTCTCGTATAATGGCACAAAAGTGCACGGTTCAGCTGAAGCGTCTGGTCAGGATGCGGTTTTTGTACCAGCCAATTACTCCGCCACGTACGGCGGCCATGGGACCTCTATCACCGCGGTCAGAATCACCCGTGTTATGCGGTCGGACTGAGGATGCGAACCTAACGAAAAGCCACCAAGCGATGAAGTATCACCGCTGATTGTGATTTTAGATTATTACGTGAGCGGGGCTCTAGGGAATTATTGACCAGATCTTGGGATTGTATTAGGAAGCTCGTAACCCTGCTTTGTGCAGGAGTGAACCGGAGGAGCCGAAGCGTGAAACACATAATAATATTAATGATCGCCGGACTTATACTGGCGGGCTGTTGTTCGACTCGGAATGACATTCAACATTTAGCCACTTCGGATCTGCAACTTCGGCGCTACGAACTGAAGCATTGCTTGAGCATGGCGCGTACGAGTTGGGACAAACAAGTGACGCACAGCAGCGCGTACAATGACGTGCAGGAAAATCTCGAAGAAAAGAACGCTATCGAGGGAGAAATTACGCGCCGTGGCGTCACCGATTATCGCTGGACACCTTCGGGCGGGTATCAACGTTTACATGGTCATTGTAACTGCCAATGTTGGGTCGTTACCCTCTGATGTTGCCGAAAGAGAGTTACATCACAGAACCAGTCCTTTTCTTTAAGTCTGCTGGACCGTAGCCAGTAGGAAAGTTCTACTCGCATCACGTGACGCTTGCGGCTAAAAGCAATTTCCGTGATTGCGCTTCTTCGAGTGGCAATCAGAGAAGGCGGGCGAATTAGCGCCTGATCTTATGCGACACTTCGCCATTGTGTTGATCGCACTAACGATTGCCACATTCCAAGTGCCGGCTGCAAGTTTGAACTGCCTTTTTGATGTTGTTAACAATGATCACATCGCACGCGAACAAGCCCAATTTTTGGTGTGGGATGGTATTCCGCATCCGTTCTCAGCGCGTTTTGAGAAGGTGAATATTGTAGATAAGGATTGGCCTTTTTATCTCTTTCACGTTGTCATCGCTAGTCCAGGCGCCGCGGCAAAACGCGATCGCGAATCGTATCTAGTCTGCTTCTGGCTGACTGAACGTACGACAGAATTCCGTATAGTTACCGTGGTTCAATACGCTTCAGATCCGCCGACGGACCAGGAGATCACGATAGACAAGCGTCTTAATAGATGGCCGATGTCACCGCCTTGGAAGGCAGAAATGGATCTACCACGCAATATCAAGCCTCCTGGATTGAGCATCGTGTCAGATATGTGCCGCACAGGATCAAACCAGTAACATCGTTGTTCTGCCTGCCAGCAACGCAGGTTAAATGATCTCGATTTCGCGTTCCAGGAGCCGTTAGCTTTTCATCGTGCAGTTCACAACGAAACGCTGACGGCCGATTGAGCGGCAGCAAGGAAGATAGCAACGGTGAATGCTAAAATACGCCGAGCAGTTTGAGCACGATTATGATAACGACGATTACTCCAATTATGTAAAAAATGTTTCTGTTCATACCGGCCACTCGTATCAGAGTGAGTTCACGATGGCCAGGTTTTTTCGAGTAACTGGCGCGTATCGGTGATCCGTCAGCGTCGTAGGGCACAATTTGCAGTTGTTCTCAAAATCCGGACCAGCAGATCGCGATGTACGGCTTTACCTTCTCGGCCATGAAGACAAACTGTGGAACGGCGTGTGATCAACGTCCCTTTTGTAATGGAAATATCAGTTTAAGCGCCCGATTCATTTCCCTTGGTTCGCGCAGGGATTTCGATTCCTCGGACGCGTGATCCGAACGTACACCCACGAAGCGAATCAAAAGATTACTGAACGATTCCTTCGCATCGGGTTGTTCAGGCTACCAACCGCTTTTTCGGCTTGCTAGGGCCCGCGTTCATCGATAAAACGTCGTTGAGATAACCTTCGGGAGGCCTTTGACGATGAATAGACAAATCCCAAACCTCGATATGGTCCGATCTGCGTGGCGCCGCGTCAAAAAGGATATAAAAGAAGCGATAATTCGTGACCTGAAGCCGGTAAAAGATGTCAAAGGTGGCAGGCGTGTTGCGGGCCGATCCGATCCCACCAGGAACGAGGCGGATCGGGGCACCAAAGGTCACTAGCAATCAGAACCAAGTAGCATCGGTTGTTTGGCGAAATGGTATTTAAATTAGGGCCTAACCTGACTTTCCACGCGCTGCTGTTCGCCAGGGTTGTTGGCCGGCAGAAGGCAAACAGCTATGCAGGATGTTACGGTAGCTTACGTGACGCTGCGATGTGCGTTCAGGAAGTAGCGGGGAACAAGCGAGATGGATGACCGAATCGAGGGATTGGGTTTAAACAAATGGGTTCTGTGTGAACGGCAGTTGGATGAGGGGAGAGCAACAAGCTCAGGTGGCAACTGGCTCAGTACGTTGAAGGAGACATGGGCGCTCAACCTGGACCTCACGAGAGCTTGGGCCACGAATCACTTTGAGTGCTCCCAGTTCCAAGCGGCTGTGTGAATCGAGCGCTAACACAGTTCTATCCTACGGTGTAACGAATGTTCTATCGCCGCCGTATCTGATGCCGGCGGCGTTGCTGCCCACGACCCGGAAATGATAAGTGGTGTGCGCAGTTAGCCCAGAGATATTGGCTGCGATGTTCTGATAATTATTGCCCGTCTTGATCTGGTTGGGCGTCCGGGATCCATAGCTGATGGTTCTTCCATATTGGAAGTACACTGTGGTGCTAAATCCGTGGGGGTCTACTGCTGCGTTAAGCCTGGCTGAATGGCTCATGACCAGGCTTGCTGGATTCGTCACGACCACGGGACGCCCGGTTGGAGGAAGGGTAGTTACACTTATAACATTCGAGTTGCCGCTCGTACCGCTGCCGTTATAAGCGCGGACGCGATAATAGTAAGTGGTGCTTGCGCTTAAGCCGGCAACGCTACGGCTAAGCGTGTTACCGACGTTGAGATGTTGATAACCTGGTACGTAACTGGTAAACGAATTGTTTGTAGCTACATCCAGAATATAACCGGTGGCGCCCCTCACGCTCCTCCAAGTGGCTCTGAAGCTGTGAGCGGCCACATACGTCGCCGGATTAGCTATTGGTGCCGATGGTGCGCCTGAATTGATGTATTGTCGTATTAAAGGATAGAAATTGGCGAACTTGCTGTACCCGGCTCCTGGGTTATTGCACGTCGGCGGAGCAGGTCCGCAACTGAGGACTCCGACCAGGTAGTGGTTACTCGAAGTGAAAAGCCCCGACCCGCTCGAACCAGGCTCGGTGCTTCCAGACGACCAGCCAGTTTGGTAACCGTCTGTTAGTCCCAGGCAATTGAAATTCGTGTTCATAATATTGCCAGTAGCCCTTCGTAAATATGAATTAACGGCAGGCGGCATGAACCCGTCGGGGTGATGAAGCCCGAAAACGGCAGTGCCCGCTGATTGAGGAGTGGAAGTCCACCCTGAAAAAAACGCCCCAGCAGGTGCATTGGTCTGGAGCCGCAGCAAGGAAAAGTCATTGGCGCCTTGCGTTGCAAGGAGATTGGCACCGGGAGGAGAATGGACCCACGTTCGCAACGTGCCGCTATTGCAACTGGTCGTTTGATAAAACCAATAAGCTTCTACCGTTTGAGCGACTGCCTGACTATTGACGCAATGATTAGCGGTGAGGAAATATGGAGTCTCATCCTGGGCAACATCATTCAGCAAAGTGCCCGTGCAGACGAACGTGCCATTGTGGTTAAATGTAATCCTTGCAATGGCGTTTTTCTCCGGGTCGCCGAAGCATGACGCATCGACTTCGCAATTCAGAACGTCGGGTCCGTTGGATGGAAGTCGCCAATCCCGCTCGGCTAACATGTGCGATATCTCAGAAATCTCGAATCCTTGCCGGTTTTCGTCGGTTCTCTTGTAAAACTCGATCACGGCCGTATCTCCATCCACGGTCCCAGACCAAAATTCGCCGCTGCCCCATGGTCCCTTCTCGGTAAACGGACCAAAAACCATGCTGTCGGGCGCGGCGCCATAGACGTAAACCTCCTCGCCATCAGCAAGCGCAAAGTTGCGGAAATGTACGCCTACACCAGAAGCGCCGGAGCTCTTGATAACTAGCACAGTCGTCTGAGAACCATCTGCATTGACGAATTTCTGTGCGCCACTGTTCGGCGAGACTGCGACACCTCTGTTGACGCCTATTTGGTTCGGCTCCAGCGTGAACGAACGCGCATCCACCTGATCCAACGTCACGCCGGGTTGATTCAGGTCTATGTGCGACCCGTACCGTAGACTCGGTAGATCTGCGTCAGCGCGAGTGCGAGTACCTGCGCTGTCGCTACTTCTCGAAGCTATTCCCGGTAATGATACGTCGACGTCATTCTGAGAGTTACCGCTTGGCTGAATGGTGGGGGACGCAAACAGCATCGTCAGCGATGCTGCCGATAACAGAACGACCGTGGCTAAATTCCTCATTTTGGTTTTCATGAAGCACTGCGAGTTTGTAGATTGTCTTCGAGGATCTCGAGGTACGAACAGGGCGTACCAGCAAGGAGAGAGGCCAATTTTTACACTCTTTGCTTAATTGTGCAAATGAGGTTTTGGTTTGCGATTCCCACGGGCGGGTGAGGCGACGTGTGAGTGCGACGCAGCTCGTCGGCTGGCTTCGAACGAATTTTTGGGCGGCAAATCGTCTCGTCGCGACGTGCGTTTTAGAGCACGTGGACAAAGCGCGCGTTGCGCAGGTGAACGATGGTGACCGCTTCCATTCGCGCCAGCGGAAACGAACGGATTGTAGCGGCAAGCAGCGCGCTTTGGTTGCTCAAGCGCGGCAGGCAGAGGAGTCGAGTGTCGCCACAACTATCAAGGAGGAAGAAATTATGAAAATCGCTTCGGCAACCCGGTCACTTGCGTGACGCGGAGCGGCAAGGTTCTTGACCCGAACACGGCGAGAACCAAAAGCAAGGTAGGCGTTCCCGTTCGCGTCCACTACGCTGGCACAGGCGAGAACAGGGTCGTCGATCGTGTTATCCTTTGAGCAGGATTAAGCATCTGAACCTGTCTAACTCTATCGCCTTTCTGTTCTGCTTGTTTGCTGAACAGTAAGGCGCGTGTTGTTTCGGCCGCAAACGGTGTTGCGGGAGGGTAGAGACTTCCGAGCAACGCACCCAGATTTGAAGTTCTCAGCCGTCAGAAGCCGCGGTGCAGCAGAACCCGCGGTGCAGCCGTGTGCAGAGTTGACTTTGGATTAAGTCCTAGCGCGGCCTTGGGGTCGGGCGCGACCTGGGTTGAAGGACGTCAACGGGCAGATCACTGCCGACATCGAGTAGGCGCCGCCAACCTTCGATTGCGGGGACGATAACAACGTCTGTTCGTGCACGAACGAGCGAAACGGCTGTCGTCCCAGAAATATTTACACCATGTGTTACTTCTTCTATCACAGGTGATACTACCTGTGATTGGCTCCAACATTTGCTGCGCAGTCGCGTCCTACTAGAGTTACACCATTCAGGGCGCTACCTCACGGATAGAGCGAGGCTATCTACCCGCGATTATGGTGAGACTATCGTGAAGACAGCGTCGCTCATGTCTGTCATGGAAGGGGTCTCATGGTCGCGTATTCGCACCTTCGCAGTCGTTGTGGCAGGACCAGGCACGTTCCACAGATACCATCCGGTGTCCGCTGTTTGGGTCCCCATTCTTCTCCACGTAATGCCATTGTCGGTGCTGTAATCGATGTCGACGGTGTTACCGCTGGGGTTTTGTCGGCTCCAGTGGATATTTATGTACTGCCCGATCGTAAACACTTCTCCGCCGTTCGGCCTGTGGAGGGTGATGTAAGGCCTGGGCTGAGCACTGCCCGGAGGCCCGCTCGTCTCCGCTATTCCGAAGAAAGTAAAGTTGTAAGTGCCGGCGGGCAGAGGGTTGCCATCCGCTTGGGTCAGATCGGCGTCAAGGAGGAGACGTCCTGTATTCTGCTTGCCCAGTTGCCAGACCCGAAACGGCTTCCCGGTTGTCTTATTACTCTCGACGCCGTTCGCGGAGACGAGCGTCCCTTGGAAGGTGCCCAAGGCATCGTCTCCTGTCACCCGGTAGAAAACCTTCGTCAGGTCGGCGCCAGAGTCGATGTAGGGGTGGAGTGGATAGCTCCACCGGCCGCCGCGGGTGTAGGTCCCGGTCGGTGAAACCGGAATCGTCCCGGTGTCTTTATCGAACAGGTCGAATGCCAACCGCGAGACATTGCCGATTTTGAAAGTGCCATTGGCCGCTGGGTCGCCGCCGACCTGGTCGATGCGCACTGTGGCACCGTCGGGAAGGTTGTGTTGACCCTCGGTGGCGATCCTGATGGGTGTGGTATTGCTGACGGTTCGGATGGCGTTGTAAAGGGTGTCCCCATTGGTCGAAGTCGCTGGACCCGAATACGGGAGCGAGACGTTTTTCACCGGACCATAGGGGGCTTGGATGGTCCATGGGTTCGTGTTATTCAAACCACCAGTCTCGGCAACGGTGAGCTGAAGTTGCGACGCGCCGCCAGCGCCTACATCGGCCGTGTCGTCATCCACGGAAAACCCGTAACCCGAGAATCCCAACTTTACATGAACGAACCAGACGAACGGATCGAGGTTGAAGACATTGAAGTCCTGTTTGCCACGCTTGAGTGACGGATTCGGATACCAAACGACGTGTTTGTCGTTTTCGATCACATCCGGATATTTGGTGAAATCGCTCACTCCGCGCAGCACGGACTTGATCATGTCGCGAATCATCGACGTCACCATATTGGCGTCGAACGACTTCTTCGCATCATTGGTGAAAATGAATCCCATGTTGGCGCCGACAATGTCCTGCATGTATTTGGACACACTGTCGTTGTTCGGGTGCCCTATCTGGTTCATCGACGCCATGATCGAGTAGACTTGCTGCGAGAACTCGTAGGGATCCTGCCACGGCGGCTCGTTGGAAAATTCGAATTTGTCACCGATCAACGGATATCCCGGGTCTTCTTCCTTGGTGGGGGTCCACAGCAGCGGATTCGATGCCGGCGGCCGGAAGGTGAATGTCCCCCTCGGGGAAGCGGTGTTCACCACCTGGCTCAGGATGACTGACTTTTTATCGCTGGCGATTTGCAGGATCACAGCGTCACCCTGGTGGCGACCCTTCTCGGTCTCGGCGTTGTCCAGACCTGGGCCGGTTACCGCCATTCCCTGGACCAACTCGGGGTGCGCTTGGTTGAAGGTCAGCGTCGCCTCATCCTTCTCGACCGATGCGACGATCGGCGTCGGCACCATGGGAGCGCTGGGCGTCTTGTCCTTCCAGTGAATCAGGTAGTATTGCGCCCAGGAGTACCAGAGTTTGATCATGGCTTCGGAGGCGTAGTCAGTGACGGGCCGCTTGAACGTGAACGAGCAGGCTTCGCTCGAGGCGACCAACGGTTTGCTCAAGGTCACCGTGCCCGCCGTCTTATCCACTTGCATGACGGTGGTGCCCCTATCGATGGGATTGGGTAGCGTGGGGGGGTTGCCCGGCGGGACGCCTGTGACGAGGTAGCCCTTCGCAATGAAGTCGATCTTGTTCGGCTCGGCGCGGGTGAGGTGCAGAGTTCTGCTTCCGCGTGGATCTGGAGTGCCCCCTGCCCACCCGATGGTAGCCTCGATCGGTGCGGTGCCGCCGCTCGAGAGCATGTATTTGTCATTCTGCCACTGCGCATTGCCGTAGCTGGAAGGAACGTTCTTGATCGGGCTCTGCGCAAAGATGTTGGCGCCGGACGGGATCTTGATGGGCGCGTCCGGGTCGTTGGTCGGATTGGGAATGTTATAAAAGGGCCAGCCTTGTCTTTTCCTACCGAAATACTCTCCGAGGAGCTCGTTGTCGCCCTTGGTGAATTCCCGGATCGCGGTCTGCAAGAAGTGGATGGTGTTGATGGCTCCGGTCCAACCGTACACATCCGGGTCCGATCCGGGGCCCCAGCCATTCCGGTTGGCATTCGGTCCAGTGCCGGATCTTTGGGGCACCACCCAGACGTCCGTCGCTTCCATCGCCAGCGGCAAATAGAGATTGTCGACATTGGAGACGTCGTAGTTGATCAGCGTGACCAATTGATTATCCGGAATTTCTCTGAAGGTTTTCGCCGTGATCTGCGGATTAACCAGGTAGCCGTGGTCGCGAATCGTCCACTCGGCGAGCTGATCCTCGGCATCGTCATTGGGAGCCTCTGCGATATTGGCCCTATACCACATCACCACGCCGTTTGGGATGGTGTCGCGACTGGTCTGGGCATTGGTGATGGAGCGGTGCGCGGTAGGCCTGTATCTCAGGGGATTGGGGTCTCCCGTCGGGCTAAGATATTTGCCGTCGGTTCCGATGCCGATACGGGCGCCATTCCAGAAGACCAGCGGAACGCTGACGAGAATGCTTTCATTCCGTTTTAGGCCGAAGTAAAATTGTCCGTCCTTCTCATAGCCAATGTAGCCGCGGTATTCCTTGTCTGGCAGGTCGTAAGGATCATACAAGCCCCTCCCGGGATCAGTCACGAGGAGTTTCGAGTTCGGATCCCGCATGATCGGATACACTGTGTTCGCGGTGTTGTTCGTGATCCTCAGGGTCTTCACAGGGATCGCGTTGCCATCCTCATCCATCCCATACGTCAAAAATTGCCGGGTATTCGAACCCCTGGCAGCCGGATTCGGATCAAAGGGCTGAATACCATCGTCAGTGTGCCCTCCGCCACGTCCTGTTGGCATCAGGTAGGTGGAATCTTCGGCGTTCGCGGTCGAACGGGCGAGAAAGGAAGCA
This sequence comes from Candidatus Udaeobacter sp., assembly GCA_045809725.1. Taxonomy (GTDB): domain Bacteria; phylum Verrucomicrobiota; class Verrucomicrobiia; order Chthoniobacterales; family UBA10450; genus Udaeobacter. Next base: position 917 of record JBJMXF010000230.1, on the reverse strand, counting down.
GCGGTCAGAACGGCGGCCGCCAGAACAAACGACGGCTTGATGAACATATGTGTCACTCTCTTTTGTTTCATCTTTTCATTAAGGCTGGATTTTGAATTGTATTGACTGTTATGCAGTTCCACGCGCAACCAGGAATCATTCTCGCGAGGCGCTTTGGAATAGCGGCCTCGCTTCGGTTGACTCGGGGCTCCAGTTGGATCTGGGGAATCGCGCTAAACGGTGTCTCAGCGAAGATTCAGCCCTGGGCTTTATTCAGCCGTGCCGAAGATAAGTTGAAACTGTCGGATGACGAAATCGAGGAAAGCTTTACCAACACGGCAACAATCTGTCGACTGTTATTTCACGAGCTCCTCGCGATGCTTTGGCGTTCTGTAGCATCGAATCAGCGATTCCAATTCGAAAAACACAGTCAGTGTGCGAGCGCCGTGCACAACGAAACGCTTAACGTCGCCACGATGTGGCGCTGCTTTAGGGCGTGACGACTACTTGCGATTTAGGGTTACTCGCTTCGAGCTGAGCGCTCACTTTCTGAAACCCTGCAGTAAGGGCTTCAATTTGCTTTTCCTGGCGCGCAATGTTCGCTGCCTGCTCATCGATCTTGGATTCTTGCTGTTCGTTCTTGCGGTGCTCTTTGAGAAACTCATTGAGCAACATCGCGTTCACTTGGTCGTAGCGCACCGTGTAGGGTTTTCCTTCCTTATCGGGCAGGACCAGCGCAGGATTCACCTTTGCGACTTCCTCGGCAATCAAACCAAACTGGGCGGTGCCTTTGGTATCCGTCTTGTAATGGAAGGTGACTGGTCGGAGCGATGGGATTGCTTGACTGGCTTTCTCCATCGTAGCGATGTCCTTCTTGAATCGCTCCGAGGATGCAGCCGTGCCTCGTTCTTCCTCATCATCAACCGCGCACGCCACCA
>JBJMXF010000229.1:0-5815 GCA_045809725.1 Candidatus Udaeobacter sp. | reverse complement strand
GCTTTACAAAGGAACCTTGGAGATATTGCTCCCCGAGGTCGATGACTTTCGTCAGCGCGGATGAGCCACAGACTCGGCAGGTGGTTCGATGGATCAGGTGCATGGATTACTGTTTGATGATCTTGGATTGCAACTGCTCGACTGCTGCGCGGAGCTGCCGGTCAATCTCGTCAATGCACTGGGTCCGCTCGAGGTTAAGCACTGCCAATTGCCTGATAATCCCGTCTTTGGCGTCCGGCGGCACTTTGTCGATTTCGTAACTTTTGTCTACCTCGTGCCACAGCCTGCAATTAACCTCGGCCAAATGCGAGAAAACCGCGCCGATATTCCCCGTGACTTGCGGGACAGCGTTGCCTTGTTTTCTATAAATCTTATTGGCGGCAAAAGTTAGTCGCTCCACCGGGATGCGACCGCTGGCGGCATCTGCGATGAATGCATCGATCTCCTCCCGGAGCTGTTGTTCCTGCATCGCCAGGCTGCGCATCCGCTCGGGTTGTTTGTCAGAGTGCCATTCCTTGAGCTTGACGATTGTCAGCTTATCACAGAGTGAACCGAGTGTTTCCGCCATAGAAGGCAAGGGTAAAACGTTTCCTGTGGAATTCACGCACGAACGCCGCCTTATCGGCGCCCGAGGAGATTATTGATATCGATAATCGATTTTTAAAGGCGAGTAGGATCAGGCACCTTCACGTCGCGGCCTCTGCGACGGCGACGGAGTTGTTGCTCAGATCAACCACATTATCACAGCCGGCTATGGTGCTGAGACGATGGGCGGACACGACCATCGTGAGCTTGCCAGCAAGGCTGCGTAACGCCTCAAGTAGCTTGGCTTCAGTGGCCACATCGAGTGCACTGGTTGCTTCGTCTAAAATTAACAGCGAAGGGCGATGATAAAGAGCGCGCGCAAGACCGATCCGCTGGCGCTGCCCGCCAGAAAGACGAACACCACGCTCCCCTACGATCGTCTCAAAGCCATCAGGCAATTCGATTTCAATGAATTCGAGCAACTGCGCCATGGCGCAGGCTTCACGCAACCGCCCGGCGTCGATATCAGCTTCGGGTAGGCCGAATGCGACATTGCGCGCAATGGTGTCGTCGATGAGAAAAATATCCTGTGGGACATAACCGATGGAAGCTTGCCACGCAGGCACCAGCGCAAGTGTAAGCCGCTCGCTGTCGATCAGGATCTCGCCTCCGGTTGGTTGGTACAAACCGAGCAACAAGTCAACGAAAGTCGATTTTCCCGAGCCGGTCGGGCCAATTACACCGAGCGACGTGTTCTTCGCGATGGTCAGAGAGATTTCGTTCAATGCGAGCCGCGATGCACCGGGGTAGCGAAAACTGATTTCGCGCAGAGTAATCGAGTCGTTCCAACGTAAAGGCCTCACTCGAGCGAGAGCGTCGCTACCTACGGCCGGCGGGACAGACCCGTCAGTTTCCGCCGCAACAAATTCGTCATACACTTCGTCCATCGCATGGCGCATTGAGCTGACCTGAGTTAGCTGGCTGTAGAGCAACTGAACTGCAGGCAGCAGCCGGTAACCTGCAAGCGCCATCACGCCCAGGTTCGGAAGAATGTCGGAAAAATCGCGTCCTTTCGCCGCGAGCAGCAACACAGCGACAACGAGACCGCCGAAAGCGAGCGGTTCCACAAGATAACGCGCACTGTTGAAAATCGATACGCGGGCATTCATCTTCGCAATGATTGCGGAATGCCCGGCAAAGCGAGCGAGAAAATGTTCTTCGGCACGATGAACTTTCACGGGTTTAATGCCGCCGAGCATCTGATGCGCTTCCCGGTAGAAGCCGCCGTAATGTTTTCTCAAATTTTCGTCGACCTCTCGACGTTTGCGCGCGAAGAGCCGAAACGTGATTACATAAAAGCCTCCAAGACCGATCGCCGCCGACAGCGCGATCACCGGTTGGACCAAAAACAGCGTGACCAGGAGCAGCACTGCCGTGAAAGCGCGCGCGATCGTGTCCAGTAAAGGAAGAAGCACTCCGACCGTATAGTTCACTACGTCACCCAGAACTTTCTTGAGGAGATCGCCGGAGTTACGCTGAAGAAAATAGGTGTATGGCTGTGAAGCGATCCGGCGTAGGAGTCGGACTCGTAACCAGTGAGAAAAGTTCTGCGCGTAACGAGTCCGCGCGTATTCGGCCAGCAGGTTCACAGCGTTCGACACGAGAATGGCAGCAATGGCGATCAGTCCGGCTACGAAAAGCAGCTGAAAGTTTTCCATTGGTGGAAACAGGCTCAGGAATCGAGTGCCAAAATGAGATCGACGGATGCGGTCGGGATCAGCAGCGAGCGCCAGAAATGGGAAGATCGACGTGACGCCGATTACTTGAAAGACGGCCTGCGCAAGCGCGAGCGAAAAAACCCCGGCGAGCTTCGCTCTGCCGTATGGGCGCGCCAGAAACAGGACGCGACGAAAAAGGTCGGAAACGTTATGAAAAAATGGGGGCACGCTTCCGAGTTACACGTTTAAGACGAATGGTCGCATGACAACCGGGGGAGTTTGCCAATTATCTGCGGGAAAACTCAAGTGTCAAAGATTCCGGACTCAGACATCCCCGGCACGCCATAGCGTTTGCGGACCCGGCTGCTGACGAGTCGAGGGGACATCGTAGCTGCGAGATCGGCATCCTCGAAGCTGTGCGGCGGAGTGGAAGCCTGGGTTCACTACCACTGATCATGGACGCCTCGCTTCTCCGTAGATTTTCTTAATTTTCAATGCTCCTTCGTTCATGTACCAGCCGTTGAAAAGCAGGATGTCGCCGCGCCGGACAGCGCTTACCAAAGCATCGTGATCTTCCGGCCGATCGCCTTCAGGCGCCATCAAGACGCTAAAGCTCTTCGGGTAAACCAACCGCGCACCAACTGGCGTCGAGCTAATTTTATGATGCACATAAGAATTAAGCGGCGCGGAGTACGCGAAATAACGCATCGATTCATTCTCGGGAATCAACAAGATGTCGGGATACGCGTCCGCGACTGCTTTAAAAACGTCCGGATTAATCGAGCCATATAAGGTCGCGGTTGAATCCACATAGAAAAGCGTGCAACCCCATCGCTGCTTCGCGTAGGCAATTCTTTCGCGAAGAATCTGCGTCGCGTGCTCATCCTCGGCCGCCTGGTGCGTCGGCTTGCCCTGGAACATCGTCACTTGCTGCGGGCGAATGCAGACACCCACTCTCAAACCGGCAGCGCGAAATTTCTCGAAATATTCGTCAATTGTACTTTTGGCGCCGCCATTTTTAAACTCCATTTCCGGCGCGAGGGTCGGAACAAGGCGCGGATCGCCGTAATACACCTCACCGCCAAACTCCTCGCCTTCTGGATCCCAGGTGATCATTCCCTGCGCACCAATGTCCTTTAGAACCTGGACGCTGTTATCGGCCTGCTTGAGAAGCGCGGCTCGAAAAGCTGCTTTGCCTTTGTCATCGGTCACGTTGATCTCGCCGAAGTTTACAGTCCAGCGGCGCGGATTCGTCGTCACGTTGATTTGCGGCCCGGCCAGAAAGATCGCGCCAATTGGGCGCCGATCTCTCCACTCCACCTGAAATGGATACTTCTCTGCGTAACGTTTCAAAACGTCGCCCGAAAGCTCTTGCATCCCTGCACCTGCCGGGCCAAATCGCAGCGAAACGTTGAATACTTTGCTACCGCCCGGCTTGATATCGCGGCATGTAATCACCAACGGATAACGCGTGCTGTTTGTGCCGTGAGTTATGCCGACCGAACACTCAACATCGTCGCTGCAAAAATTGAGTACGCCGGTCCCAAAATCCGCTTGAACAATTGGAACGCCAAACAGTGGATCTGCGACTGAAGGAATTGAAGCAGGCCACTGGTCGAAAGGCCAATCCGGCCCTTTGAAGCCAAATCCAAACATCCCTGCCTCGAGCGTTCCGCCGCGCGGAACGCGCGGAAAATTCAATTCCATCAACCGAAGAGACAATTCGTTAAGTGGCTCTGAGCTGGTATTTGAAACCTCAAATCTCATTGTGAGTCTCTCGTCCTGTTTGCCGTACGCGCAGGAGATGCGCCCCCAGGGATAACTTACATCGACGGTGTTGCTTTTTTGATTTGCGGTCGCGGCTGTCGGTGACGGACGCAGAACAATTGCGTCGAGCACCGCGCGAAAAACAGATTTCTGCGGCTGCAACTGGCCGCTTTCAGGCGAGACGAGAAGCCACTGTCCATTAAACGAGAGCGAATCGAGCCCGTGAGCGCCAACGGAGAAACTCAATCTTTGGTTTGGAGTGGGCGATTGTGCGTTCGCCGGAAACGGAGGATAAAAAATGCCTAAGGCAAAAAGCCCGAAAAATCCGAGCAGAAAAAATTTCAGCGCGTCAAAAGGCATCATAGAAAGCGAGGAACCGGAAGACGACAGGCCGCTCAAAGTGCGTTCAGCCTTGTCTTAACTGACTTCATGAATTGTAGGGCGTTTCTGTGAAACGCCATGGCATCTCAGTTCTGAACGCCGGACTTTGCTTTGCCTTTGAATTCGTAAACGAAGCTCGCGGCCTGGCATAGCCATTCGAGCCGCTGCTCGGGGGTCAATCGCTGGAATTCGGTATGGCCGTCGAAATCCTCTGGTTTACACTTGGCAAGCGCACGCTCGAATTCTTCTCGCGTTGATTTCCTGCGCAGGTTCATCGCGACTCTTCCTCAATCAATCTTGAAAGTTCTTGCACGTCTAGAACATCCTTTGGCCGAAGAGGCGTAATCTCGTTTTTAATTTGTAGGAGTAATTCTTTTGATGCAACGCGCACTTTCGCAATTCCGATATCGAACCATGTCGCTCCTTTGGCTAACCGTTCGAAGGACAAGGCTGGGCTTAAGAAAATATCAAGATGCCGAAGCGGATTATTCAAATCTGCCAAACTGAAGACAAGAGCTCCTTTCTCCTTGACCATCGAACGAACGAAATCCGGGTCACCGATATCGGCCAGCGACACTGGCACGCGCGGTTGCAAATTGAGCTGCTCTACTGCGCGAATCAGACGGTCGAGATTCGGCGAACTCATTTGCACTGCAACGTCCAGATCAAGAGTAACGCGCTCAACGCCGTGCAGAACGCAGGCGACTCCACCGCCGACTACAAACTCAACTCCGGAATCCGCCAGAGTCACAAGCATTTCTTTAAGGTAATTTTCCATTCTCAGCGGGAGTTCGTTCGTTCTTTGACTCTGATTACCGCATTTGTCATTTAGATTCGACTTCTGATCTAGTGAAACTGCTTATTCTTAATCAATACGCACCGCCCGCGCAGGCGCCCACTTCGCGATTGGTGGACGAGCTGCGCGCATTTCTTGTGCATCAAGGACATTCTGTTCGGATTGTTTCGCAAGGAGCGGAATACCGAGGCCATCATGGTCGCACGGGTAGTCGCTTGTTCAGAGAACTTAAAGCACTGGCTGTGATTACCTGGGGAGCGCTTCTGTCCAAGCCGCGTCCGGATGTCATCCTCGCGCTTTCATCGCCACCGTGTCTGCTCTTCGCTGCGGCATTAGTCGCGCGGCTCCGAGGGATCGTTCTGGCACACTGGGCGATGGACCTGTATCCCGATCTGGCAATCGCGTTAGGCGAACTGTCTCCGCTTGGTGCTTCCAAAATATTCCGGATGCTCATGCGCTGGGCGTATTACCGTTGTGCTATCATCGTTGCGCTCGACGAAGACATGGCTGCTCGTCTTAAGAGCGCGTACGGAGTCGAGGCAAAGATCATTCCTCCATGGGCTGCAGCTGATCTCACCGGCGAAATGATTCTCCCGGCTACGCAAAGTACTGGCGCGACGTTGGCAGC
>JBJMXF010000228.1:0-3948 GCA_045809725.1 Candidatus Udaeobacter sp. | reverse complement strand
AACCGAAGCGCCCGTTTCGTCGAACCGTTCAGTGAATACCATCCGCCAGCGCGCGTGTCCGGTCGTGTAAACTCCCGCGGCAATCAGCGCCGCCCGTGTACGCTTGGCGAGTAAAGCTGGCAAAGGCGAAGTGGACGCCAGCCGCCCGAAAAACGGCGTCCAGACGCCGTGATCGCCGGCGTGCTGATCTGACAAAACGCCGACGCCACCACCTGAGCGCAGCAAGTCGATCACCGGCTCGAAGCCGTCGTGGCGATCGAACAATTCCAACCCCGTCTGACTGCGGGTCCGCCGTACGTGCTCGTCAATGAACCGGTTTCCCAAACCCTGGTACACACTGGCGCCTCTAACAAATCCAGTGAACTTCGGCATTAATTGCGCGAACACTTCCCAGGTTCCGATGTGACTCAGAACGAGCACCACCGGAACGCCCGCACGAAATTCCCGCGTCATCGACTCGATGTTCGCGACCTCAACGCGCTCCAGAATTTTCTCCGGTGACATCTGCGTCAGTTTTGCGCTGCAAAGCAAGTTGGCGCCGAGCTGTCGGAAATGGCGTCGCACGAGCTGACGCAATTCGCGCGGCGATTTTTCATTCGCGAACGCAATCTCAAGATTGCGCGTTGCCAGACGCCGATATTTCCCGGAAAACATCCAGACGCAGACGCCGAGGAATTGGCCGAAGGCGAAGAGCAAGGACAACGGCAGCGCTGCAACAACGGCTAAGCCGGCGCGATAAAGGAGGTAAACGACAAAGTCGAACATTGCGAAGGTGGGATCGGCTGCTCCGAAGACGATGAACGCGTTCGGAGAACGCGTTCCACCTTCGGCGCGGGCAGGGTAGATTTGCCTGCCACGGCCTTCAACCAATATAATGTGCCCTGTGTCGCTGCCATTCTGTTATTCGGCCGGACCGGATCTACCCCAGATCCTAACAAGGGTCGTGTAGCAAAATGAATAAGGAACTAGAAGCTTTGGAGCGAAAGCTTGAAATCCACAACCGCGAATTGGCGGAAGCGCACCGCCACATCGCGGCGCTGGAAGAAAAATTGCTGAAGCTGAAACAATACCGGCGTGAGCTGAAGTCCCTGAAGGAGGAGAGACGCACGCTGCGCAAATCACCCGAGCGCAGAATTGGCCAGGTATTGCTAGCGCCCTATCGGGTTTTGGAAAGACCGGCAAAAATATTGTGGCGAAAGCTTCACAAGCAAAACCGGACGCCTGCGAACTCTGTTGCATCAAGCGAATACCAGCAATGGTTTCAGCATCATCGCGCGAGTACGCAGGAGCTGCAGCGGATGCGCGTTGATGCGCGCGGTTTCGTTTCGCAGCCGCTTGTGAGCATACTCACGCCCGTTTTCGATACTCCGGTTTCCTGGCTTAACGAGGCTGTGAGCTCCGTGCTTGCGCAAGTTTATGAAAATTGGGAGCTGCTGTTGATCGACGATGGATCGACTGCCACCGACCTGCTGCGCGTTTTGCCTGGCGTGGTCACGCGCGACCGTCGGATTCGTCTCGTTAGGCTCGAGAGCCATCAAGGCATCTCAGCCGCGTTAAACAGAGGCCTTCATCTCGCTAACGGGGAGTGGGTCACGTTTTTTGACCACGACGACGTGCTCGAGCCCGATGCTCTTTTCCAAAATGTAAAGTTGCTTCAGGAGAATCCCGCAGTCGATCTGATCTACTCGGATGAAGACAAACTCACAGAGACTGGCTTTGACTCACCGATATTGAAACCGGACTGGTCGCCAGACTTCTTTCTGTCCTGCAATTATTTGTGTCACCTGATTTTTTTGCGCCGAGATCTTGCGCGAGAGGTTGGGGGATTCCAAGCGGAATTTGATGGCTCACAAGATTACGATCTTCTGCTGCGCGTCAGCGAGCGAACCAACCGAATCCAGCATATTCCACGCGTGCTATACCACTGGCGTCGTAGCGACAATTCCAGCGCGAGCGACGTGCGCCAGAAACCAGGGCAACTCGAAGCTTCCTGGCGCGCAATTGAAGCTCATCTGAAACGCCGCGGCGAGCTGGCGCACGTTACTGTGGACTGGCCAACTCACGCTTTTTGTGTCAGACGGCAGTTGCTCGAGTCCAGAAAAATTTCCATCATCATTCCTGCTTCTTGCGGCATGGAATGGCATCAGGAGTTTGCGGAAAGATTGATCGGCAAAACCAGCTACCAGAATTACGAAATTGTGATGGTGCAAGTCGGCGACCGCGACAAAATCGATGCCGCTGCCACAGATTTGCGGGTGCTCCATTACCCCGATGCGGCGAATAAGTCTGCAGCCGAAAATTCGGCGGTCGCGCAGACCGACGGTCCATGGCTTCTTTTCCTCGAGGACAACTTGGAACCCATCGATCCGGACTGGCTGACAATCATGTGTGAGCATGTGCAGCGGCCCCAAGTTGGTGCAGTGGGCCCGCGACTGATCAATCGGGACGGCAAAATTGAGCACGCTGGCCTGGTCCTTGGTGTGAATGGAATTGCGCAGTCCGCTTTTCACGATTTCCCGGCAGAGCATCCCGGTGTCAACCGCCAATTACGGATGACCCGCAACTGTAGCGCGATCACAGGGGCGTGCGTGTTGATGCGTCGCGAAGTCTTTCAACAGATCGGCGGATTCGATGAGACGCTCTCGAACGAGTTCGCAGAAATCGATCTATGTCTGAATATACGGCGGTCAGGTTACCTGATCGTTTACACTCCGCTTGCGAAGCTTTATTGGAACACTTCATCGGCCGACGATGTAGATACCAGCAGCGAAGCCGTTCTGCGCCAACGTTGGTCTGACGTCTTACAGCGAGATCCTTATTACAATCCAAATCTCTCGCGAAAGCGTGCCGACTTTTCGTTAGGCAAATGACGAAGGTTTCTGGGTGCTTGCGGCAATAGTTTTGGCAGGAAATTAGGGAGAGCCGCGGTGGCGGGGCGATTAAGCCCTTCGACGTAAACAACACACCTAACGCGTTTATCATGGGATTCGAAAAGCTCCCGCACATGCATAAATACATTGATGCCCCTCGGCCCGCTCAGGCCGTTTACGATGAGTGCATCTCGATCGTGGGCTGGATTTTTACCGAAGGGCGCGATCCCGCAGCCTGTCGCGTGCGCGCGTGGCTCGAGGGCGCCCCGATCGGAGAAACTCGGCTGCTATTTGCGCGTCCAGATGTTTCCGACTTTATGTCTCTGCCACACGATGTGCCTACTGCATTCCGGTTTCTAGCCCGCACGCCTGGGCGGGCCGAGGCCTCACGCGATGCTACGATCGAACTGACTGCGTCTTGGAATGGGGATGGCGCTGAATATTTAATTGGCGACGTGTCCGTGCATCTTGTTCCAGCTCGTCTCCAGAAACGCCATTTTGGTGATGTGGTTTTCCCGTGGCAAAGCAGAGTGCTTCATCGGGAAAACATCTATGGCTCCGGACCGCCAGTGCTGGAACCAGGGGCCGAGATGTTGCGTCTCATTCTTGATTACCTATCCCCCAGCAGTTCCGTGCTCGACGTGGGATGCGGAGCAGGTGCCTATGGTCCAGCTCTGATCGCGGCTGGACATCATTGGACCGGCTTGGAAGTGAATCTCGACTGCTTACAATTGCTGGAGCAGCGGGCCCTGCCATTTCGCAGAGGGACGCGAGGGATCGAGCGGTTTCCCTGTGGGGACGAGGAATTCGATGAAGCAATCTGTATCGAGGTGCTTGAGCACATTGAGCATCCAAACACGTTTCTAGGAGAACTCTCGCGAATCATTCGCCGGCGGGCGCTGTTCTCGGTGCCGAACATTGAGGTTATTCCCTATTTTAAGGACTGGGAAACTGTGCCCTGGCATATGCTGGAGGGCGATCACAGAAATTTTTTCACCCGCACGAGCCTCCGTGAACTCCTCGCTCTCCATTTTCCCCGCGTCGAGGTTTTCTCCTACGCTGAACATCCGCTAAGGAC